>JAWXBF010000196.1:0-3849 GCA_034439895.1 Deltaproteobacteria bacterium
CGCAGCAATCCCTCATACGCCCATACCTTGCGATCTTGTGCAGACACGATGGGTTGAATCGCGATTTGCAGCAGATCCTTGGCGAAGCATTCGTTCAACGCTTCGCGCTGCCACTTGCGTTCGCTTGAGCGCAAGGTCGCAAGGTGCTCACCCATCCGCTGTTGTTGCAAGGTGGCGTCGGTCACCGCCTGGCGAAGACCCGTGGCGTGAAAAGGTTTGACGATGACCCGCGAAACATCTCCGCTGTTGATCGCCGATACCGCCATATCGGGGTTGAGGCTTGTGACCATCAAGACGCGGATGCAGCCGGGTTGCAGCTGGCGCAGCTCGGCCAGAACTCCCAGCCCTGGCAACCCTGGCGTGTGATAATCGACGAGCGCCACGTCAAAGTCGGCATCTCTGGCCATTTCGACGGCGTCGCCACCGGAAAGCGTTGTCGTGACGGCGAATCCCGACGATTCGAGACTTCGTCTGGCATTGTCGAGCACACTCTGGGTCTTGTCCGCCACGAGGACATTCAGGGAACCGGTTTTCATCGAGGAGCCTCTTGTGGCCTTTCGAATCGGCGGATCCCCCGCAAACCTTCACTGCTCAGCGCGAGCCTCGTCCGATGCCGGTATAGGTGAAGCCAAGTGCCCGCATTTCCGAGGGATTCCAAACGTTGCGTCCGTCAAACACGACCGCGCCGCGCAGGATCCGTTTCAACCGCTCAAAGTCGGGTCGTCGATACTGGTGCCACTCGGTCACGAGGACGAGGGCGTCGGCGCCTTCCGCACAATCGTAGTTGGAGGTGTCAAAGCGGACGCGATCGCCCAGCTCGCGTTTCACCGCATCCATCGCAACCGGATCGGTCACAGTGATCTCGGCGCCTGCCTTCAGCAATTGCTCGATGAGGACCAGCGCCGGTGCTTCGCGGATGTCGTCGGTTTCCGGTTTGAATGCCAGTCCCCAAATCGCAATACGCTTTCCTTTGAGGTCGCCATCGAAGTGGGCGAGCACGCGTTCGCCCAGCCATCGCTTTTGTCGATCGTTGACCGCCACCACCGATTCAAGGATTTCGAGCGCGTGGCCTACGTCCTTTCCAGTCGAGATGCAGGCCCGCAAGTCCTTGGGGAAGCAGCTGCCGCCAAAGCCTGCACCGGCGAACAAGAATTTGGGCCCGATGCGATCGTCAGATCCCATCCCCTTGCGCACCGATTCGATGTCGGCCCCGATGCGATCGCACAATTGCGCCATGTCGTTCATGAACGAGATTCGGGTCGCGAGCATCGAATTGGCAGCATATTTGGCCAGTTCGGCCGAACGGCGATCCATCGTCAATATCCGATCCCGAGATCGGGTGAAGGGTGCGTAAACGGATTCGAGTGCCGCGATGGCGCGCGGATCGGTGGTTCCGATGATGACCCGACTCGGCTTCATGAAATCGTTGACTGCATCGCCTTCCTTCAGAAACTCGGGATTGGATGCGATTGCGAAGGGGTGTTTGGCGGACTTCTTGAAGATGGCTTCGATAGCGTCGCCGGTCCCAACTGGAACGGTCGACTTGGTCGCAATCACGGCCCAACCCGTCAGGGATTGTGCGACGGTTTCTGCGGCCTGGAAGATGTAGCTGAGGTTGGCCGAGCCATCCGCTGCGGGAGGGGTGCCAACGGCCAGAATGATCACCTCGGCACCGGCGACGCCAGCCGGAACGTTGGTAGAGAATGCCAGGCGTTTTTCCTGGATGTTGCGGGCTACCAGACTTTCGAGTCCTGGTTCGTAGATGGGGATCTCACCCGCCAAAAGGCGAGCAATTTTCCGCTCGTCGATGTCGCAGCAGACCACGTCGTTGCCCATGTCCGCAAAGCCGACGCCCGCGACGAGTCCCACATATCCAGTTCCAATTACGCAGATCTTCATATTTTTTCGGCGAACGTTATCACGCGGTTAGACTGCGAACGTGACGATTTCGATGCAAGTGATGATGCTGGCGGCGGGCCGTTCTTCTCGGCTCGGGGCGATAGGTAGTCGCATTCCAAAGCCGATGGTGCCCGTGTGCGGCTATGCGCCGATCACATTCGGACTGGCCCTCGTTCGGCAGGCGGGTCTGTCAGACGTCATCGTGAACGTTCACCACTTGCCCGAGCACATTGAAAGTGCGCTTGGTGATGGCGCGGCGTTTGGGGTTTCCATTCGGTATTCACACGAGCACGCACTGCTTGGCACCGGTGGTTGTTTCGCGCTGGCGCGGCCGATGTTTCGCTCGGAACCGCTGCTGGTGTTGAACGGCAAGATCGTGGCCGACATCGATTTGCGCGCCGTGCTGGCGTCCCATGCGCGGGCGCGCTCTCAGGGGGCCGTGGCCACGATGGTGGTTCGGAAACCATTCGACGCCACGACGCCGACGCCCGTCGAGGTTGACGAATCGGGGCAGGTGATAGGTTTGCGCGGAATCCGAGGATCGTTTGCGCCAACGGGTGCGATTTCAGGTCGCATGTTTGTTGGTGTTCACGTATTGGAAGCGTCGCTGCTCGATCGGCTACCACGCTCCGGCGAATCGGATGTCATTTCCGACGCGTATCTGCCGGCGCTCGCAGCCGGGCAACGCGTGGCGACCCATGAAATGACGGGGTACTACGAAGAGCATTCGACCCCCGCTCAGTATTTACAGGGGAACATGGCATTGCTGCGCAATCCTGCGCTCGTGCCGTTTCCGCCGGGTCCCCTGGTTGGGATCGATCGGGCGGCGCAGGTTGATTCAAGCGCCGTGTTGGTAGCACCCTACCGGATTGGTGCCGGCGCAATCATTGGAGCGAGCGCACAGATCGGACCGGAGGTGGTGGTGGGCAATGGGGCGCGCGTTGCACCGGGCGTGAAGCTGCGAGGTTGCGTGGTCTGGCCGTCTGCAATCGCAACACAGTCAGCCGAAGGGTCGGTGATTACCGAGGACGGTGTGATTCGCCCATAAAAAAAACGCCCCCGAAATTCGAGGGCGTTTTGGTAGACAGATTCGATTGCCTGTTACAGGCAGCCGATATCGACGGCCTGATATCCAGCGGCCTTGGTTGTGTCACCGATGGCAACAACGCCGGCTTTTCCGGTTGTTCCTGCTATCGACGCGGATACCGCTTCCCAGTATAGGGCTTGCTGGGCCACCATGGCTCGGCTGTCGCCCGCAGTGCCTGCTGGCCCCCAATGGATGTAGCCTTCCAGCGAATCGGGACTTGAGTACATGTTGTTCTTGTAAAGGCCAAACTCACCTTTGGTGGCATCAAGTGCGACCTTCGCATCCAGGGTAATATCAGCACCCGCTGCCACGCTTCCGCCGCCGGTCCCAAACGCCAAGCTATACATTGGGCGATTGCACGAAACGAGACCATCGGTGGTCTTCGCTGCATTCGATACGTTTCGGATGGTGACCTTGTCGGTCATGAAGTTAACCTTGACGATTGCCCACACGGCTTTCGTAGGTGCCATGACCTTGATGACTGGGCAATTGGCCGTGCCGCCCGTACCGCCCGTTTGAGCTGTACCACCGGTGCCACCGGTCGCAGCGGTACCACCCGCGCCGCCCGTCTTGCTGCCACCTGCGCCGCCCGTTGCAGACGTGCCGCCCGTTGCAGACGTGCCGCCCGTTGCAGACGTGCCGCCGGTCTTGCTGCCGCTGGTTCCACCTGCCTTTGAACCGCCTGTTTCAGCAGAGCCGCCGCCTTCGCCCTGGTTTCCGCCACCCGAGCCACCTGCGTTGCCATTGGAACCACCGCCGTCGTCACAAGCGATGCCATTCACCGCAAACAGACCCAACGCCGCAACCGCAATACCGAAGTGCAATGTTTTCATGAAAATCTCCTGCGCCGAACAATAGGCCCG
>JAWXBF010000197.1:0-37281 GCA_034439895.1 Deltaproteobacteria bacterium
GCAAGTGACGAGTAGCCGGTGCCGAAGTCATCGAGTGCGATGCGGAACCCCACGTCCTTGAATGCCTGAACCATCTGCTCACATCGTGTGATGTTCTTGAGCATGGTCGACTCGGTGATCTCAAGCTCGAGCCTGTCGGGCGAAACTTTACGGGCGCGCGCCATGTCGACAAAACGTCCCACAAGATCGTCATCATCGAATTGATGACCGGAAAGGTTGACGGACAATCGGCCCTTGTAGTTGCCCTTCGCGGTCCATGCAGCGACCCTATCGCAGGCCATCTCGAACACCAGATCACCGACCCGGTTGATAAGACCTGTCTCTTCGAGGACTGGAATGAAAATGCCAGGATGCGCAGCCTCTCCTTCCTTCGGGGTCCAGCGCACCAGCGCCTCGGCACCCTCAACCGCGCCGTCGCGTAAGGCAACCTGCGCCTGCAAATGTATTGCAAATTCCTTCTGCTCGACGGAGTTGCGAAGTCGCTCGACAAGGCGTTTCTGAGTGGCATCACCGAGACTCAACTCTTTTTGCGCCGGCTCCGGACGCACATCCACGGAGCCCCAGATGGTCTTTTCAGCGGCGGTTCGGTCGCGCGCACGCCGTGCAGCCCTGCGCAACGTGACGGCGTCGATCTGCTGCTTTCCAATAAATTCGTGTGCGCCGCGACGCAACGCCTCTCCCACGGTGGCTTCGTCGGCCTTGGTGCTTGTGACCAAGACTGCAACCGTATTGCTTTTTGAACGAATCCGCTCGACACCCTTGGGGCCTTCGGCGTCGCCCACGGACATATCGAACACAACCATATCCACGCCACCCGCATGTAAGGCGCCCAATCCCTCTGCAAGTGTCGGCAAGATCTTCGAGTTCGCGACGTGGGCGGGAAGGCAGGACTGAATCCGGGCGGCACCCACGGCGTCATCGTCAATGATGAGAACCGTTTGTGGCCAGGAATCCAGCTTGGGACTGTTGGTCACCGCATCGGGCACATTGCCCCTACCAAGGTTCTGACGCTGAAAGCCGATGGCGCCCTCAACAACATCGACCAGCTCCTGTGCATCCACCGGCTTGAAGACGACCTTGAATAGTGCTTCGCGGCCTGTCCGGACTTCCTGTGGATCGAGCGTGGTCATGCCCGTGACCATCACAAAAACCACACCGGGCGCCACGCGGCGAGCCTTGTCGATGAGCGAAAGCCCATCAGTCGACGGCATACAGTAATCGGTGACAACGATCGCGGTTGGGTTGTCTGCGAGTTGAACGAGCACATCGTTGGCGCTCGAAGCCGCGCGCGTGTTAAATCCTCGCGCACGCAGGATCTTGGAATGATTGCGCCGCGCGGTGTCGTCATCATCCGCGACGATGACAACCGGCCCCGAAGCTTGAACTCCCGGGCTGGCAAGATTGAACGGAGATACGATGGCCATGGCGTTGGTTCTGAAATCGACGCTTTGTAGCCTTTTCTTGAACTGATTTGTCGCGTCACCCGGGTGGGGTGACGGGCACCGAGGAGGAATCTTGCGGGGACCTCGTAACCGCTGGGTTTCTCTATCGTTACATTGGCGTATCCCGTGGAAAAGATTGCCATTCGTCGATGGTCTGCCGCAGCGAGGTCGGGTAAATTGCCGCCATGGATCGTTCACGACGGGTCGGCATTGATAACGCGGGCAACAACATCGTACCCGATGCGCACAACCTTCAACGTCACATCTTTTTGAAGTTGGCGGCCATCGGCAAACCGATCCCGGACGGAGCCGCCGATCCAGAATTGCTCGACATCGGCCGCGATTTGTTTGCGCGATTTCGCGAGCAGAACCGCTTGCTTTCCGATCACCTCAATCCCGCCGATGCGCGCATCCAGGCGTTTCTTGATCGCCTCTTCAGTCCGCTCGGGCTTGAAGAGCCAGTTCGTCTGCCAACCGCAACCTTGATCCTCGACCGCTGGGGTCTGGCGCGCGAGCTTGCGTTTCCTGTTGGCCACGATCGCTTCGAGAACGAGATGATCGCAAGCTATCGGACGTCGAAGGGCGTGATACACAATCCAGCCAACGATCGACGCACCACCAAGGGCGTCTTTCACGTGGCAGAAGCGGGTCTACCTGTCCCGGCTGACAAGATCGGCGTACCGCTGAATGTCTATGCAAATCTGCTGAAGGCAGCGCTGAATCCCCCTCGGCAGTTGATGCGCCTGCCCTATTCTTCCGAGTGGGAAACGCCAGTTGAGATCATGGCATCGCTCATGTTGCGTCCACTTGTGTGTCCGGCAATTCCAGATGTCTCTTCTGAAAAGCGGATGGAGATCCGATTCTTCGCTCCGGGTGGCCTCGTGTCGAACCTGGACTTTGTGGAAAGTATTTTCGGCAACGCGGGCGATCCATTCTTGCCTGAAAACGATGCCGCACTCGACGTGGATCATTTCACGGGACACAGCGGCTTTGTGATTCTGGCGCCCCACCTTCCGCAGCTGAAAAAGAAGGATCTGGGACTACCGCATACGAACAATGCCACCGCCAAGCAACGTGAAAACGAGATGGCGTGGTCGGATCCGAACGAGCTTTACAACGGTGGTCGACCCTTCAAGTTGACGGCGCGAGACAAAAGCGGCGTGATGGTCACGATTCTTGCCGACAATTATTTTGGCTACTGCAAAAAAGAGGTCAAGACCCAGATCAGCTTTGCGGCCAATCTCTTCGGAGCGGCAGAAGAAGAACATGCCGGAGGCGCACTCGCGTTCTCCAGCTACAGTCTGGGTGAAAAATTTGTCGCAGAACGGCGTGATGCGAATGCCGGCTATCGTTACGACGCCGTACTGGAGCTGCTCGGCGATTCTGTCACCGCTCATGAAGATGGTTACGCCACCGATTGCACTTTCCCGACGATACATTACCTTCCCGAAAACGTCGAAATCGACCGTGTATCGCAGGAGATCCGCTGGACCCGCCATGGCGAGCTGAAAAAAATTCGCCTCTTGCCCGAGCACGTCTACCTGTTACCAAGTGGCTACAAAATTCGCATGGAAAAACATCCAGCGGCGCCAAGCTGGCGTCTCGTCGGTACCGTCGCAGAAGGCGCATTCATTCACAAGCCGTGTACCGTTTCGGGTGGTGGCAAGTCGGAGATTTCAAAGAGCATGATGGATGCCGTTATCTACGGACCCATCTACGTGAGCGAATTCGACCGCGACATCACGCAGATCGAGGCCATTTTCGAGCGCAATTATGGGGACCGATGGTTGCCCGGTCACGATCCGCGAAAATATTCACAGAACGGTTCGAGTCGTCCACTGTTGTCGCCCGAACGCTCGCTGGGCTCGGTCATCAAGTTGCTCACTCCAAACGAGCAAGAATTCACGCCCGAATACAACACCTGGTTAAATACGATTCCGAATCACATTCGGGCCATCGTGTTCATCATGAAACGTTTCTACAACGTCGAATGGGGTACCAACTGGCGCGATCAGTTTTCAGTCGATCTCATCAATGGCACCTCCGGTCACGAGTTAAAATTCGAGGGCCGCAAGCTCGTCGGAAGCTACCTTCGAATTGGTCTCGGCAAGGACAGCGCCTGGCGCACCTTCAAGTTGCGCCAGGATTTCATGCCCGCGGACAAGGTACAGATGGAGGACGACATCACTGCGTCGGTTGTCGTGTCAGCCTCCAAACTTTTTGGACTGCCTCCAGGCTACGACCAAAATCCAAGTCTGAAACTGGCCGAGAACTGCGAATGGCGCTTGTTCCAGCGTCCGGACGATGCGATCGATCCGGGTTACGACAAACAGACCGAAGCCGATATGTCGTCTGCCGGCATCTTCGCCTCCAACTTTCAGCCGTTGCGTATTAAAGAGGTGCGAGAAATCGTGGATCACGTCACGACCTTCGATGCCTTCACGGAACCGATGCAAAACCATCTGCTATCGGCCGCGCAAAGCGGCGATGCGTTTACGGTTTGCTCGGCCAACCCGCGTATCGTCGACGGAAAACCGTCGAAAAATCCGCGCTACCTTCAAACGCGCCCCGATGTCTCAAGACCTCGAGATCGATACCTCGCCGAGGCGGGCACGCGTCTGGCGCGCCGCATCCCTTTGAGCAAAGCCGTGGTTTTTCCGGTCACCTCCGTTCTGTCGGGACGACGAAACAACCCACCAGACGGACCGATCCAGCCGCTGTGTGTTTTCAACCCGATTCATTACCAGGAACTTCCCGAGCTGTTCATGGACTACGTTTGCTCGGTCACGGGGAAATCACCGAGCACGACCGGTGCGGGATCGGAAGGGGCGCTCACCAAGGGGCCTTTCAACGCCATCACGGCAACCGCCGATCTGAACAATGCCCTGGTGTCGATGTTGTTATGTGGCTACGCCGGATTCTCGACCGCAGCAGGCTGGATCGGACCGAATTTTCGGTTCGATCATGACATCAGTCTACTGGTTCCCGAACTATGGTGTCGCCTGTCACCCGACGAGCGCGATCCCACTCGCATGATCGAACGCGGCCATCTCGAAAAGGTTGCCGACTTTGAATTTGAAGGTCGAAAGATCCTCGCCAGCCGACTTGGGTATCGTATTACGACACAGTTCATCGGATCGTACTTCGGCCGCATCTTCGATAGCCCCCGCGCTGTCTTCACCGAAGAAATCCTGCGACCCGAAAAGCAGGACCAGGCCGTCTTTGCCGCAGGCGTGGACAACCTGGTTTCGGCACAAACCCGGGCCGCGCAAGCCTATTTCGAGGATGGCAGCATTGAAACCGCCTGCCCACCACTGGCAGCGCTCTTGCAAATCATGGCCCACGGTCACTGCCAGGGTAAAGACGTGCAGCATCCCGAAATCCGGGCGATGTTCAGTCGGGAATCGATGTTGCAGAGCCACTGGTACAAGGAACGCCTCAGCATCAAACAACAACGCGACATCGCGTTGTGGAAGCGACACGTTCGCAGTCTCACCGAGTTCCTATCGAAATCATCGCACCGCGACGAAGCCGCACGCCTCGGCATTGAGAGCCGCCTACACCATGCACAGGTGCAACTGTCCCGGGCGATTTCCCCCATGTATCTCACGGAACTGCAGGGTTCGATCGGCGCTGACCCCATCGTCATCGAACGGGTTGCCGATGGCTCCCTTCTGCACGAGGATGATGCACGACCCGCCCTCAAGATCGCAGGCGCGCACTAGCGCTTGTCCGTGGCCAATCGAACCGTCATACAGGCAGACGCACTGGACTGGTTGAGCACCGCCGCGCTCACCGGATGCAGTGTCATCACGTCCCTACCCGACATTTCGGAGGTTCCAACCCTCGGGTTGGAGGGATGGCGAAGCTTTTTCTCGCGCGCGGCAGCGCTGGTGATGGCGGCAGTTCCAGACGACGGTGTTGCGATTTTTTTTCAAAGCGACATCAAGCTTGATGGCGTCTGGATCGACAAGGGGTATCTCGTGGCGCGTGCCCTGGAAGACTCCGGAGCCGTGCTGTTGTGGCACAAGGTGGTGTGTCGGCGCCCGGCTGGCAGTATTGCGTTTGGCCGCGCGTCCTACTCACATATGCTGTGTTTTTCGCGCGCGGTACGCGCCGACGCCGCTCGCTCGACCGCCGATGTCTTGCCGCAAGCCGGAAAGATGACCTGGAGCAAGGCCATGGGTGTGGATGCCTGTGTGCTGGCAACGCGTTTTATCGAACGCGAAACCACAACCCGCACGGTTGTGGATCCCTTTTGCGGATACGGAACCACACTGGCTGTCGCCAACGCGCTTGGTCTTGATGCCGTCGGCGTCGACATCAGTGCGCGGAAATGCCGGCGCGCTCGCGCCCTGACGCTTGCTATCTAGTGCGTTCTCGGACAAGCGATTCAAGAACGATGGCGCCACCCTGTTGGGTCGCGGCCAGCGTTCCACACGCTGCGCCGATGTCGCTGCCACCCGAATAGCGTCGCACAACCGGTATCTTGCGGCCGCCGAGTTCTGAAAAGAACCCGTCAATTTCTTCCTTCGAGGGTGGAAAGTATCCGTGTTCCGGATCGGTCACGTCGATGAGATTCACGCGAGCTCTGATGTTTCCAATCCGATCGGCAAGCGCCACCGCATGGGCTCGGCTCATGTTTTGACCACCGATCGCCACGTAGGCAAGCGTGGCACGCTGCCGAGTCGCAGACGCGTGGTCGGCAATCGCTGGCATTAACGTATCGAGCGGCCACCGCTTTTCGATCGGCATCAATTGTGCTCGCTGGTCAGAAAAAGGAGAGCCAATCGAAAACACCAACCTTTGTGGATTGGCCTCCTCCGTGAACTGGCGGATCTTGGGCAACACACCCGCGGTCGAAATCGTGATCTTTTCTGCGGCGATGGCTGGCCCGGCAGAATCGGACATGATGCGCGCGGCATGCATCACGTTGTCGTAATTCAAGAATGGTTCGCCCATCCCCATGAAGACAACGCCGCGCACCGGATGCGAGGCATCGCGTGCGACGTGGTGGAGCTGCGCAAGAATTTCCCAGGGTTGCAGATTCCGAATCGCGCCGAGACGACCCGTGGCGCAGAAACCGCAGGCCAGGGCGCATCCAACCTGCGAACTGACGCATACCGTGTACTTGCTGGTTGGCAAGGGTTGCAATCCCGACACTTCGCCCCTTGCGCGGGCCTCTTTCAGTCGGCGCGCATCGTCCGGATCGGGCAGTGGAATGCGAACCGTTTCAACTTGATGACCGTCGGGTAGTGCAAAGAGATATTTCACAAAGCCGTCGGCCGATTGCCGACGTTCGATCACCTGGAGATCCGGAAAGATCGCAACGGCTTCGACAGCGCGACGCAGGACATGTGAGAGATGGCGAAGGCCCGAAAGGTCGGTGTCGCCATGGCGTTGAATGCGCGAAAAAATAGACCGCGCGACCGACGTCCGAACGCCCAACGCTTCCAGTGCCGACACCATTTCGGCGGCGTTCATGTTGCGCAGCAAGAGGGGGGAAGCGGTCACGGGAACGGTCAACGATAGCAGGCCATCTGCTACTCTGGCGGCATGCTGAAACCCGAGGAGGTGTTCGAACGCATCGGACGAGAACCCGGCGTCAGATCCGTGGTCGACCGATTCTATGACATCATGGACAGTCTCCCCGAGGCGGCGATCATTCGTGCACTGCATCCTGCGGATCTGTCGGCATCGCGCGACAAGTTGTACTGGTTCCTGGTCGGATGGCTCGGTGGGCCCCAACTGTACGTCGAACGGTTTGGCCATCCCCGGTTGCGGGCACGGCATCTGCCCTTTCCCATCGGCACCGCCGAACGCGACGCGTGGCTCTTGTGCATGCAACAATCGCTACTCGCGACCGTGCCGGACGAAGAGATCAATACATTCATGATGCGCACGCTCGCAAGCGTCGCGGACCACATGCGCAACACCCCGGATTAACGTACGACGTTTACTCGGAATCTACCAAGGGATCGATCAGGGTCGTCACGTTCAGATGACGTTCGGTCCTGCGGCAAACGGGGCTAGGCGGCGATCGCCGAGGCCATCGGCACGCCCACGCCCAACGGTGGATTCGGCAATCCAAAGTGCGCCCAGGGCGTTCCCGCTGACTTGAGGTGCGAATTATCGCAACTCTAACCGTGCGTTTACACACCTGAAATGATCGGTCGGGCATCATGAGAACCATGCACACACCCTTACGGTGAAGAAATTCACCAGGTCTGACAAGAAAGCGAGGCACGTCATGGTAATTCGACACATCCGTCCGGGCTCTGATGAATGGAGCGAGTGTTTAGGTGTAAATGACAACGACACCCGCCTTACCCCCGAAGAGCAGCTCAAGCTCAAACGCCTGTTGGCGCTCGAGTCTGCGTCAATGGGAATGCCGTTTCCGCAGTCGCTCATTCATTCCGCAACGCGAATGACATTTGGGTTGCGCTAACACCCGCTCTGCGAACCGTGTGCTGCGCACCCCACGTGCGCAGCCGGTATCGCAGGGGGGAACCTAGAAACGTTCCCGCGAAACGGATTGCGCGAATTTCCCCCCATTTGCAGCGTTCGATCAGATCGGCAGCCGTTGATTTTCCTTCCCTAGGCCTTCATCGCGGCGATCTCGCCTGTCGTCCCCGCACCGAACTTGGCGGTAGGAACCCCCATGCCGTTCGCAATGGTCGTGAACACATCGCCGTTCGACGGCGTGGCAGCGGGACCCTTGCCGTCGTCATACCGAACAGCGTCGCCGTCATACGAAAGCACCTGTCCGGTTTTCAGATAGCCACCCAGCTGTCCCGCGGTGAGCCACTTCATATTGCCAGTCGAATGCCCCGGCTGCGCAAGCTCACCACCCCAGAGCACACAGGTATGAAATAGCATCGGTTTGCCGTCGGATTCCTTCACTTCCATTAGAAGATCGAGAACCTCTTTGAAAATCTTTGCGTACTCCGTGTACATCGCACGGCTTTGCGTCAACAGACTCTGATTCTGGTTGTCCTTGTTGCCAACCGCGAGCGCATGCACCATTTCATGCGTCGACGCATACCCCGTGAGCCCGCCCCACAAACGCGGAGGGGGCTCTTCCACCTGAATTGAAAAAACGCGCGTCACGTCGCACGCAAACGCCGCTTGCATGATCTTCGGCACATGCGGCCGCGTCGCTTCCCACTTGTAGCCACCCAATTGCTTGGGCGCAGCCGGAGGCACCTTGCACGTTGCCGGCGTTGAGCCCCCTTGCGATCCCTGAGCCAACAGATCCACTCGTTTCTTGAGATCGGTCACGAGCGTGGCGTGATTCTCCAACCTTTGTGCCTCGTCTTTTCCGAGCTTTTCGCGCACGATCTTCATTTCGTTGGAGATAAAATCGAGCGCAGAAGCTCTTCTCAAGGCGTTTGCGTCGGGGGCGCCACCCGGCATGCCACCACCCGGGGGCATCCCGCCCGGGAAAATACGTGCGAACAGTTTGGACGCGTCGCGCTCGGGCCGAACCAGCTGACCCGGCGACGAGTGATACGGTTGTCCCCAGAAGCCAACGATCGGTGGCAACTCGATGATGTCGGCCTGCACATTCGGAACTGCTGTGACGGGTTTGCCGCCATTGGCCTGCGTCAGCCCATTGGCGATGTGGTAGTCGATCGATATCCCGTTGGTTCGGTTGGATTCGATCTGGGTCGAAGCGGTCAACGACCCTCCCTGGCCGCGCGCGTGGCCGTCGGTGAAATCGTTCTTGCTGCCCGTAGCGGCCAGACCCTTCATGTCGACGCCGTCGAGCACGATCAGATCTTTTTTGTAGGACTCAATTGGGGCCAGCAACGGTCCCAACTCGAAATTCGTACCGGTCCCCTTCGGACGCCAAAGCCACGGCAGGGTTCCGTGCTGCGTATAAAAGATCACGAATCGCTTTGCCGGTCCGCCTCCGGCCGCACGAAGGCCTCGAAGATTCGGCAAAAACATGGAGGCGCCTGCGAGACCCAGTGACCTACCCAACGTGCGTCGATTGAAGTTCATTTCAGGGCCTTTCAGTTGGCGGACGGGGTTCGGTAACGGAACGCTGGGGTCTTCACGAACTCGCGGATGAGCGAGCGAAAGCTGCCTCCGGCTTTGACGACCGCGTCGGTCACGCGGGCGATTGCGCATCCGTCTGCCTCATGCAGATCACGCGCAAACGCAAAGCGCATGAAGTTCTCGACGAAACACTGTTTGACTTGCTCGCTTGCCGACAACTTTTCGATCATCGGGATCGCATTTGGGAACTCGCCGTCGGCGTCCAGCGTTTCGGACAGCGATGAAGAGGCATCGACCGGAATTTTATCGCCATTGGCTGCGGTTTCTTCGTCCTGCCACCGACCGATGCCATCGTAGTTCTCGAAGGCAAACCCAATTGCATCGATGCGCTCATGGCACGACTGACAGGCCGCGCCCTGCTTTTCATGAATCATGACGGTCTTCTGCCGGGTAGAAAGCGTATCACTCAGCGCACTCGCGGCCGCGGTCGGAATGTTGGGTGGAGGAGCCGGTGGCGGCGAGCACAAAAGGGCATCGAGAACAAACACGCCGCGTTGAATCGGGGCGTGCACGGCGGCATGGGCGAAACCTGCCATGACAGCGCCCTGTGTGAGAAAACCCCTTCGGCGCTTTGAATCCAACGCCACCTCGACAAGTTCCGACTTGCCCGGCGGCTTCACATCATAAATTGCGGCGCTCGCATCGTTAACCCAGGCCTTGTTGCTCGAAAGCAGGGTCTCCACGCTGCCACCCTCGGCCAGCAGCGTCTCTTCCACGAAACGATCCATGCCCTCGGTGAGCGCCTTCTCGATCGATTCGTTGTACAGCGGGAAGCGGACCTTGTCCTTTTGACCTGCGGGCAACGCAATTCCGAGCTTCGTGAATCGCAACCACTGCGATGAGAATCGTTTTACCGATGCTGTCAGACGCTCGCCATCCATCAACCGATCAAATTGCTCGACCACACCGGATGCGGTATCGAGGCGTCCCTGTCCGGCGGCTTCGCGCAACTCGGCATCGGGCGTGGTTGCGGTCAAAAGATACGCCAAACGTGTTGCGATTTCATCACCGCTCAAACGAATGGCCTCTGGCTCGTCTCCGGAGACACCCCTTTCGACCTTGTACAGCAACTGGGGCGACCCCAGGATTACCTCGAACAGCTGACTCAACCCGGCCTCGTGGCCCCAGGCCTTGGACGAGGTATCGAAGTACGTGCGGAGGCGTGCCCGCTCGTTTTCCTCGAGTTCGCGACGGAACGCCCGGGGTGCGAACGTGGCGAGGATGGCATCGGCACAGGCCGGAGCCGAGGCAGCATCGCGCGCAGGACAACCTGCAATCCTGAGCTTTTCGAGACCGGTCATCGCAAGCGTGGCCACGTTGTGACCGATCGACTCGATTTGCTCGACTGACTTTTCTTCAATGCCCTGGATCTTCCAGTTGTTGTCAAACCCGTGTGCATCCACGGTGCCCGAGGGCAAGTCGGAGCCGAGGTCTAAAGGCAATGCGATTGGGTCGACCAGGTCGCGCAATGTGTTGACGTATTCGACGGGACTCAGCCGGTTGAAGGCCGTCGCCGGCACATTCAACGCGTCCGGATCGTCGCAAACGAGGGTTGAACCGGGATTGCGCTCCAGTGAATTCGCGCCGATGGGTGGCATGTTATCCGGGTCGGTCCCGGCGGCCCCACCACCCTGATCGCGACCGCCACCTGCACCGCCTGTGCAACCTGCCAGAAACAACACGAGCAAGCGCGTCGGCCTGGAAAATCGTACTGCCATTGTGTTGCTTACTGTCGGGTTCAAGGCTTCACGTTAATGAAGACAAACCTTCCTCGGTATCCACCAATCGGTAGACAGAGTTCACTGCGACGCGTCGCTTTTTCGCCTGGCGCGATGACTCTTTCTATGGAATAAGTTTGTAACTCACAGGTTTTCTTCCAGCCATGATCGCCTCAGCTCCAAAGCACCACCCGCTCCGACGTGCACTGGACGCGTTGTTGGCGAGTCTGGTTACTTTGGCGCTCTCGCTGAGCAGCAGCGCGGGTTTCGCGCAAAACGAGCGGCCCGTAGAAC
This sequence comes from Deltaproteobacteria bacterium, assembly GCA_034439895.1. Classification (GTDB taxonomy): domain Bacteria; phylum Myxococcota_A; class Polyangia; order Fen-1088; family Fen-1088; genus JAWXBF01. The sequence continues at coordinate 11,519 of JAWXBF010000197.1, forward strand.
TGCAGTCTGGGTTCAATTCATACAGTCCGCACGCGAACCCGACCCCAGAGCTTCCCTCTGTTGATGTGGTGGAGTCGGAAGAAGACAGCGAGGACACCGCGCACAACGCGCGGCGTGGCCTCGCCCCGGACAGTTTCCAGATTCGCAGCGCCCGTTCGACCATCCGTATCACGGATTCGCAACAGCCCGACGTACTCCTATCCCGGCAGACAGCACGCTCGTTTCACGCACGCGGACCTCCAACTCTCGCCTAGCGAGAATTGGTTTTTGAGTTGAGCGTCGGTTGGCCCGGCGTCCAACAAGGTTTCGTGACGAGGAAATGTGAATGTCGAATCAGGTTTCAAGTCCGCCAATGCGCGGCAGTATTGCGGATGATCTCAGGGCTGGATTTATTGTTTTTCTGATCGCGCTACCCCTATGTCTGGGTATTTCGATCGCGAGCGGATTTCCACCGGTAGCCGGTGTGCTGACTGCCATCGTGGGTGGATTGGTCGTCACACCGCTCGGCAGCGCGAGGTTCACTATCAAGGGACCTGCCGCCGGGTTGATTGTCATTGCGATTGGCGCGGTGACGGAGTTGGGACAGGGAGATGGCACGCTTGGCTACCGACGAGCCCTTGCGGTAGGGGTCGTGGCCGCGGTCATCCAGATCGTGTTTGCGCTGTTAAAAGCAGCCTCGGTGGGCGTCGCCATCGCCCCCTCGGTGGTACACGGCATGTTGGCCGCGATAGGCGTCATCATCGTCTCCAAGCAGTCGCATACGATGATGGGAGTCGTTCCATCTGCAAAAGGGCCACTCCCGTTGCTCGCGGAGATTCCGCATAGTTTGATGAACGCCAATCCCGAGATCTTCCTGATGGGGATCGTGGCCATTGCCGTGCTCATCATCCTGCCGCGCTTGAAGCTACCCGGCATCCGCAAGGTGCCGCCTGCGATCGTGGCGCTTGCCCTCACGATCCCAATGGGGCTGTGGTTCGACATGGAACACGTTCACCACTACCACATGCTGTCGCACGATTATCAGATCGGACCGCAGTTTCTGGTCCAGCTCCCGGCATCGTTGCTCAATGCTGTCACCTTTCCGCTTTTCGACGTCGTCTGGAGCCCTGCCTCACTGAAATACATCGTAATGTTCGCGCTCATCGGGACGATCGAATCGACCCTGAGCGCCCTGGCTGCGGATGCACTCGATCCAGAGAGACGTCGCTCAAACTTGAATCGCGATCTGTTGGCCCTCGGTGTTGGAAATCTGATTGCTTCCTTCATTGGTGGGTTGCCAATGATCTCGGAAATCGTCCGTACCAAGGCCAATCTGGATGCCGGTGCCAAAACCAACAAGTCCAACCTGTTCCATGGGGCATTTCTCCTGCTGTTCGTCGCCTTCGCGCCGGGTCTCTTACACGAGATCCCGCTCGCGGTACTTGCCGCCATGTTGGTGTTCACTGGATTCCGGTTGGCCTCACCAACACAGTTTCACCATGCCAAGAACATCGGCATCGATCAGCTGATCATGTTCCTCGTCACCCTCGTCACCACGCTGGCGACAGATCTGTTGGTGGGCATCGCAGCAGGCCTCACCTTCAAGATCGGGTTGCACGTGTATCAAGGCGTGCCGCTCAAGTCTTTGTTGAAATCTCGGGTGACGGCTGAACGTCATGGCGATGTCGTCACCGCGAAGGTCGAGGGGGCCGCGATATTTTCGGCGTTGTTGCCCCTTCAGCGCGCGCTGGGCAACGTCGACCAATCGATCACGGAAGTCGTAATCGATCTTTCGGGTTCGTCCATTGCCGATCATACCTTCCTTTCGCGGGTAGACGCGATGTCGCGGGAGTGGCCCAACGCGCGGCTCGTCTTCAAAGGTCTCGACGAAATGAAAGCCGCATCGAGCCACCCCCTCGCGTCTCGACGCAGGGTAGCGACATGAGTGATGTTCAGCATGAACAGCAGAGACACGCCGACGAGACGCATTCGCTAAAACAATTGGTGGAACACGCGTCCCACTACTTGCCAGCGCAGGCGCCGATCCACGCTTTCGTGCACCACAACACATTGCACGCATTCGAGGAACTTCCCTTCGAAGAAGCAGTCAAGGAGGCCTCGGCGATCTTCGGCACGGCGCCCTTTGCCTCGGAGGCCGACTTTGCGTCGTACCTGGCCGCAGGTCGCATCAAGCCTGCGGACCTTGCGGCCGCGCTGGATTCCCGTCGCGACATCGGTATCACGCCGATGTGGCCCGGCGGTCCATCGCAGCGGGACTTTCGCTTGGCGCGAGCACAAACATTCATCGAACATCCGAAGACAAACACCGTTCAATGGATATTGGACGAGTCCGACCTCCTTGAATCGTTCCCTGGCGCCCGAGCACTGTGGTTCAGCCTGTCACACCAAATGCCCGCCGCGACACCCGCGTCACGACCCCGGCGCCGCCGCGATCAACTCCTGAATGGCGCGGGTATCGACACCGATGAATGGGTGAACCCTCTGTTGATTCGCATCACAGGAGCCTTCCTTGACCAGGGGATTTCGTACTGGCCGATGCCCAATCGTGAGTTCGGCCTGTTGCGCGCCGCCCGTCGACTGTACAGCGCATCGTTCGCACCGCCGGATCGCGCTTTCGTGGGACTCGCAAACGTGTTGCGAAATCAAGAAACCGCCGACTGGGACGCTGAAAAAACGATACACTGGGGCCTCGAGGCCCTGGGACATTCGGATCAATCGGAGTGGCCCGAGGTGATTCGTTCCACCCTGCTCGGATTGCCAGGGTGGGCTGGCATGATCAACCAGTTTGAGCTCACCCCGGATAAGGCCCCGGTCAAGTCGCATCCAACCCAACTCATGGATTTCCTGGCGTTGCGGTTGATCCTGGACGTCGTGGTTGCACGCAACCTCTCCGGTGGCCGCGGCGACAAGGCGCTGCTCTTCCCGGCGATGACGGAAGCCCGTCAGACTGACCAGCCAACGCCGGATCTCGCAGCGATCTACGAAGCCTTTGTGCTGTCCCGGCAGATGTCGATCGACCCAGCCGTCCTACAACACGCCGCAAACGCCAAGGTGTGGATGGAAGAAGTGCTGCGTTTCGATGCGAACGCGCGTTGCGAATTGTTAATGGCGGCCTTCGAGCGGCGACACCGCATCGGTGTGCTGGATGCGTTGATGGCGAACGCCAAAATTACGTCAAACGCGCCCACCGCGATAATCCAGATGGTATTTTGTATCGACGACCGCGAGGAGTCCTACCGCCGACACGTCGAGGAGCTGGACCCTGCGATTGAGACTTTCGCCTATCCCGGATTCTTCGGCGTGGCGATGAACTTTCAAGGCGCGGACGACATCAAGCCGCGCGCGCTTTGCCCCGTCGTCATGAAGCCGACGCACGCCGTGCACGAGGTGAAGGCCGACACGGGCAGATCGTTTTCTGGTTACTTGATCCACCACTATCACGTGGGCCGCGCCACCCTGTTCCGGGGTCTGCTCTTTGCGCTTTTGGGCGTGATCGCAACGGTGCCGCTCGTGGCCATTGTGTTGTTTCCCCGTCTCGCGACCTATCGAAAGCCCAAAAAGAACCGCGTCGATGCTGAATTGAAATTCCGCCGCGATCCCGATGCACCTGCGCGAAGCGATGGCCTTGCCGAAGGCTACACGTCCGAAGAGATGGCCAACGTGGTCGGCAAGATGTTGATGGAAACCGGCCTGCAACATCGCATGACGCCGCTTGTGTTGCTCATCGGACATGGATCAACCAGCGTCAACAATCCACACATCGCGGCCTACGGATGCGGCGCAACGGCCGGTGGCAGCGGCGGCGCGAACGCGCGGGTCCTCGCAGCGATGGCGAATGATCCGGAAACGCGTGAGATCCTGCGATCGCGCGGCCTCGACATTCCAGCCGAGACCTGGTTTGTGGGTGGCCTGCACAATACCTGCACCGATGACGTCGTGTTCTTTGACGAAACGAAAATTCCAAAAACGCTCATCGCGCAATTTCAACAATCAACGGATCTTCTCAAACGCGCTTCCGCAGAGAACGCCCACGAACGCTGCCGTCTATTCGGTGTGGTCCCGCTCGACCTTTCGCCCGCGGACGCGAAAAACGTCGTGGAAGAGCGCTCGGTTGATCTTTCTGAGGCTCGGCCCGAATACAACCACACGAAGAACTCGGTTTGCGTGGTGGGGCAACGCAAATGGACCCGCGGACTTTTTCTCGACAAGCGAGCATTCCTGGTTTCCTACGACGGTTCGAGGGGCGATCCCGAGGGGAAGCATCTTGCCAATTCCTTGATGGGCAGCGTCCCGGTCGGCGTGGGCATCAACCTGGAATACCTCTTTGGGTTCGTCGACAATTCGTATTACGGTGCCGGATCCAAATTGCCGCACAACATCACCGGCCTCTTCGGCGTGATGGACGGGCACGCATCTGACCTCCGAACGGGCCTGTATCGACAGATGATAGAAATTCACGAGCCGGTGCGCCTGCTGGCAGTGGTCGAAACGTCGCGGGAGACTTTCCTTTCCATCATGGCGAGTCGACCCGCCGTGGATCGTCTGATTCGAAATCGGTGGATGCATGTCTGTGTCTGGAACCCGGAAGCCGGCGAGATGTTTCTGTTCGAGGACGGCGAGTTCAAAACGTACACGCCGGAATCAAACGACATCGATAAGGTCAAACGATCGCGCGACTTCTATCAAGGAACCCGCGCAACCTTGCCCTGTGTCCACGTTGAGGCCTCGTTTCAGGAGAGGGCATTGTCATGATCGAGTGGATGATCCCCTGCCTGCTCTTCGTGCCGGCGCTTGCCGTTGCGAGCCTTGTCACCTGCGTCTGGCTGAAGCTGCGGCCAGGTGAGTCCACGATCAACCGGATCGTGGCCGGCGCGTTCGGAACCAACGCCGTGCTTTGCCTCGGAACGGGGATCTGGTTGCTGGCGCATCACCGTTTCTCCTACGAGGTATCGCTCGGTACCTTCTTCGAGGCCGAACACTACACCTTCGAGTGGACACTGGTCGTCGATGGACTGTCGCTAACCTTTGTAACGCTAACCTCCTTCCTGGTCGGTTTGATCGGCGTATTTTCCCGCCGCTACTTGCACCGTGAAACGGGCTACCTGCGCTTTTACTTTCTACTTTGCCTCTTCGGAGCCGGGACCACCCTCGTGGCGCTGGCAGGATCACTCGATCTCATCTTCTTTGGATGGGAGATCGTTGGCTTCACGTCGACGTTGCTGATTGCGTTCTTCCACGAGCGCAAGAAGCCCATCGAGCACGGCCTGCGCGCCTTCATCACGTATCGCATGTGCGACATGGGCCTCCTGTCGGCAGCGGTGTGGATGCACCACACGGTCGGTAGCTCGGAGATGATTCAACTCGGAAGCGACACATCCTGGTACGCCTTCAACTTGCCCACGGATTTGACCAACACAACCATTATCGGCTTTCTCTTGCTGTGGGCCGCGATGGGCAAGTCTGCACAGGTTCCCTTTGGTGGCTGGTTGCCCCGCGCGATGGAAGGACCGACGCCGTCGAGTGCCATCTTCTACGGTGCCATCTCGGTGCATCTCGGCCCCTATCTGTTGCTGCGAGCCTCCCCTTTCTGGAACACAAGCATCGCGGCCTCTGCCGCGGTTGTTTCAATCGGTATCTTGACTGCATTGCACGCGACCTTTGTGGGGCGCGTTCAAACCGACATCAAGAGCACCTTGGCCTATGCCTCGATGGCGCAGGTTGGCATCATCTTTGCCGAGATCGGACTTGGCTTTTCGACGCTCGCACTTTTACACATTGTAAGCCACGCAATCGTGCGCAGCCTCCAGATCCTGCGTTCTCCGGGATTGTTGGCCGACTACGGAAAACTTGAACGGGTGATGAAACAACAATTGCCTCGAACGGGAGGCCATCTTGAGTTTCTCGTCCCCGCGTCGATCCGCCCGTGGTTGTACCGACACGCGCTCGAGCGCGGCTATTTTGATTCGATCCTGCGCGACTACGTCGTCGGCGGATTTCTGAGCTTCGTTCGAAAGATCGACGCCGTGGACCGACGATGGGCCGCGTGGGCGAGCGGAGATGATTCAGAACGCAAGGGAACGCGGGTAAAAGTGGCGAGGGAAAAATGATCGCCATTGCGCCGCTTGCCCTGGCGCTGCTCTTTGCGATCGCGAGCCTTCTTGTGCGACGAATCAAGGATCCCCGCAAGGCGCGGCGGCACGCGACCTTCTGGGTGGTGGGTGGATTCCTGCTTGGCGCAGTCGCGGCCGCTGTGGATACCTTTACGACCGTTCACGATATCGAGTTATTCGGCACCGGGATGCACCTGTTGCCGGACGGTTTGCTCAAGCTTTTCCCGGTCGTGACTTGTCTGGTCAGCTGGGTGGCCATTGCCATGAGCCCGGCTGGCTCACATCCCGCGCGAACGCAGGCACGCATCTTGTCGTTGCTCGCCCAGTCGCTGGGATTTCTCGTTACGCCCGAACCCATCTTGATTGCCGGGCTGTGGGCCACGTCGGCGCTGACGACCTGGCTTGAGCTGCGGCAAGTTGCAAACGGGCTGCGCGTCGATCGCCTGTTCGCAATTTATCATCTGCCGAGTGTGATTTTGTTTTCGCTAGGCGCTTTTTTGATCACCCGTGATATATCGTATTACGGAGTTATCAGCTTGCTGATTGGCATCGCGATCCGGCAGGCAAGTTTGCCCGTTCACAGCTGGTTTCCCGCCTTTGTTGATCGTGCGCCGCTTGGACTTGTGGTGCTTTTCGTATCACCCCAGGTCGAGGTCATAGCGCAGCTCGAATTTCTTTCAGGTGGCCTGCCCGCCGATCTCGTCGGCATCGTCGCAACGCTGGGCGTGGTTACCGCGATCGGTGCGGCGGTGCTCGGCGTCGCACAACAAAACGCTCGCCGTGCGGCCGCCTATTTGATCATGAGCCAAATGGGTCTCGTGGCCTTCGGTCTTGAGAATCACACATCACTCGCGTTGACCGGTGCCTTGTTGACGTGGCAGGTGCTTTCGCTCGCAACGGCAGGCTATACCATGGCGCTCGCCGCGCTTGAATCGCGTCACGGGAGCCTCGATCTGCGGGTCCCTCATGGAAACTTCGAGAACACCCCTCGCCTCGCGATCGCGTTTTTGATCCTGGGGTTCTCGATGATTGGGTTTCCCACCACGCTGGGATTCGTGGCCGAAGATCTTCTGGTTCAGGGTTCTGTCAACGAATTTCCAAGCCTTGGGCTTTGTCTCATCATCGCGACCGCTTTCAACGGCTTGACCGTGATGCGGAGCTTTTTCTCTTTGTTTTGTGGCGCCCGAAGGCATATGGGCGAAAGCGATCTGACACGGCGGGAAACACTGGCTCTGTCGCTTGTCATTGCCACGCTGATCTTGGGTGGCATGATTCCGGGCCCGGTGGTGGCAATTGATGCCGAGGAAGCGCACACGGAAACGGCACTTCCGCTACCGCATCGTTGATACCGGATGGACCCAAAACCCGCGACGGATCTTGGGTGCGGCCGGAGCGCGACTTTTTTGGGTCGCAAGCCCGCGACAAATCGCTAGAATCCGCCCCCGGCCGGGGTGGCGAAATGGTAAACGCGGCGGACTTAAAATCCGCTTTCCGAAAGGATGTACGGGTTCGAGCCCCGTCCCCGGCACAGGTTCGAGTCCGTCCCTCAAGCCCCAGTAATAAGGGGTAACGGCTTGCTGCTTTGGGTGAAAACCTCGGGCGCGTAAGCCTTGTTGCCAATACTGCCACGGACATCGCCGTACCCGGGCTGGCTTGCGTTTTCAAAATCCGAAGGCGGTATTCCCATCGCCTGCAATGCCGTCGCGAGCCACTGCCGATACAAGATGCCGTACTCTGATTTGTACTGTCCAATTCCGCCGGAACGGTAATCCACGAAACGACCCGTTTTGAAATAGCCGCCTGCAGAGCCAAACGTCACGACCGTCATGGCGGCGTTGTCGTGGGTGATGTTGCCCGATTCCTGAACCCATTGCAAAAGGGTGCTGTCGAGAACCGAGACGCCCGGACTGTCCTCGAATTTGTCCAGCTTGGCCGCCAGATCCAGTGTGGTTGCCTGAAACGCAGCACGATTGGCAGCAAACAGCAACGCCTGCTTGACTGGATCGGTATGCTGATGGGCGACATCCTGATGCCAGCTTGCCCCGGAATAATCGGAGAAATCGCAATTGACCACCACCGCGGCGACCCGTGATGCGCCACACGCGAATGCCATGGCGATTACGTCGTTGAGTAACCCGTAATTCTTTGTCCCATCGGCGACGCTTGAACAGCCGGCTCTAACCCCAGAGGCAGGCCGAGTGGCTGTGCATATCGCGGGTGGTGGTGCAGCAGAGTCTTTAACCCGGCGATCGAGTTCGTTCAGTGCCGCAACGTGATCATCAAGCCGCCGCTTGTCTTCGATGGACAATCGACGATTGGAGTTTCGCAGGCTCTGGTAGTTCTTGAGGATACGATCGACGACCGAGCTGCGGCGTGGCGGCGGCATCACGCCAGGAGCCGGCGGTTTGAAGCCCGCGAACAAACTGTCCCACAACGCCAATGTGTTGTTGTTGGTAGAAAACTTGTTCACCGTTCCCGTGCCAGCCGTGGGATTCGACCAGGTGAACGAGATCCCCTCTTGAGGCACAATCGAGCGCTGAGCAACACCGGCCGTGCTGGTATAGAATTTTGGTGACCACGCGATCACCTGGTCGATCGTGGGCATCGCACGCAGATCCTGGGGGCCTTGATCGCTGTCGGCGAAATTGCCCAACGTATTGCCGCGGCTATGGCCCAAGTAGAACGGGATGTCGAATCCCAACAACACGTTCATCTTGCTGATCAGGCGGTCGGTCAAAACGGTGCTTTTCCCGGTGAGAACCGGTGACAAAACGGTATCCGTCCCGACTTGCTTGGCGCCTGCTGCAAGCGAACCGTGTTTCACTTTGTGAAAGAGCGTCGCCACTTCATTGGACACTGTTGCCGACGGCACCATGTTCTTGAGGTCGACGCCTCCGTGTCCGGTTCGATAGACTGCGAATCGCTTGGGAGCGGTGGCCGCGTGTACGCCGCGCGGCAGTAGCGACGAGAGAAACGGCAATCCGATCGCAATGCCCCCGGTTCCCCGTAAAACACTGCGCCGGGTGGGCGGATTACCACTCGGACGGCCAATCACCGGGGAGGTTTCGTCGTCGTACTTCATCGGTAATTAGGGATAACGTGAGTGCAGTCAACCCGGTATAGGGCTTTTGGCCCACGACGTGCCTTCCGGATCGAGTTCGCGATCCGTCGGCCAGTCGGCGCTCGGAGAGCTCACACGGGTGAATGCGCATCCCAAGCGCAAGCTCACCCGACATGACTACGATAGTGGGGAAATGCACGGTACTTCCTTCGGAGAAAACTTGAAACAACGTCCACGTCGGGTCCACGCAATCGCGATGGCTCTACGGTGCTGCACCGTTTTCGGCGGTATCTTCGTCGCCTGCCGCGCAACCCAGAATCCGGTCGAACCGCTTTCGTTCACGTCTGCCGACCAAGCCAGCCCGGTCAGCGCATTCGTGACACACGAACTGACCTTCAGTGAAACAACGTTCCTGAAACAATATTGTTCGGACTGCCATGCTGGAGGTAAGCACAAGGGTAGCTTCTCGATCGATGGGCTCTTGCTGCAACCCCGCGAATTGCGCCACACGGAGACCTGGCAAGCGATAGCAGCACAGATTGCGTCAGGCGATATGCCCCCCGAAGACAAGCCCTTGCCGAGCAACACGGAACGACAGGCGCTTGCCAACTGGGTGAACACCAACATCGTGACCACGATGTGTAGCGTCTCGGAACCCGGACGCGTCGTTGCCCGCCGCCTGAATCGCTCCGAGTACACCAACACCATCACCGATCTACTTGGGACGCCCTTTGATCTTGGCCATGCGTTGCCCACCGACAACGCGGCCCATGGATTCGACAACATCGCAGCCTCGCTGACGATGTCGCCGCTTTTGCTCGAGCGATATGTGGATACAGCAGCCATGGCGCTTGATGCCGTGGTGTTCGATCCGGAGCGCAGCAAACGCGAGAAGACTTCATTGCAGGCCGACATGACCGACATGAACCAGTTCGTGCGCCAGGCGGGCAACGGTGGCGTTCTTTTGAGCCACGCACCGGCGGGCCAGATCAGCATGGGCGTAAGTCAACCTTTCGCGACCCGATTTCGCGTGTCCGTTCTCGTCCGTTCGTACCACGATGGCCTGAAGCGCAAACGCCTGCGCGACAAAAATTCAGGCAAGCATGATCCCTTCGTCATCGGACCAGCTCTTTTGAGCTTCAACGTGGATGGGATCGTCAGCCAAACGCGGCTCGTGAGAAACAAAACAAACCAGCGCTACACCGTCGATTTGTCGGTTCCTGCGGGGCCCCACCGCATCCAAATCGGTGCCATCAAGCCGGAACAGGTTGCTCCTACCGTACCACGTACCATCCCCTCGGACATTCTCGTCTCGAACATGGCGATCGATGGGCCGCTCGATATTCCGACCGAGCCGACCGAAACACATCGAAGGGTGTTCTTCACCGAGGCGACGAACGAACGGGATGTCGTCGCGGCCGAAACCATCGTGAAGGCCTTCGCGCGCCGGGCCTTTCGCCAGCCGGTAGACGACGCCACAGGAGCAGCACTCCTTTCCGTTGTGACGCGCGCATGGGACGATGGCGCAAATTTTGTCCAGGGTGTTCAGCTGGGATTGCAAGCCGTGCTGGTGTCGCCTCGGTTTTTATTTCGAACGGATCTCGTCCGCGAAGAATCACCGGATGCAACCTTCGCCTCGTTGACGCCCCACGCGCTCGCATCACGTCTGTCGTACTTCTTGTGGAGCACGATGCCAGACGACGAGCTCATCCAGCAAGCAGATGACGGAACCCTGACCGAGAATCTCGACACGCAGATCGATAGAATGCTGGCCGATCCGCGCACGCGTGCGCTGACGCAAAACTTTGGCGGGCAATGGTTGCAATTCAAGAACATGGAAGAAGTTGCCCCGACCACCTTCGTGTTCAAATCGTTTCAGCCCGAGATGCGGGGAGATTTTCGGCACGAAACCGAGCTGTTTTTTGACCACATCATGCGCACCGATCAATCGGTGATGGACTTTCTCGTCGGTGACTACACCTTTGTCAACGAACGTTTGGCGAAACACTACGGCATACAGGGGATTGCTGGCCCAGAGTTCCGAAAGGTATCGCTCGTGGGACTGCCTCGTCGGGGCGTGTTGACTCACGCCAGCACCTTGACCATTACCTCGCGCAGCACACGAACCTCCCCGGCAATGCGCGGCAAGTGGGTGCTCGACACCTTGCTGGGAACGCCGCCGCCACCGCCGCCGCCGGCTGTTCCCGACCTCGAAGGGGACGACCACATGGAGCTTCGGAAGATTCGTACCACATTGCGCAGCCGGCTGGAGAAGCATCGTGACAATCCCGTATGCGCTTCCTGCCACGCGCGCTTTGACCCGATTGGCTTCGCGCTTGAACCCTTTGACGGCGTCGGAGCCTATCGGGAGACCGATGCCTCCTTGCCCATTGATGCAAAGGGCGAATTGAACACGGGCGAATCTTTCAACGGACCTTTCGAGTTGATTCAGGTACTCGCATCGACGAAAAAAAGCCTGTTCATCCGAACCTTTGCGACCAAGCTATTCACCTATGCGATGGGACGTGAACCCCGCTCCGCCGACAAGTGCATCATCGATGCCATCGTGGCTCGGGCGCAGGAAGACAACTTGCGATTTTCGAGCTTCGTCAAAGGCATCGTTAAAAGCGCGCCATTCTTGAACAGCTCACGCCAAACCGAACCACAACTTGCAGCCGATGACGAGGTCTCGCCATGAACATCATCCTGGGAAAGCGAATCAATCGCCGATTCGCATTGCGAGGGCTGACTTGCGCCATCGGATTGCCGTTGCTCGACGGCATGACGCCCGCGCGCGCCGGTGTATCGGTCAAAAAGGCACCCACGAGGGTGGCGTTTGTCTACGTTCCGAACGGCGTGATCATGCCAAAATGGACGCCCATCGGTGAAGGCCCTGCGTTTGAGTTGTCGCCTACCCTGTCGCCGCTTGTCGGTTTCAAAAACGACATCACCGTTGTCGGGGGGTTGCGACAGCGGCTTGGCGAAGAGATGGCCGATGGGCCGGGCGATCACGCGCGCGCAGCCGGCAATTACCTGACCTGCGCACGTCCGCTGCGATCAGCCAGCCGCGCCGAAGTGGGCATATCCGTTGATCAACGACTGGTTGAATCGCTCGGCGCGCAGACCCGGCTGGCTTCGCTGGAACTGACTTGCGACAGCGGTCAGGTCGCAGGGGAATGCGATTCTGGCTACAACTGCGCCTATCAGGCCGCCCTGTCGTGGAGATCCGCTCGCGTTCCGCAACCCGCGGAGGTGAGTCCCAGAATGGTCTTCGATCGCATCTTCTCCGACGGTCGTCGCAGCCTGGCCACGGAACGCAAGCGCTGGCGCGCACGGCGAAGCATTCTGGATTTCGCGATGGAGGATACAAAACGACTTTGGCCGACCTTGTCGCGCGCCGATCAAAGCAAGATGGACGAATACCTTTCTTCGGTCCGCGCTATCGAACAGCAGATTGTACGAAGCGAGAACAACCCCGCTCCCAACCGTCCCACAGGATTACAAGTACCGAGCGCGCACCCGCATGACTACAGCGAGCATATCGAGTTGATGGCCGAGCTCATCGTGCTGGCTTTTCGTGTTGATGCAACTCGAATCGTCAGTTGGCAATGGGGACGCGAAGCCGGTGGACGAACCTTTCCCGAACAGGGAGGATATGAAGGGCACCACGGACTTTCACACCATCAAAACGACCCCGAGAAGATCGCCATCCTTGCGCGCATTGATGAATTCCATGTGCAGTGCCTCGCACGAATGTTGGAGAAACTCCGGAATGCCAGTGAGGGTGATGGAAACCTGCTCGATTCCAGCATGATCACCTTCGGCAGTGGACTTTCCGATGGAAACCGCCACCGACATCACGATCTGCCAACCCTCGTGGCTGGAAGAGGCAACGGCACCATCGCATCCGGACGACATCTTGTTGCCCCGAAGGACACACCCATGAGCAATCTTTGGCTGTCTCTCATGCATGGCATGGGCGCCACGGACAAGAGCTTCGGAGACAGCACCGGGCCGCTTTTATCCCTCAAGACCGTCTAACGAACTCTCGCGAAATCGCCTGCACAGAACCGCGTCGAGGCCGGAGCGAAGACCGCACACTGAGGATTTCGTCTCCCGTGTTAAACTTGGCCTGTGAGCACAAAAACTTATTCTATTGCGTTTCTTCTAGGACTCTCGCTCGCCGCCTGTGGAGAAGACTCCGCACTCGATACATCCCGCGACGCCGGTGACAAGAGCGATGCCATGGCGACAACCTGCGACGGCTTCGCCGCTCCCTCCGATGGCTGCAACACCTGTTCGTGCTCCAATGGACAGTGGCAATGCACCGAGATCGCCTGCGTGGATGCATCCCCCAATCAATGCGTACCGGGCGCGAGCAAAAAGTCTGACGATGGCTGCAACGACTGCAGCTGCCTCGACAATGGGGTCTGGATCTGTACGAAGAAGGCCTGTATCGCGATCTCCTGCGGCGCCCGAAGCGGTGACACCTGCAAGGACACGGAGTATTGCGCCTATTCCGAGGGCGCATACTGCGGTGCCGCCGACGCGGAAGCCGTTTGCAAACCACGACCCATGGTTTGCAATCTTCTGTACGCGCCCGTTTGCGGTTGCGACGGCAAAACGTACGGCAACGATTGCGCGGCAGCCTCTGCCGGAACCGGCGTCAACACCAAGGGCGAATGTAAACCCCGCTGAAGCCGAAACTCAGACCTTCAACAAACCCGGAATCGGACTGGTCTTTGCGGCGTCGGTGGTGCGCACCTGTCGTCCCACACAGACGCTGCTAAGCCAGGGCCCGAAACCCTTGCCGCTCGCTGGCGACCAGTCGGCGGACGTGAGACCAAAGCCTGCCGCGATCGTCTGCAGGTACTGATTCACAGCGGGCACGGGCCCATTCACCGCAGGTCGTTTCCCGCCCGCGTAGCCCATGAAGTCGTACATCGTTCCCGTATTGAGGGCGACGCTGCCACCGACACTGAAGTACGAATAGTCGTGGTACGAGTGGGATTCGTCACGGCCATCGGTCTTCAACGCCATCGCGCAGTTGGCGATTCCAAGTACGATCGAGCTTTCCAACATGTCTCGGCCAGTCGCCGGATCGATGAGGGTTGCAAGCGATTCAGCTACCTGAGAAACCTGTGTGGCCAGTTTGTTGTAGCTCGACAGTTTTGAAGAATCGCCACCGGCGCCCGCGTGCCAAACCGTGTTGTGATCTTCATAACTCCCAAGTGAAACGAACCCAATGCGAGACAGATCGCACAGGAATGCCACGGACATCAGTCGATTGAACGCGGCCATGTCACCGCCATGGGAAGTCATGGGTTTGCAACCGGTTGACACCGTGACGCCGCCACCACCGACCGTCCCCATGGCAGCCTTCTCGGCGCCCGCAAGATTCTCGTTGAGCAAATCGTAGTACTGTTCAAGTGCCTTTTTGTCATTCGTCGACAGTCTCGAATTGGCCAGCAGACGTTTGCGTTCTTGTTGACTGAATCGGAGACCCATGAGGCTCGCGAAATCCGAGTTCGACATTGCGGCCAGCGGATCGGCTGGCGCGGGAGGTGGCGCCGAGCCGCCAGCCGCCATCGCCGCGGCCACCTTTTTCCCGCCATCGAAAATGGGCCCGTTATAGACATTGGTCGTATTGTCAGAGAGCGCCTGAATTGCACCGTTGTAATCGACGGAATCGTCGGTTGCGGCACCGCCGCCACCCCAGCCGGCATTGCCGAAGAAAACCTCGCGCTGGCCTGCCTTGTGAATCTTCTTCGCTATGACGTGATCGATCGTTACCATCGGCTGGTGTAGCGATCCCGACAGTGGATACCGCGCGCGGGTGTTCAGCTTCCCGCTTTGTCCCCCACCACTCCACGAGCCGTTGCCATCAGACTGGTGACCTTGAGCATCCTGATAGGTCATCGCGAGGCCGTTGACCACCATCATCTCTTTTTGCAGTCTGGCGTTGGTCTTGAACGAAGCCTGTTCGTAAAACCCACCCAGTTTTCCGGGTGTGGTCCCGAACGAACCGATGCGGACGCCATTGGCGGAATCCACCTTCAAGAGACTTGGATCGCCACCGCCGTAGGCACCCGTCGCAAACTCCGGGATGCGGTGATACCCGAGAGACATGTGACTTTGTGAAACGATGATGAGACGCTTGAGTTGCTTCGAGCTGTCCTGCGCCCGAGCATGTTTCCCGGCGTAGGTTTCGAGAAACGGCACGGCCGCGCTAACCCCCATTGCGCCCAAGAATTTTCGACGGTCGATCGATTTGTTCCAGCTCATGATAACTCCGTTGAACCGAATTGCGTTGATTAGCGGGCGCTGAACGCCGAACTCGTGACGTAGGCGAGGATGGTGTCCTCAAGATTGAGATCGTTCTTGGGCAGCGCGATCGAGGCGTCGCCATCACACAGGAATGCTTCCTGCCGACCCACGGTGTACTGATCGAAACGGTGAGAGAAGCAAGCGCGGGCTTGATCGCTTTGTCCCAGCACTTCGCTGAGTGCGGCGGCGTTGGGCACGTCCCTCATTCCGCCATCGATCAAGACACTCACATCCGCCCGAACCTCGACATCGACAAGCTGACTTGTCTTGCGGTTCTTCACCTTCTCCGTTACAAGATGCGCGCCTGTCACCGAGTAGTCGGCAAGCGCGAAGCCGTAAGGATTCATGATTTCGTGACACCCGTTGCATGTACCGGTTTGCGTCAGCGTCTCGAAGTACTGACGGGACGACATGATATCCGGTGCATTGGTCGGCAACGTCGTATCCACGTTGTCTGGAAGCGGGGGAATGATTCCACAAAGCATCGTCACCTTGATGCCGTAGCCGCGGTGGGCGAGCGGTATGTAGTCGCCGACAGCGCCATACAGGTTAAACGCAGCACGGCTAAGGATTCCGCCTCGATCGCTTGCAACCGCGGGGGTGAGATCGTTGGACTTGTTGGTGCCGTAGATCTTGGCCAGCCAGTCATGCGAAGGAACCACGTCCCTGGTACCGAAAAAGTCGCTCAGCTGTCCGGCCTTGTCGATCACCGTATTCTCGAACAACTTGCCGATCTCCTCGCGCGCCGCGAGACCAACCAAGGCGCTTTCCGTCTGGGTCGCAACGTATCCCGCTGCACCCGGCGGCGATTTGAGTCCGGCCAGATTCAACCACTGATCGGCGAAATGGCGCAACGTCGCCCGACCGGCCGGCGTACGCAAGAGTCGCTTGCCTTCGTCCTTGCGTATGTCGAAGTCGAGAATGGAACCGTCTTCGATCTTGGCTCGCAATGCCGCATCTGGCAGAGCACTCGTGAGCGTCATAGCAAGGCGCGAACCAATCGTTTTTGCGTCGACCGTGCCTTGCATGTCCAGTTCAGCGCTGTCAAAGCGCATGGCGCTCTTCGCGCTCAGGAGGACCGACGCGATGAAGCCCCCGTACGCCTTGGGTGCCTGGTACTTTCCCTTGGTCACATTGTAACTGTCCATGATGTAGCCGTAGTCGGCATCCACCATCGGCTCACGAACAAAAGCATCCGCGAACTTTCGCGCAAACTCGGCGCCACACCCGCTCGACAGATCGGTCGTGCCGCCGCAATCCTGACCCACGTAAGACTCAATCGAATTACGAATCGCCGATTGTTCCCCTGCCAGGCCCGCAAGTTTCCCAACCAGCGCGAGGTAGCCGTCCACAAACTGTCCCGCGATTGCCTTGGTTTCGGTGTCGAAGCCCTTGGCCCTGATATTGGGTGGCAGATTCTCAAGCATCGACTTGACCTGGGCGTCGTTCATCGCGGCAGGCCCGAATACCTGTGCTACGATAGCCCGTGTTTGAAAGGCCGTATTCGTGGACAGTTGCCATCCAGGACGACCATCGCGACCGGAGCATTCCGCCGCGATAGGAGCTTCACCGGGAGGTCCACCCCCTTCGGGGTCGGGGTCGGGGTTGGAGTCGGGAACGCTGCCTCCGGCACCATCGCGAACGGCGTCAATGTCGCCTGAACAACCGGAGAAGAACAGAACGACTGCGCCAACGAACCTCTGAAGTCGACCTTGATACTGCATCGTCACCTCACCTATGAGTGAACACCGATGACGAATGTTATGTCGATGGGTATTTTGGGTGATTCGACGCCAGTCGTTTCAAAGCGAATCGGGAAGCGGTTTACGCCGCCGTCGCAGGTGCAGCGCGGTGAAAACCGTCGCCAGCACAACGCCGAACAATCCAAACGGGGACCCTGACCCGCTCATCCGGCAACCGCCGGAAGCACGTCCCGAACCACCATCCACTTCACCCACGTCGTCCGAAGCAAGTTCGTCTATCTTGCCATCGCAGTCGTCATCGATACCATTTTGTAGCTCTTCGGCACCTGGAAAGATCTCGGGATCACTCGGTTTACAATCACCGTGTTTCGAGACATGTCCCGGCGTGTTGTTGCAGGTAAAAATTGCGGTTCGAGCCCCAACGCCGTCACCATCCGCATCAATGTAGTACAGGCCAGGCTCGAGACCCTCGTCGGTCTCGCCGTTGCAATCGTCATCGGCAAAGTTGCACGCCTCGGAGGCCTCGGGATTCTTCTTTGCGTCGCCGTCGTCGCAATCTCCACCTTTGAGAATAAGATCGGGCAACACAGTGCACGACAACGACGCGTTGTTCTCATCGCCGAATCCGTCGCCGTCGTTGTCTGGGTAATACGTTACGCCATCGCAACCGTGTGCAATGCCAAACGATTGTGTGGTCGAGTTGAAGTCTTCCGGCTCTTTACTCGAAGTGCTGCTGATCGCGAAAACCGAGAATTTCGTCACGCCGGTTTGATTCGGTGCGATCCAGCGGTAGTCAAACGAGGCCTTTCCATCAACGTATGCCCGCGGCGCCGAGTGCATCACTTGATTGCTGAGGCGGAGCTTCGCAGCGTCCACGGCGAACTTGGTCGTCGTTTGATCCACCAGCTCAAACTTTCCATCGGTGTCCGCCACGATCATGCATCCCGCGTTCACGGCATCCTGAACGGTGGACTGCAATCGAATCCCGAAGTTGATCTTCCCACCCGGAGCGGGCGTTGGGTCACTGAACAACACCTCGATCTTTGGTCCGCGCTTTTGGTAATGGCAGTTTCCGCAGCCCTGTGCCTCCCCTGTCGAACGCGCCAGCGCTCTGCCGCTCCAGCCGAGAGCAACTAGGTCCAGGGCAAAGACGGTTGCCGCGATTTGTACAGTGGTTCCGAGACGCATCGTCACCTCAAGCTTATGGGGAGTTGGGTGTCGCTCAACCACAATTGTTTTCAAAATCAGCAAGCAGGCAACGCCTGGCGTCATCATGAACGCCACACAGTCATCCTACTTGCCGCAAGCTCGATGCCGAGAATCCGCTCGTAAACGGTTTAAAACACTGGGATTTTCCACCGGAACTTGCCGTGCGAACTCGAGCCCAGGTGGGTTGGTGTCGATGCTGCTGTCCTCGCTCTCGTATCTGGCCGCTTGCGGTGGGGGAAGGTCCAGTTCGGAAGGCGCAGTCGGCGGTTCGGGCAGCGACCAAGCGGTTCATGCAGGAAAAAGCCTGGGAAGCCGTCCAGGGTTTCGGCAGCCCAATCAAACGAAACTGAACACGCAACCGTGGCACGACATTCGCATGGCAGTCGGCCATGCGCCTATTGTTTGATCGCGGCACGATCGTCTTGCACGATTTGCCATCGTCACTTGATCCAAGCATCATTCCTGGGGTTTTATGGGATCCCCGGATCGCGGCCTGGCGCGCCCCCGGACGTCTCGCCTATCCGCTTGCGTCCGAACTGCGTCGCCGCGATGTCCGGTTGTCGGACAGGCCCCACCCACAACTGTCGCCCCCGACCGGATTTCAACCGGTTGCGCTGCGCCCTTACCAACAGGCCGCATTCGACGCCTGGCACGAAGCAGGGCGGCGGGGGATCGTGGTCCTCCCAACAGGCAGCGGAAAGACCCGTATTGCGTTTGCTGCACTCGCGGCCACGCGAACCCCGGCACTGTGCCTGGTCCCGACCCGTGCCCTGCTGCAACAATGGGCGAACGAACTTGGCAAATACTACGGTGGTCCCATTGGCTGCCTCGGCGATGGCCAGCGATCGCTTGCACCCATCACGGTAGCGACCTTTGCCAGCGCCTATCGCAACATGGCACTCCTCGGCGATCGGTTTGGATTGCTTATTGTCGACGAAGCGCATCACTTTGGAAACGCGCGACACGACGAAGCCCTCGACATGGCGATAGCGCCGCTTCGTCTGGGGTTAACCGCAACCCCGCCCGCGCCCGGGCCAACGTTGCAACGTCTGAGCACGCTCATTGGGCCCGTTCGTTTCGAGTTGAAGATCAGCGAATTGCCTGAAGATTCATTGGCACCGTTCGATCGCATCACACAGCCCTTGTGGTTGGAGCCTGAAGAACAACGCACCTACGACGATCTGCGCACCCTGTACCGCGGCGCCTTTGCAGCCTTTCGCATCACCCACCCGGTCGCAAAGTGGGATGACTTTATACGGATCGCTGCCAACACCGACAGCGGCCGAAGGGCCATCGCTGCCTGGCGCTCCTGTCAACGCCTGCTGGCCTTTCCACGCTGCAAACAACAGGCGCTTGCCACATGGTTGCAGCGACTGTCCGACCGCAAGACCTTGATCTTCGTTGCCGACAACGACACCGCCTATCGCGTCGCACGCGAACATCTCCTGATGCCGCTGACCTGTGAAATCGGACGCAGGGAACGCAGCGTGATGCTCGAACATTTTCGCAGTGGAAAGATACGCGCACTGGTGTCCGCTCAGGTGTTAAACGAGGGTCTCGACGTTCCCGATGCGGATGTTGGAATCGTGGTCGCTGGTCGAGGGGGCGAACGGGAGCACACCCAACGCGTGGGACGGTTGTTGCGGCCTTCGGACGGTAAACGCGCCCTTGTGGTCGAACTGGTTGTTCAACAATCGACCGAAGTACAAAACGCAGAAAAACGATGGAGCCGCCTTGTTGCCTGAATCCGACATCCCGATACGGCTGGTCGACAACGAAGCACATCTCGACTTCCTTGGCGCGCAGGATGATCCGTGGCTGCGACTGTTGATCGCCGAGTTCGATCGATTCGAGGGGTTTCCTCGGCGGCAATTATCCGAAGCACTCGCGGGCCCAATGCCCCGACCTGCGCCGCAATGGAAACGCCGAGCCGCCGCACGGATCCTGTTTCGCCTGTGGGATCGCGAACGACCTCAGGCCATCCAACCCGCCTTGCTGCGCGAGGTGCTGTTTCGTTGTGCTGCACAAAGCAAGGCCGAGCGGGCACGGGTGCGTGAAGAGACGGCCTTTGTGCTGCAAATTCCTCCCGAACAACTTTCCCGCTGGTTGTTTTGCGATCTGCCGAGCGAGCGGCTCATGAAGCGCCCGACCGCATCACCCTCGCCACAAGTGCTTCGCCAAGAAACCAACCTGGCAATCGCTCAGGCCGCGTTGATGCGAGCCGCCACCGTGTCCATTGACCTTGTTGGCAACGCACGAGCAATCGTTCGACTCGCGCGCCTGCGTGGGTTGTTGTGTTCGGTCATGGCGCAGCCCAACCACGCGCCTCCAACGCTCTCGCTGTCTGGACCCTACGCGCTCTTTCGTCATACGATCCTCTACGGCAAGGCGCTGGCAGAACTTCTTCCCCGACTCGCCTGGTGCAATCGCTACGAGCTGCGCGCTCAATGCCGACTTCAAGGCAGACTGCGTGACGTTTTCCTGGACCAGGACAGTCCGATCGCGCCGGCGAAAGAACCCAAACCTTTCGACAGCAAACTGGAACAGCGCCTGGCGGATGACCTCCAACAACACGCGACCGAATGGCACATCATCCGCGAACCAGAACCGTTGACCGCCGGAAAGCATCTGATTTTTCCGGACTTTCTTTTTCAGCACCGCTTGCAGCCCGAGCGCCGCGTCCTGGTCGAGCTGGCGGGTTTCTGGACGCCGGAGTACCTTCATGAAAAATTCGCGCGTCTGGCCGCGTCGAACGCGCCCAATCTCATTGTTTGCGTTGACGCAGAGCGGGCGTGTGGCGTGCAGGCTGCTCATGAAACCCTGCGTCTGCTGCCCTATCGCGGCCACGTGGATGCGAAGGCCCTGATGGCCAAAGTCGAGAGACTTGGCATCTGAGCAACGTGTTGCGCAAAAACCCGACTACCTGGGGCAACCGATCGGCTTTTCCGACACCGCGATGTCGTCGATCCATAGGCGGATTGGCTTCAATTGCTCGTGTACCTGATTCCAGCCAAACTTGACTGTCAGCGGATCGGGAAGGAACCAGTTATTGTTGTTGGTCGAGTTGCAGCAACAGTTGCTGGCTGCGGTTGTTTCCTTGAAAGCGGCACCCGGTACAAGGACATCTTTCACCTTGACGGTGTACGGGGTCGCAGAGGTTTCATCAATACCCATTTCAACGCATACCCATTGCCCGAGCGGAATCGCCGACGCGCCGCCTTTCGAGCAATCGGCAAGACCATTGTTAGTCGATGTACCGTAGTACAGAAGCTTGCGCCCTGTGTCACCGAAGCCACCAAACGAAAAGGTCGACACCCAGGTGGCTCCAGCCTGATCCTTCGCTGGCCCCGACATCGCGATCACATCCCAGTGGCCACTTGAGCCCGGTGTGTTCTCCAGCCAGACCATCATGCGTGCGTACGTGATCTTTTTGGGATCGGGCAAGATCGTACGCAGGGCCAGTGTCAGCATGTCGGTTCCAGGCACACTTGCCTCAAACAGTACGGATTTTTTACCAGAAACGAACCTGGATTCGTCGATGGCCAACTTGCTCCCCGCAGAAACCGTCGAGTTGAAGGGCGCCCCGGGTCGCGATCCCTTGTTCCACGATTCAAAGTCGTTGCAATACGCTGCATTCGGGCAAGGTCCCGATGACATGGGCCCGGTCCCGGGATTCGTACCACCAGAACCACCCGTCACAACGGCCGTTCCGCCGGAATTCGTACCACCGGCAGTCGAGGTGCCGCCGGTATTGGCGGTGCCCTGAGCGCCCCCGGTCATTGATGTCCCCGGATTGCCTGCCACGGAACCGCCGTCCTGACGGCGTCCCGCTTCGCCCCCGTCGCTTCCGGCGTTGGCCCCTGCCGTGGGGCCGCCACCCGAGCCACCCTTTCCGCTCGACGATCCACCGGACTTGGCACAGCCAAGGGTGCTGCATACCAACGCGATTCCGAAAGCCCCGAATAAACCAATACTCGATACGAAGCGATTCATGGCGAAATCAAATGATACCGTAGCTGGACAGGTCGGTCATTTTTTCGTTTGTTTTCAGTAACTTACGATCCAGTTTGACGATTCGCACTCGGTAAATCATCCTTATATCCGGATAGACGGATGATGACGGCACCCCGGGTTCTCGACTGGATGTCTGCTCTTGGCGACATGACACGCGTCCGCGTGCTGCACGCCTGCCAGCAGCACGAACTCAGCGTGGCCGACATTTGTTCTGTGCTGCGAATTCCACAATCGACCGCCAGTCGGCACCTGAAGGTGCTGAGTGAGGATCGATGGCTCATTTCCCGGCGCGACGGTACGAGCAACCTCTACGCGCTCGACCGCGACCACCTTCCGCCACCCGCTCGTCAGCTATGGAAGTTGATTCGCGAACAGTTCAACCAGGATCCGGTGCTGCGAAACGACGATGCGAGACTGGAACAGGTCTTACTGCAACGGCGCACGCAGAGTCAGGCTTTTTTCGCCTCGGCAGCCGGCAAGTGGGATCGGCTGCGCGGCGAGCTCTTCGGACAGCGCGTGGATCTCAAGATGGCGCTTGGCCTTTTGCCGAGCAACGCCGTCGTGGGCGATCTGGGATGCGGCACCGGCGCGACTGCCGATTTCTTGAGCGATTTCGCAACACGAATCATCGCGATCGATGCTTCGGCCGAGATGATGCAGGCGGCGCGCGAGCGATTGCGCAATCGAACCAACGTCGAGCTGCACAAGTCAAGTCTCGAATCGTTGCCGCTTGACGATGGTACACTGGATGTCGCGTTCCTGAACCTCGTACTTCACCACGTCAGCGATCCGGCGGCCGTGATACGAGAGGTGGGGCGCGTGCTGTCCCCCGCGGGACGGCTCATCGTGGTCGACATGCAACAACACGATCGCGAGGAATACCGACAGCAGATGGGCCACGTTTGGCTTGGTTTCTCGGAGAAACAACTCACGACGCTATTGCACAACGCAGGCCTTACGCCGGAACGCCACGTCGCACTCGCTCCGGATCCTGAAGGACGGGGCCCCGCTCTTTTCGTCGCAACCGCGACACGACCCGCAACAATCATCCAACAACACTAAGAGGACACCATGGCACGACCCGCCTTCAAAGTAGCTGACCTTTCCCTTCACGAACTCGGCCGAAAAGAAATTCGTCTGGCTGAACAAGAGATGCCCGGCTTGATGACCTTGCGCACAAAGTACGGTGCAGACAAACCACTCAAAGGGGTTAAAATTGCGGGCTCTCTGCACATGACGGTTCAAACCGCAGTCCTCATCGAGACACTGTCGGATCTCGGCGCCGATGTGCGCTGGGCTTCGTGCAACATCTTCAGCACCCAGGATTCGGCCGCCGCTGCGATCGCCGTGGGCCGGGGTGGCTCGCCCTCCAACATCAAGGGTATTCCGGTCTTCGCCTGGAAGGGTGAGAACCTGGAAGAGTACTGGTGGTGTACCAATGAAATGATGACCTGGCCCGACGGCTCGGGTCCCGAACAAATCGTCGACGACGGCGGCGATGCAACGATGTTGATCGTCAAGGGTCGCGAGTTCGAGGCTGTCGGCAAGGTGCCGGACTTTGACGACCAGACCGACTCTGAAGAGTGGGGCGAGGTACTGAAGTTGCTCAAGGCGGAAATCGTCGCCAACCCCAAGAAGTGGACGGCCTTTGCCGAGACCTGCCGCGGCGTCAGCGAAGAGACAACGACCGGCGTGCACCGCCTCTACGAGATGCAAAAAGCCGGCACCCTGCCCTTCCCCGCCATCAACGTGAACGACTCGGTCACGAAGAGCAAGTTCGACAACCTTTACGGCTGTCGCCACTCGCTACTCGACGGTCTCAACCGTGCGACAGACGTGATGCTCGCTGGCAAGATCGCCGTCGTCCTGGGTTACGGCGACGTTGGCAAGGGCTGCGCTCAATCGCTTCGCGGCCAGGGCTGCCGCGTGCTCATCACCGAAATCGACCCCATCTGTGCCTTGCAGGCCGCGATGGAAGGTTACCAGGTGGTACGCCTTGAAGACGTGATCTCAACCGCCGACGTCTTCATCACCACAACGGGCAACAAGGACATTATCAAGGCTGACGACATGGCCAAGATGAAAGATAAGGCCGTCGTGGGCAACATCGGTCACTTCGACAACGAGATCGACATGGCAGGACTTGCCAAGGTCCCGGGCGTCGAAAAGATCAACATCAAACCGCAATACGATGAGTGGAAGTTCGCAGACGGCCATAGCGTGCTCGTGCTGGCTGAAGGACGCCTTCTCAACCTCGGATGTGCAACCGGACACCCGAGCTTCGTGATGAGCGCTTCGTTCACGAATCAGGTGCTGGCCCAGATCGAGCTTTTGCAAAACCGGAAGTCGTACAAGAACGAGGTCTACGTTTTGCCGAAGAAACTGGACGAGATGGTCGCGCGACTTCACCTCGACAAGCTCGGCGTGCGCTTGACCGAGCTCACTAAATCTCAGGCCGACTACATTGGCGTACCGGTTGGAGGTCCCTACAAGCCCACTCACTACCGCTACTAGTCGAAAAATTGCCCGGACACGGTCATACTGCCAACCCATGACCGTGTTCGGCAAACTACTCTCTGAGGCCATCGGAACATTTGCGATCGTCGTGATCGGCGTGGGGTCGGTTTGCAGCAACGCGGAACCCGGGGTTGGCTTTGGGCTCGTCGGCATCGCAATCACGTTTGGCCTAGTTGTCGCGATGATGGTTGCAACACTCGGGCACATTTCGGGCGCGCACATCAACCCCGCCTTCACCGTGGTGGCAGTGGCGTTGCGACACACGCACCCTGCGATGGGCGTGGCCTATATCCTCGCGCAAGTCTTTGGTGCAACCACCGGCGCAATGTTATTGCGGGCATTCTTCTCACCGGAGATTCTTGAAAGGGTCGCCGGCGGAACCACACGACTCGGCCTCGGCGTGTCACCCGTTCTGGGATTCACGATTGAAGCCGTACTGACGTTCTTTTTGATCCTCGTCGTCTTCGGTGCGGCCATTGACGAGAAAGGCAGCAAGGTGGGTGCCGTTGCAATTGGTGGCATCGTCGCTGCACTGGTGTTGATGGGCGCGCCACTGACGGGAACGTCCATGAATCCGGCTCGCTCCATCGGTCCGGCAATCGTGTTTAACCAGTGGCAAGATCACTGGGTGTACTGGGCCGGTCCCATTGTGGGCGCACTCGTGGCAGGATTTGCCTACGAATACCTGCTGAAGCGAAAGACAGCCACCTGACTCCAATGCACACGTTCATGGCGCGGACTAACCAGTACCTACGCGTCGGGATTCTCGCCTCTGGATTGTTGGGGTGCGCGGCGGCACCGCTACCCAGCAAGGCGAAAGGC
>JAWXBF010000198.1:0-13326 GCA_034439895.1 Deltaproteobacteria bacterium
GACGGAGTGGATCCAAACAGGCCACATCGCCCGACATGGACAAAAATGGCGACACGTCGGAGCCCATCGAAGGTGAGGTCCACTGCCCGCGCAATTCCATCTGTGTCCCCGCGCACCAGATCGCCGAGAACGGAACGTCGTCGGGCAATCTCGGACCAAAACCCCAATCAAATATGCCCTTGTGGTACGAAACCAATTCGGCGCTCGTAGAAAAGAATCCGGGTTGGTGGCGTGTCCCCGCCGCCAGGCAAAAGCCCGATCGTACATCGCAGTCACTGTGCGCCGAACAGGTACCGAAGTCCGCCTCGGGTTCGCAGGCCGAAGGCGCGGCAGCGACCGGCTTCAACCAAAATCGCGCGCGCATCGGGGACAAGTCCGCACCGGGTGTCGGCATGCGAAACCACATTTCACCCCGCAAGTCACCGGTGCGATCATGGCGAAACACGGATGCTCCTGGCGTCCCGAGGGTTCCCTCCGACAGGGAGATCAAGCCCAATCGCAACACATGGGTATCGGACTCGCTTGCCAGCCAGCTGCCCGAGCCACCCACAAGTCCAATCACACCGGTCGGGCTCAGGGTCCGGGTCGAATCGAAAAAGAACAGGTCCCATTCTGTCGCAAGCGGATCCGGGCGGCGAGCCCTGGCCTCCACCTCGACGCGCAACGACCCGCCGGTCGGCGTTTCAAGCACGAGTGTCCCGACAAAGTCGCCCGCCAGCGTGGACACGGGCCGATAGCCGGAGGGCTGGGCCGCCGTTTCGGGTGCCATCCACGGCATCACTGCGGTGGGATCATTCGATGGTGTTGGGTTTTCGGGCTCGGATGGGGTGGCACCGCAGCCGGAAAAACAAAACAACACCGCTGCCAGCCAGCCCAACCGGCACGGGGGTGCCGGAGGGGTCATGACAGGCTTTCAAGCTCAAGAATAAGAAGAGGAGCTAATGTAGGACTAAGTAAGGTGAGACCGCATTTAACCTACATCCTCTGACAGATCAACCACTATTTCGAGCGATCGGGGTAAATTGCCGCTCATGCCTCGTAGTCCCGTGCACACAGCCTGTCCGCTCGATTGCCCCGACACCTGCGATCTGGAGGTCGAGCTCAACGACGAGGGCCGAATCACCCGCGTGAAGGGCGGCACCCGGTCGCCCATCACCGACGGCTTCATTTGTACGAAGGTGCGGAACATCGCCGATCTGGTCTACGCCGACAATCGCATCACCCACCCGCTCGTCCGCACCGGCCCGAAGGGCTCGGGCTCATACCGACGGGCAACCTGGGAGGAAGCGCTTCTTCTTGTCAGCACCACCATTCGCAACACGATTTCCCGTTCCGGGGGTGAGGCCGTCTTTCCGTATCACTACGGGGGCTCGAATGGTTGGCTCAGCGAGGGCGCTCTGGCCCGTCGCTTCTTCTATCGACTGGGCGCCTCACGTTGCGATCGCACCCTCTGTGCCGCCGCCGCTGGAGCCGCTGCAAAAGGGCTGTACGGCAAGATGCCGGGCGTTTCACTGGAAGACTACGAACACGCGAATCTGATTGTCGTGTGGGGTTTCAATCCGGTGGCGAGCGGCATTCACCTGATTCCCATCATCGATCGCGCACTCGCACGCGGGGCAAAGTTAATCGTGGTGGATCCTCGTTCCACCTCTCTATCTCGCAGGGCTTCTCTGCATCTACGGGTGCGACCAGGAACGGATCTGCCGGTGGCCCTGTCCATACTCACCGCCTTCTGGGAACGGGATCATGCGGACCTCACATTCCTCGAAAATCACACAACGGGCGCCGAGCAGCTGCGATCAACCGCTGCCGAGTGGTCGGTTGAAAAGGCTGCGGCCACGGCTGGCATCACACCTGAGCAAATCGAGTCATTCCTGGAGCTCTACACCAAAGCCACTCCCGCAGTGATACGGATCGGCTGGGGCGTGGAGCGCAACCGCAACGGGGGCAGCGCCATCGCCGCGATCATGGCCATTCCGGCCGTGGCAGGAAAATTTGGCGTTCGCGCGGGCGGGCTCACCATGTCCAATGGCGATGCGTCCTGGTCCATCAACGGGAATGCGGCCATCGCCGAGCCCGAACCCAAAACACGGTTGCTAAACATGAGCCAGCTCAGCTCGATTCTGCAAACCGCGAAGAATCCCGGAATTGAGGTGCTGTTCGTCTACAACGCGAATCCGGTGGCAACGACGCCCAATCAAATTGGGGTGCGGGCCCAGCTACAGCGTGAGGATATTTTTGTCGTCGTGCACGAACAGGTGATGACCGAAACTGCCGCCCTGGCCGACGTGATTTTGCCCGCGACCACCTTTCTCGAACACCGTGATCTGCGCCGTGGGTATGGCGTCAATCGAATGTACGACAGTGCCGCGGTCATCAAACCGATTGGTGAGGCGCGCAGCAACAATCAACTGTTCGGCGAATTGTTGCGCCGCCTCGATCTGGAACGGCCCGGCGATCCGAACACGGACGACGAAATGGTCGATGCGATCTTTGCCTCGCATCCCGACGGGAAAGTCCTGAAAAGCCAGCTACAAACTGAGGGCGTTGCGGCACCGCCGCGCACGCGCAATCCCGTCTTGTTCAAAGATACCTTTCCCGGGACGCCCGATCAGAAAATGCATCTCTTTCCCGAATCACTCGATCTTGAAGCGGGCGGGCTTTATCGCTACAAGGCCGATCCGGGTGACGCCGATTACCCACTCGCTCTGATTTCACCTGCGCTTGCCAAACAGATCAGCTCAACCTTCGGAAGCCTGCGCCGCAAGACGGTTGCGCTGCACATCCACGCCGACGACGCCCGGGAACGCGGCATTGCCGACGGCGACGAGATCCGCATCTGGAACACGCTTGGCGAGATTCGAACGCTGGCGCGCGTGTCCGACGAGACCCGACCCGGTGTGGTCGTCTTGCCAAAGGGACTCTGGGGTCACCACACGAAGAACGGCAACACCGCAAACACGGTGATTTCCGAGGGCCTTGCGGATCTCGGCGGTCAAGCGGCGTTTAACGATGCCCGAGTGCAAGTGGCACGCGGGTAGAAGATTCTGGGCGTTCGCCGCATTAATCTCAGGGCACAAATCCGAGATTGTCGAAGCGCACGAGGCCCGTTGCCTCAAAATCCATCCACAATTTGCAACCGATGAAGTTGCCCTGGAAGGCCGCGGCGACCGGCGCCGGCATGGTGAATACGACGGAGGTCCACGTTTTTGCCGCGATGCCACCGGTCGCCTTGTATTCGACGTATCCGTTGTAGACGTTGGCAGCGACGCATTCGAACCACATTTGGATGTTCGACTGGTTGCCCTGCGCAGTCTCGAAATACACGTCAAGGCTGATCTTCGAGGTGGCACCCGGAACTTCGCTGGTTGCGAAGGATCGGCTGCGAATCACGGTTTTACTTGCGACAGTGAACGCAATGGATCCGGTGCCCTGGGATTTGACGGCGGTATCAACCGCAACCGTACCACCATCCGTCGACCAGTCCGTGGCGGTATCGAATGAGAACAGACTGTTGGTGACAGGAACGCTGGTACCGCCCGTGGCTGCACCGGCTGCACCGGCTGCACCACCGGTCGCGACCGTGCCACCTGTCCCACCCGTTGCGGTACTGCCGGCGCCGCCCGTGACCGGGTTGCCACCCGTGCCGCCGGTCTGGGTGGTGCCGCCCGTGCCACCACTTGGGACTGTGCCGCCCGTGCCACCGTTCGTTTGCGCGCCGCCGGTGCCGCCCGAGCCTCCGCCATTGCCACCCGTTCCCGTACCCGACGTGCCGCCCTGTTGGTTCTTGATGTCGTCGGGAATGCCGCCGGGCGGACACATGTCCAAGTCCGGCATCGTTTCGTTGCAATAACATTGATCGGCAATGGCTGCGGACCATCCCGCCTGTGCGGGCATCATTGTGATCTGATACTTCGATTGCGATCCCGACGCGACTGCAAAGCAGACACCGCTGCGCGCCTGTGATACGATTTTGCCAGAACCGTCTTCCGCCCAGAGTACGATACCCAGGCGCGAGGTCGAAGCACTGGTCTGAATCAGGATCGTCCCCGGCAACACAACTTCACCGTTGGAGAAACGGTGAACCGGACCGACCGGCCCGGTGCGACCGATAACCCGACCGAACAGCGATGCAACACGACTTGGCTCGCCCTTGACGGTGAGCAACACCGATGTGTCACCTTCACACCCAGACGAAAAGACAACGGTACAAGCGGCAACGGCCAGCCACAGCGATCGGAAGTTCGCAAACATCATCGACACCTTCTCCGGGCGCTTTGAATGCCAAGCCCAAAATATGCTCGTTTCACAGGTGAGTTCCTTTCGCGCTGGGGATATGAGCCGCTCAGAAGGCGTAATGAATGCCGGTGTTGAAGTCGAGGCCGAGTGAAAAATCCGGAAGTCCCGCGAGCAGGTTGGCCTCGATGATCCAGCTGCAGATGGCATTGCCATCGGTCGTGAAGAGATCGAAGCTGCCACCCACGCCACCGCCCGCGACGATCGGGCCGCCACGAACCGTATCTTGCACCGTTTTGCCGCTGACGGTTCGCGCGTCAACCACCATACGAAAGCCCTCGCCGCCACCAAGCGATACGGAACCATAGAAACGGTTCGGTCCCGAATCCGTGAAAAACAAAGCACGGGCGAGCACGAGGGTGGCCCCACCGGCGGTCGCGTTGTCTGGCCGTGGGATATACTGAATGCGACCCTGCAGCGTGAGCGCAACGGTCGGCGACACGTAGAGGCCAAGCTCGGGCAAACCGTGGCCCAAACCGTAGCCGGCAATGCCCGGAGTATAGTTGCGGACGTATTCGCGGTACGTTTCAACGCCAGGGCCTGCTGCGTATCCAAACCCCGAGCCCAGGCCAAGTCCCATGAAAAAGCGACCATCGCGCGCCGCCGCTTCGGGACGCTTTTGCCCAAGTCCCTTGCGGACCAGGGGATCTTCGTCCGATTCTTTGTTGGAGATCGTCTGGGCCGCCGAGGGCCCATCGTCAAGGAAAGCGCCCTTGATCGAGATGAGGCTCGGGCTATCGAAACGCCCCGCCGTGGCGATCGTCTCGCCCTGCTCGCTGTGGGCCTCGAAATAGAAGGGCAAAAAGGTTCCCTGCACCGCGGAGCCCGGGATCTGCCCCATCCAGGTGATGCGGTTCGATCGCGATCGCGAAGCTTGCATCGGCACGCTCTCGAACTCTTCAACGCCGATAGCTTTGTAGTACAGAACAACCGAAGTCGCTTCAAAACCCGCCTGGGTTATACATTTTAGTGTCACATCATCGCCTGCGAAGACCTCGCCGCTTGCCGGGCAACGCAAAGGCAGCATGCCCTTGGCACGCACGCCCCCGGTGCTTGCAACCGGAGCGACCGATTCCAAAACGGGCGGCGTTGCGACAGGACGTTTATCGGGCGGCAACTTGGCGATCGAAAAAGCCTCGACGGCTTCGGGGCTTGATTGCTCTGCGGGCAACTGGGCGCTCGGGTTGATGGCCAGTGCGCGGCCGAACTGCAAAGCCGCCTTGTCGCGGTCTTTCAAACCCACGGCATAGACAATTCCAAAATTGATGAAGGTTTTGACCGCAACCGTATGACGGACAAGCCCGGCCGAGCCATCGACGAGCGCAACCGCCTGGTTCAGTGTCGACTCGGCCAGTTCAAATTCGAGCTCGCCAAACATTTCCATCGCATCGCGGTTCAATTGAAGAACCCGCGAGGCTTGCTCGACGGTTTCAGACTGGGGCGCCGCCTGGGCCGGAATCGCCAGCAAGGACAAAGACATCGCCAGGCTGGCAAAGATCACCCTCGATTGGAACCCTGTGCTGGTCATGCTGTTTCGCGAAATGCGCCCCGTTTCCCGTTACACACCATCGACAGTAAAAACGGGAAATCTACGACGCAATGCGCCCGCATCAACCTGTTTACAGGGTTACGTCGATGAAGGTACGGGCACCAGCGGCTCGATGGGGGACCAGCGTCCCGTCGATGGGCTCGCCATCGACCCGAGGATCAACCCGTTTCGGTGCGCCTTCATCCTTCGCAACCGACAAAGCGAATGTCATCGATCCAGATGTCGTAGCTGGCACCCGGCACCTGCGCTTGCCATTGCAAACCGAAGGACTGACCCTTGTCGACAGTGCGTTTCTTGTCGCCCCAGCCTTGCTGTCGCAGGTTGGAGAATGGAACGACAAACTTTCTCCAGCTCTCCGTCACCGTGATTTCAGTGCCGAAATCGTCAAAGCATTTGCTGCAGTTTTCACCCTCGGGGTCGGTGTTGGTATCGGGCATCTTGATGCGAACGGTGTCGATGCTGCCAGCGCCGCGCTTCGCCCAAAACGAAACACCCCCGTATTTCGAGGCGTCGTAAACGTCCTTCGGATCGGTAAAGTTGACGCCCATCGCGCCGAAGGTCACGCCGCCGCTTGCCAGTACTCCGTTCATACGTGCGGCGAATTGCGAGTTCTGTGCGCCGCCTTCGCTCATCGTGAACTGACCGCCGACGGAGCCCGCGGGCGGATTCACGGTCGAGCCCATGTCGTCGACGTAGGTGTACCAGTAGCCACCGCGTCCCGCCTTGACTGCGCCCTGATTGTTGTTGTCTTCACCATCGTCAATCAATGCCTCGTCGTCACACTCGGAAACCTGCGCCTCGACCGAGGAGGACAGCGCCGGCTTTTGACCCGGCATCACGCATCCACCCGTCAGCGACAGAACAAGACTAGAAAAGCCGAGACAAATCAGACTCGTGCTACTTATGGGAAGATTCATTGCATTTTCCTCTTTGTCTGCTTTGTCGTCTTTGCATTGACAGTGGGCGTTGGCGCTGCCGACTTCCTCGGCTTGCCGGCCTGTTCGTCCAGAAAGGCTGCTGTCCACGCGAAAGGCGCATTCCAGTTGATCGTGATCTCATTCGCAGACCAGGCTTCGATGTGGTCGACGTAACACTTTTCGGCGGCACACCCTTTGAGGCCTGCGGCCTGAACGTAGGGGTCCTCAAGACCAGAATTCGGTCCACCGGAAACGATGCCCGGAGGCGCCGACGGGAACTTGGGGCTTACTTGTTTGGCCCAGAAGCGGTGGTGTGGATTGCGAACCGGGCGGTCGCCGTAGCCCGTCACATACGACTGATCCATGCCATTGCGTCCGAGCAGATAGTCCATCCCCTGTACGACGGCATCGAGCAACTTCTTGTCGTCCGACAGATCGTAACCGAGCGCCAAAACGATCATGTTGTTAAGG
The DNA here is from genome assembly GCA_034439895.1 of Deltaproteobacteria bacterium. Taxonomy (GTDB): domain Bacteria; phylum Myxococcota_A; class Polyangia; order Fen-1088; family Fen-1088; genus JAWXBF01. The sequence continues at coordinate 7,234 of JAWXBF010000198.1, forward strand.
ATCATCGAGTTGGAGCCCCATGCCGCCATGTTCTTCGTGCCATATTCGATCGGCACGCGATAGCCGCGGCGTTCAACCATGGCGGCGTACTCCCTTGCCGCAGCGACGATGCTGGAACGGGCCTGTCCCCGATCCTTATCCGAAAGCTTGTTGGGGACAATCGCCAACGAGATCGTGCCAAGAGCCTCGGTCTCCTGCCAGTTCATGGGTGATGCCATCCCGGCTTCTTTGGCGTTCTGCAAATGGGCGGAGAGTTTCAGGAAGAAGGGTGTGCGCCCCATGGCGTTCCGGTATTCATCCTTGCCCGTCGTGACAAACAACTCACTGGCTGCCCAATAGAATTCGTCGTCGACGTTTACGTCGTCATACGGACCGCCACCGACGGTTCCACCCGGTGCGAAGCGTTTGGGATTTTTCTGGGCCGCCACAAAGGCCTTCTCGGCAACCTGCAGACAGCGATCGGAAAAAGCCGCGTTGTAGGGTCGATAGATGCGGGCACCTTGCGCTGCCACCGCAGCGAGATTCAAGGTTGCAGCGGTGGATACCGGTTGCAAGAAGCGCGGAACCGGATCGTCGTGGGGTGCAAGTCCAAGCGCGGTCCACTCGCGATCGTGAATCTTGTGGTGGGCCATGCCGGCAAATTGTTGGCCATCCGGGACCTGCATTTTCAGCATGAAGTCGAGATTCCAGCGGACCTCGTCGAGCAGATCTGGAACCTTGTTGCCCTGTTCTGGAATTGCGAACTTGCCGTCGTCAAGCAACGCGTGGCTGCCGCCGAGGTGTTGCGAACGCTCCCAAAGATTGAGGAGAGTCCACACCGCGATGCCGCCATTGACGATGTACTTGCCGTGGTCACCGGCGTCGTACCAGCCGCCCGCAACATCCAGGCTGTAGTCACAACCGGCGCTTTCGGCGCAGGGAACTTTCTTGTCCGACAGATGGCCTGCGGGACGGGCCCATTCGGGCTTTTTGGCATAGGGCATCGCAATCTCGATGCCGCTGCGATTCTGGTAGAAGAAGTGAAACGCGTCCGCGGCCATCGTCTCGTAGATGTTCTTGCCGATGTCGAAGGGATGGCTCTTGCTTGCAGCCGCTTCCAGGACGAAGCCGGTTCCCGTGCGATCCACCCTGCTGAAATCGATGACGTGCGTCGAATCACCGGAAGGGGCATCCACGCCGTGAACCGCGGTTTTTCCGGTGGAAACGTCCTGGCCAGCAGAATCCCGCAACCTCCACTGCACCGGTTCGCGGCTTTCCGAAATGAGGGTCGCGAACTTTACGAGCTGCGGGGCGTAGCCAACCTGATTCACCCGGACAAGCGGCGGCGCCTCGGCTGGCGGCGGTGCGGCGCGCACGAAATCGGTATCCTCAAGCCTCACGTCATCGAAGCAAACGAAGAAGGGCTGTGGAGCCTTGAATGCAAGGTTGCCGCCGAAGTGGAACGTGAACTCGGCCATCGGATCGTCCTTCGTGGTCATCACAAAGGTGCCCTCAAAGGTGCGCGATTTCTCGTCGAGCTTGAGATTGCCAACCCAGTATTCGCGATAGGGCGGGCCCTGTTCCCCGACCTTGGCGCGCAGGCGGATCGACGCCGAAGCGAAGGCCTTGAATCGCATCACATAGGTGTGACCCTTCTTCACCACCATTTCTCGGTGGCGAAGTTGAGCATCCCAGTTATTGAGACCGCGGTTCTTGACATTCACGCACAGCGATTTATTTTTGACCTCGGCTGCGCCGTCGGCCGGGGCCGTGAACGACACCGTCCACGGCAAGCTGGTGCCATCGTTGAAGCTCGCATTTCCAACAAGGTTGTTCGATGTGATTCCCCTGTCGGGACCGTCATAAAATGGCTCACCCAAAATGCCCTTTTGTTTGCGCCCCGACACCTGAACCGTTCTTCCTCCGCCCTGTCCTGCCACAGGCAAACAGCCGACAAACGACAGCAGCAGCAGAGAAGAAACCGCAAACTTCGCAACGATGGCCTTCTTCATGGCTACCACCACATCGTGGCTTGAACCATGAACACGCCGTCATCCGGACCGGGAGCCGGATACGGTGCACCCTGACCACCAAAGGGAAACGGCAACATTGTCTCGGACTTGTTGAAGTAGCGTGCGTACATGATGCTGACTTCTTCGTGTGTGACGTAATTCGACTTCAAAACGATCCGCGGCGTCAACACCGCAAACGAGCGGCGCGAGTTGTCGAGATCAGGCTGAACCAGGTCGAAACGACCACCGAACCCGAGGACGGGCAACGGTGTGTAGATGGCGTCTGCTCCGAACTTGAGTTTCTGTTTTCCTGGTCCATTGAGTGGCACGTCTTTGCCGCTATCCACCTTGTTGTACATACCGAAGAGGTGCACCACGAGATCCGTTCCGTCGCCCCACCACTCTTGCGGGCGCAACATAAAGGCCGCAAGCGAGAAGCGATACTGAAACAGGACCGAGGTCACCTTGCCGTTGCCGTCGGAGCCGAGGTAGTTGTTCGCCAACTGCCAACCGCCCTGCGAATGCAACACTTCGATCGAATCCGAAACCGCAACCGCGTTGGCCGCATTGATCTGTGACACACCGATGTAGCCCTCACCCATCCAGCCACCGCTGAACTTGGTATCGACACCGACAATCTGAATCTTGCCGTCTTTTTGACCAGCCGTGGCACGCTGGTCACGGGTCCAAGTGTCCATGTAGTGAAGCGTGGTCGTCAGCAGATCCTTGTACACCAGTGCGAGATGCGCGTGGTGCAACAAGGTGCTGCCCTGCTGCTGCGGGCCCGGATAGGGCTCGTACGCCTGGTAGGAATCACCCGGAGCGGCGGCCACAGCACGGTCGGTCCAGTGCTGTTGATCGGTTTTGCTGCCAAATCCGTGATCAACGAGAAGCGTAAAATCGTCACCTACGAACAGGTTGGCGCGCAGAGTTTCGCCAGCGATGCGCGTCTTTCCGAACAAGAAGGTCTGGTACATGCCCGCGTCGTAGCGACCAGCAGAACCGTAGGCATCCGAGAACACACCGACGTTCCACGACAGGCCACCGAGTTCTGACAGCGCCTCTGGGAAATTGAGCGTCAAGAACGCGCGGTCAATGCCGAGCTGCGCCTGCAATTCACGGTAACCGCCGCTAGTGATGTTGTACGACGCCAGCGCCGTCGTCATCTTGACCTTGTCGTTGCCGTACTGAAACAGCATCTCGACCCACGGACCGGGAAGGTTGTTGGTGTACTGCCAGTTCGTGAAGTTGGCATCGGGCACGACCGGAGGCGAGTGAAATTGCGTTTCACCACCGAGCGTCCCGTGGCTGAGGCGCATCGGTGCGCGCATGAAACCCTTGAAGTTGAATTTCCAGGTTCCGTCACCGCCACCTTCGACCCCCGCGGTCTGACCACCCACCAGCGTGGCGTCGGCTGCCATACCGATGCGCGCTACTTGACGCTTCGGCTTTACCGTCAAGGTCGGCACTGCCTCGTCTTCGTCGGCTTCTTCTGCACCAGCCGACTCGACCGAGGGCTCTTCCGCATCCTCTTCCGCGGCTTGCGCAAGCACCAAGCCAGGCGTGCCGAGACAGAGGACCGACAAAACAAAAGACAGGGTGCGCTTCATGAATGGAGCTTTCGCAACAGGGGGTTGAATACGACAAAAAGGGGTCCTGCCTCGCTTCGCCAACACGGTCCCAGGCGTGACGAAGCGAGACAGGCAAGAGAAACCGCAGCACAGGTGACGCTGCTCGTTCACCACGAGCGTGGTGTCACCTGTGCTTGAAAACTAGTAGAAGGACATCTCGTCGACAGCAAAGTCGAACGGAGATGTACGCGTCTGAATCTGGATCCCGAAGAGGCGCCTGCCATCCACTGCCGAAAACTTGTCGCCCCAGCCTTCCTGCGCAGTGTCAGCGAAGGCGACATCGTAGGCCTGCCAATCGGCAGTGATCATCAGGTCTTTGCCGAAGGCATCGTTGCAAAGCGCCATTGCGTCGTTGCAAATGCCACCTTCGGGGGTTGTATTGGCGTCCTGAATCTTCACGCGCACCGCGATGGGACCCGCGCCAGAGCGTGCATAAAAACGCACACCCCTGTATCGGCTGCCGTCGTAAGCCGTCTTTTTGTTGCTCTTGTCCGTGGCGAGATCGGTGCCGATACCGGCGCCCCATTCGGTGAAGTCCACGCCTGTGGTACGCAACGCGAAGGAACTTTCACACGCGCCGTTCTCGGTGGGCGAGACCTTTCCGACCGCGGGCTGCTGCTTGCCGGTACCATCGTTGTAGACGTACCAGCCGCCATTTCGGCCTTCGATCTGAGCAACACCGTTGCCACCGTCCTCGAAATTCGAGATCTCGGTGCCCTTGGGGGCCGGACAGGTTGACGTGGGTGTATCCGATGCGCAGCCGAATCCAAGATGAATAATCGGGATCAGTACCAGCGATGTGGTCAGAGTGCGGTTCATGTGCTTCCTCACACCGGGGCTAACAAGGCACCCGTCGTGGATGGGAAACACAGAACGCGGAACTTTATTTATTGTTACGCTTTCCCGTTTTTGACCCGGGAAGCGCTGGGTTACGATCTTGGGCGACCGATCCGCAAGAGAACCGCACCGTGCGGCGGAACTTCGATTGAAGAAACGCTTCCCAAACTTCCGAGATCGGTGCGCGTCCAAACATTTCGGACTGGCTTTTCACCCTTGATTCCGATCGCCCGTGCCGACAAAGGTGCCACGATCGGAAGCTGGCCGCGATTGAAAAGGGCCACCGCGACGGCGCCGTCGACAAGAGGCTTTATCCAGTACTCCAGCGCCCCCTTGGTCAATTTCCGGCTGGCTTGGCGTCCCAGTCTATCCTGGTGAATGTCGTTGACTTCGGGATTCTGCAGAAGATCAAGCGTGAACGAATCAAGCTGCGTCAGATCGTTCCCAAGCAGCAAAGGCGCTGCCAGCATCACCCACAAAGTCATGTGGGTAACTTGTTCGTGTTGTGTCAATCGCGTGGCTCGAACGTCATCGCTCCACCCCAATTTGCCAACGATCATCATGTCGGGATCGTTCCAACCGCCCGGACCGGCGTGGGATTCCCGACCGGCTTGCGTGAAACCAAGATCCGAGAGACTGGCCCACGTATCGATGATATCTGCGCCGGTGCGCCAAAGATTCCCTCCGACGGTGCGCCCCCAATTCCATACGTTTCCGATACCGTATTGGCACAGACTGTAGACAAAATCACGCCCGGTGGCTTCGAGTGCTTTTTTCATCAACACGTAAGGCTTTTTCAGTTCGGAAAGGCTGTCGTTTTTGGCAATGCTTCCATACGAACACCAATCGTATTTCAAATAGTCGATGCCCCATCGCGCCCACAGCTGGGCGTCCTGCGATTCGTGTTGAAAGCTTCCCATTTTGCCCCCACAGGTCGTTGGACCCGGAGACGAATGAATGCCCAATCGCAAGCCTTTTTCATGCACGTATGCTGACAGCGCGGGCATGTCGGGAAACTTCGCGTTGGCGCGAAAAGTTCCATCGGCCTCGCGCTCTCCGCTCCAACCTTCGTCAATGTTTACAAATTGGTAACCGTGTGCGGCAAGACCCGACTCAACCAAGGCGTCGGCCGCGGCTCGAATTCGAGCGTCGCTCACCGCCATCCCCCATGCGTTCCACGAGTTCCACCCCATCGTCGGTGTCAGGGCCAGTTTGTCCCGTCCGCTTGCGAACTCGATGTTTCGACGGACGCTGCCCGCGGTGGAGCTGACCGTGAACGCCGTTCGGAACGTTCCACTTTTTCTAAACTGTCCTCGCACCACACCTGTCGATGCGTCCAACGTCAACCCCGGTGGCAAACGGTCAGCCTCGAAATGTAAAGGCGGCTTGCCGGTAGCGGGAATGCGATAAAGGAACGGTCGGCCTGGCGTTGCGCCCACGACACCTGCGCCGTTGATCCGAAGTTCGTCGGGTCGCCGGGCTGCGAGAACGGCCGAACCAGCCGGAGCGGGCGCAATGACTTTCGGCCGCTTGGAGTTTCGATCGCGCAATCGAATGTGGGCCCCCGCCCAAAGCGCATCGCCTCCTTCGCTCACGGCGCTGAGTACCAACAGCTTTGCTCCCGTTAAATCGAC
>JAWXBF010000199.1:0-7641 GCA_034439895.1 Deltaproteobacteria bacterium
ACCGAAGTTCGTGGCGCTGTTTACCGACTCAACCCATGGACAGTTGGCGAACGGCCCCGTTGCAGCCGTTCCGCTGCAAAGGAACACACGATTCACGCTCGGAGCAGCGATCGCGACACCATTGAACCCACCGGTTGGCCCCAGGACACCCAGTGTGGTTCCGTAGTTACCACCCACGTCCGGTTCTGATTTCGTGTGAAGCGCGTTCGCAACACTGTAGGTCCCGGCTCCCATTGGTCCGAACGCGTAAACAATCTTCGGTCCCGTAGCGACAGCAACGAGGGAGGTGCCGGCGCCGGGGTAGAAGTTACCCAGCCCGGAAATTTTGGAACCGAAGCTCCTCGTCCCAGTTCCCGAAGGACCATCGATGATGGCGGTCTCCAGGGCAGCAGTGCTGAAACCTTGCTTTCCGTACACAATGACAATTCGACCCTGTTGCAAATTGAAGCTTGACGCGCTGATGGCAAAATCGTCAGTACCCTGACCGTCTAGATTGCCAAGACGGGCGATCGACAACCCGAAATTGGAGCCCGCATAGGTAGCACCAAGGTCAATGGTGTAGTCAGCATTCGATTGGGTGTAGATCCCATTCCACGCCGCTCTGCCCTTGAAGATGTAGACCTTGCCATTCCCGTCACCCGGAGCGCCAATAGCGAAGTCGTCGCGAGCAACGTTATCAACATCCAAACCGTCGATGTTGCCGATGTTGACGAATGAACGGCCGAAACCCACGCCCGCGGGCCCATCGATTCTCACCGATGGAGCGTTGGAGTCGACCGGCGTCGCGACACCCTTGTAGATGTAAACCGACTGGTCGTTCTGAGTGCCAACTAGGATGTCGGCGCGACTTACATTGTCGACATCGGCGACAACGTCGTTGCTACCCTCGATGGCCAAACTGAATAGGGCCGTCGGCGATCCGCTCGCGGGCGGGGTCAAAATGATGCTGTTGAATGCAGCGGATACGGGACCAACGGTTGCCATCGTGCCGGTATTGCCAGCAGCATCGATCGGTGCGACCGCGAAGTAGTAATCCTGTGTAATCGTCCGACCACTCACGACCATCGATTCATTTTGGCCGGGCGCCTTGGGCGCTCCACCAAAGGTCACTGCCTCGGCGGCACTAAACTCTACCGGCGTGGTGATTGGTGTCTTGGAGACCCGTACATCGTAGCCGGAGACCGGCTGACCGCTATCCCCCGGCGCCGTCCAGGAAACCCGGAAGCTCGTGGCACGCCGACTCTCTACGACAGCGGAAACCGTACCCAGCGCATCGGGACTGGTCGTGTCCACGACCACAGTAAGGGTCGCTAGGCCCGCTCCGGTTCCGCCAAGATCGCTTGTTGTTGCTGTGATCGTTGCAGAAGCGGCATCCGCGATGGTCTGATTCGCAAGCGTTGCAACACCCGCAACAATGTTGGCCGAGCCCAAACTGTTCCCGTTGAGAGCGAAGGTTATAGTTCCCGTGTTCACCGCTACACCGTTGAGTGTCACGGATGCAGACAGGTCTCCTTGCCAACCCGCATCACCACCGCCATCCGTCACACAAGATGGGCTTGAGTTGCCAGCGGCGCACAAGTTTTTGCCGGCCGCAGGCGATGTGAAGGTCACCACGGGAACTTGGCCTACGACGACCGTACAAGGCGACGTAGCAAGGCCCGATGAATTGCCCGATGGTTCGGTCGCAGTCACCGATACGTTGCTGCTGCCGATCTTGAAGATCACGTTCCCGAAAACGGCGGAGCCCGTCGAAAAACTCGTCGGCGAAAAGGTTGCCTGCCCGCCAGGCCCATCGACGACCATGCTCAACTGACGCGTGTTGGACGCGAACGAAACATCTCGGGTCAAATCCGTCATGCTCTGAAATATCGAGCCGCAAAGATCCGCGGGTGACAGTGGAGAAACATTGGGTGCCCCCGAGTCCACCCACAACTTCACCGCGGGGCTGGAACCAACCGCCGTCGAAACGTCGGTCAGGCGAACCTGGAGCTCAGTCGGCGTCGTCAGCGTTCCGTCTTGCGCCATGCGGCTATCCGTCAGCGACGCATTCGTCCAGCGGGACACGAAAGCCAAGCCAATCGGACAATTATCGGAAGCTTGCGCGTTCACCACCGTTTGATCAGCACCAACCTGAGCAAGCGTGGAGCCCTCGGCGCCCTCAAACAATCGCGCAACACCGGCACGATTCGTACACGCCACGATCGTAGTTTGAGCACCGCTCTTCGCCGCGTCTGCATCCTTGAACGCCTGTGCTGCGCTCGCCGCCAACAGGTGCTTCGACACATCGCTGAACGGCGTTGCGTCGCCGGCCGGTGATACGATTTGCACGCTGGGCAAAGTCGAGGCACAGGTCACGGCCTGGACGGTCTTGGACGTGGGATTGCCAGTGGCATCCTTGAGCGTCACCGTCAGATTGAACGGCGCGCCGCCGGGACAATCGAGCGATACACAGCCATTGCCGCCGGCGCCTGCCATCGCGACAGCACCGCAGACTGGGCTGGACGTTCCAATCGCAGCACAAAGATTATTGCCCATGTTTTCACGCGTTGCGGGCAAACCGAACGCATCCGCGCTGGTGGTCGCTGCACAAACCTGGAACTTGCCGCCCATCAGATCCGTCGGATTGAAGTGCTTCATGTCGACCGGCGAGGTCACATCCAGCGTCGGAGCCAGGGTATCGACGAGGTAGGTTCCTTTGGTCGACGAACCACTCACACCGTTGGCATTCGTACAAATCGCCTGCACCAGGAAGGTGCCGTCCGGACGCAACGTCACGCCCGGGAAAGCAGCTTTGCCACCCATGGCCTTGGCCGTCACGGTGGTGACCACCGTGGGGGCCGTCGATTGCGCCACCTCAAGCATCACGTCCTTGCCGTCGGGCAGATTCGTCGTGACCTCGAAGGCCACCTGGTAGTCCGAACCAGCCGCGCTCGAGCGGTCCGCACCGTTCAAATTCGGGTGCACGTCCGACAGCACCGGCTTCGTGATCGAGCAGGTCGGAACGTTGCAGTCGATCATCACCGTGGAGGTCGCCATACAACCCGTGGCACCGCTGCCCACCTGAACCGACAGCGCAACCGAGCCCTGTGCCGCCAGTTGGACGTTAACGAAGGTCAAACGACCACCGCTGACAACGGCTGTCCCAACCTGAGCGCCCGCGGCATAAAGCGTGGCCATCTGGCCGTTTGAGCTACCCGCCACGGCAAGCTCAACATCCGTCTGGAAACCCGTTTTACATGAATCCCCATCCTTGTCGTCCGAAGCCGTCAACGTGGAGGCATCGGCTGGCGAGAGGAAAACCGCGCCGCAAGCTGTCGCGCCACCACCATCATCACCCGGACCAGCGTCGATCACGATGACCGGCAACATCTTGGCCTTATCGTCACCACAACCCGCACCCACTGCCAAAGCTGCCACAAAAACAAAAGATACGCGCGACACTAGTCTCAACATGGTTCCTCCGAAATAACGATCCCTGGGAGCGCCCAACAAAGGCCCCCAGATTGCGGCAAAGTCTACACCGCGTTATCCAACGGATCCACTTGCTTGCCCTTATTGGTGCGGATCTTGTCTCAAGCAACCCAACCCGAGGACCGAAGCCAAGGTGTCAAGGGGCTATACTGCCGCTTCTCAGCAAACCATGAGCCCAATCCTTCCGGCCGACCGAAAAACTCTCAGCCCCTCCGCCGCGACGGAGTGCATCAAACGCATCGAGCAAAACATCGGGCGGGTGATCAAGGGCAAGCCCGAGGCGATTCGGTCCGCAGTGCTCGCGCTGGTCGGGCGGGGGCATTTGTTAATTGAGGACGTGCCCGGGGTCGGCAAAACCACCCTCGCCCGTTCCATCGCGGCATCCATCGGCGGCACCTTTCACCGCATCCAGTTCACAAGTGATCTATTGCCGTCCGACATCATCGGGGTTTCGGTCCTCGACGAGCGCAAGGGCGAGTTTGTATTCAAGCCCGGTGCGGTGTTTGCCAACGTTATTCTCGCAGACGAAATCAACCGTACGACACCCAGAACGCAGAGCGCCCTGCTTGAGGCGATGAACGACTATCAGGTTTCGGTCGACGGCCGTAGCCACGCGATTGAGCTGCCGTTCATGGTCATCGCAACTCAGAACCCAGAAGAACACTACGGAACCTATCCCTTGCCCGAATCGCAAATGGACAGGTTCTCGTTGCGGATCCGGATTGATTATCCATCCGCGCAAGCCGAGCGCGATCTCTTGTTGCAGGTGGGTGGCTCGTCCAGCGACAACCTCGACAAGCTCGAAACAGTCGTGACCCCCGCGGATGTGATCGGCATACAGGATGCCGCCGCCCAGATTCGTCTTTCCTCCGAACTGGCCGAATACATTGTTTCGGTGGCACGGGAGACTCGCAATTCTCCAATCCTTTCGCTCGGGATCTCACCGCGCGGACAGCTCTCGTGGCGAAACGTCGCACGGGCAAACGCGCTTGCCGATGGACGGGATTTTGTATTGCCGGACGACTTGAAAAAGACGGCCGTCCCGGCGCTTGCACACCGGGTTTTGTTGCAGGGGACGAGTGCGCTCGGCTCGCGATCCCGCGAAGATGCAGAACGCGCAATCGAAGAGATCGTCGACCGGTTTCCTGTACCCGGTTAACCTCGAATCGGGCAACCGTGAGTACCAACGCACCTCGAAAGACCGCCCGCCCCTGGCTGCCGCGGCGCTTGCGCATGACGCGCGAGGGATGGTGGTTCATGGCCGCAACCCTCTTATTGGGACTCGGCGCCATCAATGCCGGTCTCAACCTGCTGTTTGCGATCTTCGGAATGATGCTGTTTCTCATTCTGGCAAGCGGGGTGATGTCCGAACTGTGCCTGCGCGATCTAAAATTGACGAGGCGTCCGCCCGGCAGCATCCACGCAGGAACGCCGTTTCTGATGGGCATCGTGGTACGAAACGAAAAGACACAGCTACCTACCTTCTCGCTTGAGGTCGAGGATCTGACGGACGAACGGCCTGTTGAACGGCGTTGTTACTTCTTGAAGCTGCCCGCGGGCAGACAACAGGAGACCGCCTATCGCAACACACTCCGGCGACGGGGTCTACACGACTTTATCGGCTTTCGAATCTCCACCCGCTTTCCCTTCGGATTGATACGCAAGTCGCGCGACATCGAGGTTGCAACGCAGCTCCTCGTGTATCCCGCGCTTGTGCCGGTTGATTCCTTGCAGCTCGACGGTGGTATCACGCAACACAACACCAGCAACGTCGCCCGGCAAAGCCGCGCGGGTGAATGGAGCGGCATGCGGGACTATCGCGCGGGTGACGATCCGCGACAGATCCACTGGCGCTCGAGTGCCAAACGGCGCCGGTTGCTCGTGCGAGAATCGGAAGAAGAGTCGGGCAAGCGGGCGCTGGTGGTCCTCGATGAACCCCAGACCGCAAGACCGATCGACAAGGACGGCACCGATCCTGCGTTCGAGGCCGCGGTATCGCTTGCGGCCTCGGTTGCCCTTGCCCTGCTCGACCGGGGATTTCAGGTCGACCTCCAAACGCGGTCGGGTTGGGTTCGGGGTGGATCGGGGCCGGGGGCGGCCCGTGAAATTCTCCGTGCGCTCGCACTCTTTAGCCCCGGAGCCGAAGCGACTGCACTGCCGACAACGCGGGATCCTGTAACCCGATACCGTATTGCGGTTGGCTCCCTTTCCCCCGTCGTTGCGATCACGCCGCCCGGTCACGACAGCGAGTCGGCGGCATGAGATTTCGCGGCGCCCACAAACTCACGTCATACCTCATGGTGGCCTCCGCGCTTGTCACCTTGATGGCAACACCGGTCGCCACGCTCGCGACGTACGGCGTGGTCTTCGCCTTGCTGGCTCTGTCCTGGCAATCCGAACCGGAGTATCGGACGGGACGTTTTGTGGAACGTTTCGACAACGTCCTGAAAATCGGCGCCATCGGCACCCTCATTTACGCAGCCTATCTCATCTACCGTTCGTTTCCCGAACCTGATCTTTCGCCGCTGCTCGACTTCATTCTGTATATGATCGTGTACAAGCTATTCAGTCGGCGGAGCAATCGCGACTACTTGCAGCTCTATATCCTGTCGTTCCTGATTGTGCTTGGTTCGGCATGGCTTGCCCAAAGCGCGTTGTTCGCGTTTGGCTTTGTCATGTTTGTCGTCACGTCGATCTGGGCACTCATCCTGTTTCACCTGCGACGGGAGATCGAGGACAACTACCTCATCAAACACAACCAGCCGTCAGCCGCGCAGCGTGTCACGATCGCACGCGTGCTGGATTCGCGCAGGGTGGTGGGGCGTTCCTTTTTCAGCGTCACGGCCCTTGCCGCCGTTGCAGTTCTCATGGGTTCGGCGACTGTCTTCACCGTCGCACCACGCATCGGCATTGGTTTTTTGACCGGAGGGCTGCGTCGCGGAAACAACGTGGTCGGCTTTTCCGACGAGGTGAAGCTGGGCAGGCACGGGGTTATCTCGGACGAGAATCAAGTTGTTGCATTGCGAGCCCGCGTTGCACGCATCGAGGAGATGTCTGACGAGACCGCGCGCGAAAACGTCGTCTCGGCACTCTATTTTCGTGGCACGGTTTACGATGTTTACCGCGATGGGCAGTGGGTACGGTCCTATCGCAGACAACTGAAAACGCAACTGTCGCGCGGCGCAATGGGCCGCAGCAGTCTGGTGTTCACGCGCGGACCTGAACACGAGCCGGATTCGCATCCGCGTCTTGCGGAAATGAAGAACACCATCCACCAGGAAATTCAGCTGGTCGGGATCCGCCAGCCGGTGGCCTTTGCGCTCGACCAACCGGTGGCCTACGAATTCGCGCCGCCAGCCGTCGGCTCGTTCGTTTCGATCGATCTCGAAGCGCGATGGTCTGGTGAAACCGCACTACGGATGATGCGGCTTCTTCGTCTTGGCGTGTACGCACCCGTACCAAACTTCGCCGGAGCAAGCTACGTCGCCTATTCACGTGACACGCTTTCTGATACGCCCATGTTGCCGCCCATTTCTCGGGCAGAACTACCCGAGAGTCTCTTTGAGACCTACTTGGCTGTGCCTCCGACGCTCACACCGCGGGTTCGCGAACTGGCAAAAACGATCACCCGCAAGGCCAAAACCGACGAAGAGAAGGCCCGCGCCGTGTTTTTCTGGTTGCGCAAGAACAAGAAATATACCGTTGATCTCAAACGCGATGAATCCGTTCCGGATCCACTGGAGGATTTCCTGTTTGTCCAGTCCGCTGGTCACTGCGAATATTTCGCATCTGCCGCCGCGATCCTGTTGCGTCTCGTGGATGTCCCGACCCGCTATGTGAATGGATTTTTGGGGGGCGAATGGAATCCACTCACCGGCTACATCACGGTGCGAGACAACCGCGCGCATTCCTGGGTGGAAGTCTATTACGAAGAGAAAGGCTGGACGCGCCTCGACACCACTCCGCCGGTTGGCCGCTCTGGCAACATGAGCCGCGTGCGACAGCTCATCGACTCGGTCGAGCTTTGGTGGGGCGCCTGGGTGCTAGAATACGACGCTTCGAGGCAGGTCCACCTGGCGCGCCAGGTTCGCGGATCGGTGAACTTTCGCTCGGGCAGTTCGCTGTCATGGAAAACACCCAGCGGAAAACAAGTTCTCATGTTTCTGATGG
>JAWXBF010000200.1:0-26917 GCA_034439895.1 Deltaproteobacteria bacterium
GCCTCTGCCAAGTCGAGCCTGTGTGAAGTCTAACAAGTCAGCAATGAGGGCGTGAGCACGGTCAGCGGACCGCAACATCCTATTTAGCGTGCGCTGCTGGCTTTCCGAGAGCTGCCCACGTGTGAGGAGCGCAGCGCCCAAGGCAATGCCCGACAATGGATTGCGAAGATCGTGGCTAACGATCCCAATCATCTGTTCGGCGAACAGGGCACGATCCTTTGCCTCCTCTTGAAGTCTGGTTGCATCGACGACCAGCTCTTCAAGGCGTTTGCGCGATCGCACGAGCTCTCGTTCATACTTGTCGCGATCACGCGCAACGAACGCCGCGATCTCGTGACACGCGATGCCGTTTTTCTCGTAGCGTATCGCATTTATGACGATTGGAATGCCTACGCCATCGGGGCGCGCCAACTCTAGTTTCACCTCCGAGATGGAGCCCTGCATGCGCAGCAAAGGAGCCCAGTGCGTCTGGTGGAAGATACGACCACCCATCGTGAGAAGATCTTGAAACCTGCGCCGATGCAAGAGCGCTTCAGGCGGCTGGCCCACCCAATCGCTGAACGCGCGGTTTACCCGCAGGATCGTGCCGTCTTCGGTGGTCTGCATCAGCCCGCACGCAACATCGTCGAGCAGAGCGAGCGATACCGGTGACGCTTCGTGCCCTGGGTGCACTTTAAAGGCCTTGTGCTGCCAGAAAAGCGTCGATTGCGGCAACGCTCGCGCTTGGCGAACTCAGATGAGGGCAGTGGCCAACGTTTTCCACGATGCTCATGGTGCTACGGGGCAAAGTTCGATGCAGATAATCACCAACGGAGACGGGCGCTATCAAATCATCGTCACACTGAACAATGAGGGTTGGTGTCGCAAGCCGCGGGACCGCCGGACGGACGTCAGAAAGAAACGTGAGGCGCGCGAAGTGCTTTGCGATTTCTGGATCGGTGCGACAGAAGCTATTCGTCAACTCCTCGCGCAGCTCGGGCTGACCAGGTGCTCCCATGATCGCGGGCGCCATGTTGCTGGCCCAGCCGAGATAGTTGCTGTCCAACGCCTCGAGAAGGGACTCGATGTCCTTTCGCGAGAAGCCTCCAACGTAATCACCCTCATTGATGTAACAAGGCGAGGGCCCGATCATGATCTGCGCGGCGAAAGGCTCCGGCGCGGCCAATTCCGCAAGCATGCCAATCATGGCACTCACAGAATGGCCAACAAAGATCGCGGGTCCTTCGCCGAACTCGCGCACGATCTCTAGGACATCATCTGCGTAACCCTGCAGGGTTTCGTATTTCGCTGGGTCTCCACGCCGACAAATCAGAGCCGCCACTGCCGACCAGGTCAAAGAGCACCGTGCGATACCGCTTCGAGTAGGCTGGCGCGAGCAAACGCCACATGTTCTGGTCGCAGCCGAATCCGTGGGCGAAAAACATCGTTGATGGTCCACGCCCGCTGACTTGCACATTGTTCCGAAGCTGCACCGACATCCGCCGCAATTTAGCAGCTTGAGCAACATTTTCTACGCGCGTAGCCTGGTCGTTACGGTTACGCCCCGCGGGTTGCACTAGAAGTGCCACGGGCTGCACCCGTGCGGGATGTCCGTTGTTTTCGCTCACCGCACGAAAGCGCGATTTTGCATCGCGTTCTGCCAAGTCGGTGCGGCGGAATTGGCTTCGCTACGGGGCGGACTGGCGCATGATCGCAAAAAGCGTTCGTTCATCCGACCGTTTGGTGATCGATATGGCGCCCGGCGGCGGCTGGGTGGGAAGCTTTAAACCTAGACTTCCGGCGTCTGGTAAAGCACCTGTCCGCCAACCTTGGTGTGGTGAACGTGTGGTTCACATAACGCGCGTTCGTAAGCGGGAAACGTAACACGCTAGCGACTTTTTCTGCGCGATGAGTTTTTCGACAACACGGGGCTGCCTTGACGCCAACACTCATCACATTGAAGCAACCAATGCAGCGACAAGTTCCCACTCCCGATAAGGCTTTTGAAGGAATGCAGCGGCGCCCTTTTGCAAAAGCGCCTCGACTCTGCCTTCTGGCGAAAACCCGGAAGCAATAATTACCCTGGCTCCTGGCGCCAGGATGCGAATTCGTTCAAAAGCCATGTCACCACCCAGCTTGGGCATCACCATGTCCAAGATCACAACATCAAACGACTGACACTCGACGAGGTCAATGGCATGGGCACCATCGGTCGCCTCCGTTACGAGGTGGCCGTGGCGCACGAGTGTGCGACGTGTTTGGCGCCTCACCAAGGGTTCATCGTCCACCAAGAGAACCCTCAGCGGCCTGCTCTCGATCGGAGGCGAGGGCGCCGGCGGCACCTCATGTTCCACTGCCGTCGGCTGCATCTGCGCCGGTAGATAAACCTTGAACACGCTTCCGTGCCCAGGATCGCTATACACGCGGACATTGCCGCCGTGACTGCGGATGGTGCCATACACCGACGATAGCCCCAGCCCCGTGCCCTGACCCTGGGCTTTGGTTGTGAAGAAGGGCTCGAAAACCCTGGCTTTTGTTGCTTCATCCATGCCGCAGCCGGAATCGATGACGGAGATTTCGTGGTAGAGCCCCGGCAGGAATTCAAAACCGGCCTCGCGGCAATCAAGCTCCGTCAGGAAAAGCGAAGTGGTGGACAATCTGATGACGCCACCTCCCGGCATCGCGTCGCGGGCATTGAGTCCAAGGTTTAGGAGAGCACTTTGGACGGACGACTCGTCTATCAAGGCGTAGCTTGGTTCACTGGAAAAATTGGTCTCGATTCTGATGCTGCGATCAATGGTGCGAGCAAGCATGCTCGACGCCCTTGCGATGGTCTGATGAAGATCGACAACAACTTTTCTGAGTGGAGCATTCCGCGAAAATGCCAGCAATTCACTGGTGAGGCGGGCCGCGTTCTGTGCGGACTGGGCTATCATGCGGCAGTCGTCCTGTATCGCATTCGGTAGCCCACGCAGGGCCGGCTGTAGCGTGTCACAGGCGCCCAGAATAACCGTCAGCGCATTGTTGAAGTCGTGCGCGATACCACCGGCAAGCCGACCAATTGCTTGCAACTTCTGCGCATTCGAGAGGTCGCTCTCTAGCTTCCTGCGTTCGGTGATGTCCAACGCAACTGCGAGTAGATGGCGGCAAGAACCATCTCGTTCAAAGAGGGGTACTTTTGTTGTTTGGATCCAGCGCTCAACGCCTTCCCTCGTCGTGAACTTCTCTGCCGGTATGTATTTTGCTCGGCGGTTGGCGATGACGTCGTGGTCGTCCTCGCCGAACTTCTGAACCTCTGCGTGGTCAGGGTTGAAGTCAAAATCAGACTTTCCGACGATGTCATCGGTTGTGGTGCCGTACGCCACGGCCATTCCCTTGTTGGCCATGACGAATCTGCCGTTCTCCGCCTTGACGCATACGAACCCTGGAACGGTGTCGACGACGTTGCGAAGAAACTCACTCTGAGCGAATGCCCCTTCTCGCAGCCGGCTCAGTTCTGCTTTGGCTTCGGCCAACGCGAGGACAAGGGAACCCATCTTCGCTTCGTCCGTAGCCGCAGCTTCGACCTCACCGTCGCTATTCTTCACCAATCGGAGCGTATACCCAAACCCGATCGTCCGAAATGGCTCAAAAAGGGAGAGGGGTTTCGACGCTGCAATGTAGCGTTTCTGCATCGCGGCAGGGGCGTAGGGCGGGTAAGCCGACTTGGTTTGACGTAAGACATCGGCGAACGAGAACGGTCGATGGTCATCGACGGTAATGGCCACCGAGGTGGCACCGGGTGAAACGTAATACGTTTTTGCGGTGCCGAAGGTTCGCAATGTAAAAACGCATACGCGTGGTTCTAGCCTCGTTCGCCGGTGACAGTACGGGTTGCTCCAGCACGACGCGTTTGCGCTGGTCGCTGGGGCTGAAACCAACGGCTCGTTAGGATGGAAAACCAGCTTGCGCCTCCGGGTTGTTGGCGTAGAATACGGGCTCGAAGAAAATCGTAAGCGATCTTACAAATGTTGAATCCGGGCGATCAGATTGGCGCCTACGCCATCGTCAAACAGATTGGCGCGGGCGGCATGGGTGAGGTTTTTCTTGCCCGGCACCGCGTGCTCGGTCGCAAAGCGGCGATCAAGGTCCTTCTGCCCGATGTGTCCAGAGTCCCGGAAGTTGTGGGGCGTTTCATGGCGGAAGCCCGCGCCGCTGCCGCGGTGGAGCATCCCGCCATCGTCGAGGTGCTCGATTGCGACGTCACCCCGGATGGTCGGGCTTTTCTCGTCATGGAGTTTCTTCGCGGTGAAAGTTTGCGAGAAACGCTCGATCGCGATTCAAGCGTAACACAGGATGCGCGGTTCCTGGCCGCCGTGTTGGGCGCCGCAGCGGATGGGCTTGGTGCAGCCCACGCGGAAGGCATCGTCCATCGCGATCTCAAGCCTGACAACATCTTTCTATCGTTGAGGAAATTCGATTCACCCACCCTGCAGATCAAGATCCTTGATTTCGGCATCGCAAAGCTCATCCAACCGGATCTCGCAGGTGCAAAGACTCAAACCGGCGCTTTGCTGGGGACGCCGCACTACATGTCGCCCGAGCAGTGTCGGGGTGCCCGCGAAATCGATCACCGCTCCGACATCTACTCGCTTGGTTGTGTTGCGTTTGAGATGTTTGCCGGGCGCAGGCCCTTTATTCCCGAATCCATTGGGATGCTGCTGATCTCGCACGCGACGGAACCCGCACCGCCGATCATGAGCCTCGCACCGCACACCCCGCCCCCGATCGCGTCGTTGATCGATTCCATGTTGCGCAAGGATCCTGGCGCTCGGCCGCAAGTGATGGCCGAAGTGGTCGCACAGCTGGCCGCGTTCTTGCGCTGTGATTCGAATGGATTTCAAACGTTTCTTGCGGCCCCGGTCGGCTTTCCGCGCGGTGAACCTGAAAAAGTCGGTATTGGCGGGACGCCCTCGCCGATGCACGTCCCTGCTCCCACACCGGTCGTGCGCGATGCAACCGCGGCCCTAAGTTCGCCTTCGTCCATGCGCGCCGTTAGCACCATTGGGGATTCGGCGATGGATTTGCCCTCGGAAGGCGTCC
Source organism: Deltaproteobacteria bacterium (assembly GCA_034439895.1). Lineage (GTDB taxonomy): Bacteria > Myxococcota_A > Polyangia > Fen-1088 > Fen-1088 > JAWXBF01. The sequence goes on from JAWXBF010000200.1 coordinate 5,062, forward strand.
GATTTTCGAGCCGCACTCGGTTTTTCGCGATGCTGAGCGGCGCCGCTGCCCTTTTGATTCTAGGGGGCGTGTTGCTGTCGCGTTCCGGTCGACCGGAAGCGCCTCCGACGCCCAAACTTGCCGCAACACCCGCGATATCGGCGTCCCCTGCCGCCCTGCCAACCCAAGTTGCGATAGCCATCGATTCCAAACCGAGGGGCGCCGAGGTTTGGCTCGCGGGCGAGTCCGCCGCGCGGGGAAACACCCCGTTTTCATTGAATGTTTCGATAGACGACACGGCACTGTCCGGATCCTTGCGTTTGCCCGGATATATCGAGCAGCCGTTCTCGGCGTCCCGCACCGTCGCCGCCAAATTGGATTTTGAGTTGCAACCGTTGGTCTCGAAGCCTGTCAATGATCCGAAAGCCATTCGGGCCAAAACGAGGCGGCGCGTCCCTGTTGAAAAAGATGACCCCTACGGCGCGGTCGGAGATTGAGAAAATACACAAAGATGTTGAACCGAATAGGCATTTCGATTCTGGTGATCATCCTGACACTCGCTGCGAAGCCAGCCCTTGCCGATCGCAAATCGGCCGCACCGCACTACAAGACCGGCACGAAGGAATACAACCTCGGTCGTTTCGATGAGGCGATAGCGGCATTCGAGAAAGCTTATGAGCAAGACCCGGCGCCGATCTTGTTATTCAACATCGCGCAGTCCCATCGGCAACTGGGACGCCATGAGCGGGCGCTGTTTTTCTACCGTCGCTTTCTTGATGCAGATCCCGCCGCGAAGAATAGGGCAGCGGTGCAGGCGCGTATGGTGGAGTTGAAAGGGCTGCTTGAACACGAGCAGCGGGCAAAGGCAATACCTTTGCCAATTTCTCCCGCTGCGCCCCCGGCTCACGGCGTTGCGCCGCCGCCTCCTGCTACAGATGCTTCGACGCCCGAAAACGCAACACACACCAACGCGTCCTCTGTCCCTGGCCTGACGGATCGCGAGGCATCCGAGTCAGCGCCTTCCAGCACGTTGCGTTTGGCAGCCTACGCAACGGGAGGTGTTGCGGTTGCTTCGATCATTACCGGTGCGGTTTTCGGTAGGATGGCGGTTTCTGCCGGTGATGCAGATTCAAAGGCTCCACAGTTCGATCCCGCCAAAGAAAAGTCCGGAAAGAGCGACGAAATGTTGCAGTACGTTTTCTTGGGCGTGGGTGGTGCCGCGCTTGCTGCCTCGGCGATTCTGTTTGTGCTCGATGACAACGCCGAAAAAGAGGAAGTCGCGATTGCGCCGTTTCACACCGCTTCTGCGACGGGCCTGTCGGCACGGATGGAGTTTTAACGATGGCAAGTCTCCGAATGATCGGGGTGTCCGCAGTTTTTTCAGTTGTTCTGCTTGGTTGCCAATACCGAAACGAACCCGAAAACGGCAAGCAGGCCTGCGCGCTTGCGACCGAGACGAAGCGCTGTCCGACAGGCTACGAGTGCTTGATGGATGGCAACGGGGTTGAACTGTGTTTCGTCAAAGGTTCGGGTTCCCAAATGGGAGGCCAGTCCGGCGGTCAGGGTGCCGGCGGCACGGGTGGGTCGACCCTCACCATCGACGGTGGTGTCGATGGTCCTCCGTCGGTCAAGATATGTGAGGCTGGGACGCATCTTTGCGGCGATGATTGTGTTTCAAATACCGAATCCCTGACATGTGGCAAGTCGTGTCGCGCATGTGAAGCGCCGGTCAATGGCAAAGCCACTTGCGATGGAACAGCGTGCGGTGGTTCTTGCGATACAGGCAAGAAATTGTGCGCTGGCCGTTGCATCAATGAGGCGGAAGCGTGTGACGCCACCTGTGCCACCGGTCGACACGATTGCAAAGGTTTGTGCGCCGACGACACGGACGTAAATTCCTGCGGGAAACTCTGTGCGCCGTGCACTGTGCCCGCCAACGCCGATGCGACTTGCAAAGGTGGCGCGTGTGGCTTCGACTGCAAACCGCAACAGCACGTTTGCGGTACAGCGTGCAAAGCCGACATCGACGCGAATGCCTGTGGCGCAGATTGCAAAAAGTGTCCGACTGATCCCAATGGCTCGGCGGTTTGTTCGGCCGGGAACTGCGCGCTTGAATGTAAGGATGGGTTCCACTTGTGCGGCACAATCTGTGTGTCGAACAAGTCACTCGAAACGTGCGGCGCTTCGTCTTGCAAAGCTTGCAACGTTCCGACGGGCGGCTCGGCGACCTGCGATGGCGTTTCGTGCGCACCCGCCTGTCCATCGGGCAAAAAGATTTGCCAGGGTATTTGTGTCGATGAGAGTGCTTCGTGTGGCCAAGGCTGTGCGTCCGGAAGCCACGATTGCAGCGGGTTTTGCGTTCCCAATAATGCAACCGCCAATTGTGGTTTGACCTCTTGTGCGGCGTGTCCACTTCCGCAAGGGGCATCGGCAACCACCTGCAATTCAATCTCGTGCGACTTTGATTGTGCGTCGGGATACCACCGCTGTGGCAAAGTCTGCAATACGGATAGCGACGCCGGCGCGTGCGGTACAGGTTGCATCAACTGCCCAATCGATCCCAACGGCAACCGCAGTTGCGTCGGTGGCAACTGCCGGATCGATTGCATAAATGGTTTCCACAAATGTGATGGCGTTTGTGTCGCCAACACCAGTCTGAACTCATGCGGATCGTCCAGTTGCGACGCGTGCACCGCTCCCACCGGCGGCACGGTGAGCTGTGACGGAACGCGATGTGTGCCCGCCTGTCCCGGAATGCAACTGTGCAACGGCGTGTGCATCGCCAATAACATATCCTGCGACGGCAAGTGTCCATCGGGTCAACATGATTGCAGCGGCATCTGTCGCAGCAACGCCAGCGTGGATTCGTGTGGCGTTTCCGCGTGTGGATCTTGTGCAAAGCCGCAATCGAACGGGGACTCGACTTGCAACGTCAATACCGGCTGCGGCATTGCGTGCAACCAGGGGTACCGGCAATGCGGCACATCGCCCGTTTGTGTCGGCAATGCGCATCCGTCTTGTTGTTCCGCTTCGGAGTGTACGCAAGGTGGCGCCTTTACCACGGCGACCTGCAATTCCAACGCATGCAGCTATCCGTGCGCCAACGGTTACAAGAACTGCAACGGTCAGTGCATCGCCAACGGCGTCTGCTGTTCCAGTGCGGATTGCACCTTCAACGGAACCGGTATTTGCCTCGGCAATGGCAGGTGCGACTACCAGGTTCTCATTGACGCCGACCAGAATGTATCGGGTTCAGTTACGACAGCAGGAGGCGTTTTTTCCAACACCTTCACAGTGGGTGAAGCTCCGGCCACCGTCGGAACCACCGGTTGGCGTGTGCTCTTCGCCTTCAGTCGGTCGAGCGTGCCTGCAAACGCGATCGTTACCTCCGCCTGGGTGAATGCCTACCAGAACGCATGTTCCAACGATCCGTATAACAATGGCAATGGCACCATGTACGTCACGCATGTGGGATACGGTACCGCGCTTAGCGCCGCCTGGTTCAATGGGACGATTGGCAATTCCCCATACGAGAAGGACTTTGCGAACAGCCCCGAGGTAGGTTGGCGCTCCCAAAACGTGACTGAGTGGACCCAATTTGACATGGCAAATGGGATCAACGGCGGCCTGTACTGGGAACATCGATTGGGGTTTGCTCAACCGTATTACGACGACGCCGTGATCCGTCGATGTACCTTTACAACGGCAACTTCCAATTCCAAACCCTACATGTCACTCGAGATCGAGCTGCCAGCGCCCTAGTGGGCTATCCTAACGACATCGTGATGGATTCTGCCGTGATACACACGGATGCCACCGTGAGCCCTCGTACTGCCGCCTGGGCCCAAAGCGGATACTCGGCTACCACGGCGGCATGGAGAAGCGCGCAGGCGCCGAAGGGAGATTCACCGTCACCGTATTGGTACGCGCGCACTGGGTTGACGAGGCCTTTTCGTAACAAAAGTAGCTGATTGGCCGCCTCCAGCACCCTTTCAGAATGGCACGGGACTTGAAGTGTCCAAAGTGAGGACTGCTGCCGTTGCACAAAATCGAACGCCCTTGGGTGGTAATGCTTGCTGTTTTTTTTGTCACCGAGGGGCGGTACGCTTTGGCGGAGCCAACGCCACCGGCCAAAGCCGAGTTTGGAGCTGTGCCTGTGGCGGGTGGCGGCAGCGACTACGGCTACGGCGTGGGCGGGATTGCCAATTACGCGCTTCCAAACAAGAAGGATCCACCGTTTACCTGGGCCTTGGAACTAGGCGCCTTCGTAACATTTCAGTATGCGGACAAGAGCGTTCGCTCACCTTACCAAGACGTGTACCTATTGTTTCGGCACTTGGACCTGTGGCAAGGCCGTGGACGCCTGGAAGCACGCACATCGTGGACGCGCGAATCTTCCCTAAACTACTTCGGGATTGGCAACGCGAGTATGGCCCCCAAGTCGCAACCCTTGGCCCCAGATCAATACGAGCGCATGCATCCGGAAGGCCACGTACGCCTTCGCTACCGATTGCTCGGACCGCTAAGCTTGGAGCTCGGCCAAACCTTTGCGCACAACCGTTTGGACATCGGCAGCCAAACGCGCTTGGCTGAAGACGTGAAGGCCCCTCCAGCGGGTTTTTCTAGCTCGTTTAAAACGACGGCTCCTCACAATCTGGCGCGCACTGAATTTATGTTGGCGATGGACACCCGCGACAACGAAATTTCACCGACGCGCGGCCAATTTCATACTTTGCAATTTAGAGTTAGCCCACAGATAGGGAACGCATTTCCTTTCGGATACCGGCAGTTCAATTTTACGGCGCGCGCGTATCACCCAATCGTCACACCACGCGTGGTTGTGGCAGGTCGATTCGTGGCCGATGTCCTGCAAGGTGCACCGCCGTTTTTCGAGTTGGCGCGCTTTGAAGAAACGAACGCCGTCGGGGGCCTCAAAGGCGTGCGAGGTGTCTTGGCTCAGCGCTATCATGGCAAAGTCAAAGCGTTTGCAAATCTTGAGCTGCGGATCCGGCTGTTGGGTTTTCACATTGGCAGCAAGAGTTACACATTGGGCGCTGTCACCTTCTTTGATACCGGGCGTGTTTGGTCCCAACTGCCAGCGTCGCGCGAGTTGGACGGCACGGGCTTTGGGCTAAAATACGGCGTGGGAGGGGGCTTGCGGTTGATGCAAGGAAGCACGTTCGTGGTGCGCGGCGATGTGGCGTGGTCACCCGATGCGCGTCCGGTGGGTGCCTATCTGGTGGCGGGTCACATTTTTTGATTCAAAGTCGTATCGAACTGAAGATCGCGGTTACAGTGGCCGCGTTCGCAGATCGCCAATGCGCCACGCGATCGCGAAGCCCGGCAACACGTCGTGCAGGTTCGCTTCGGAAAACACCAGCAAACCGGCACCGACGTAACGGTAGGACAGGAATGCCTCCAATTGGCCGGTCAGTCCGATCGTGTCGTATGAACGACCGTTGTCGTTGTCCCGAATATGGAGTCCCGGGCCCGCGAGCGCAGATAGAAAGCCATATTTGAAGGGAGCGGTAAGGCCGTACAGCAGGCTCGCGCTCGAGATCCTCTCCGGGTCGTCATCACAGACGTCGAAACAAATTCTGAACTCCTCGAAAGAGGAAAACCGGAACGAAATCTGCTGATGTCCCGACAAGAGTGAAGCTTGGACGACGGTCCCAAATCCTGTGCCACCGACGCCCCCGCCGATGTCCAGCCAGAACGGCGGCGTCGCCTGAGGTGCAGGCTGCGTTCGGGTCTGAAGTGCCAGCTGCGCTTGGGTCATAGACGCCTCGTGCTCGATGTCGAGCCGATTGGTCGGCGAGGGTCGCACCTCGGCTTGGGCCGCGGCCACGTTTCCGAGCGATGCGAGACCGAATACCAGAACACTCAATTGACTGAAATTCAAACCTTTCTCGCTGCAAACTGTTTGCCAACCAATCCTTGGTGTGTTCCGTGGGCGGCTCAACCCATGAATCCTCTCACCGCCAATCGTACTGCGAAATCCGTGTGTTCCGTGGGCACAACCGTCGTCCAAATTTCACCAGGCCTGTCAAACTTCCGTCTGTTTTCACCGGCTTTTTGCGCCGAAACAGGCCGCCCGTTGCTCCTTTGACCGGGCCGCCGCCCGGGAGCGGGCTCCGTTAGGACTGCGCCCTCAACAAGCGGCCTGCCGTGGTGGCGACGGTGTCCAGTTGGTCCTCATTCAAGTGAATGTGCGGTGCCATGCGCATCCACCCAAGCCGTTCGGCCGCCACGATACCAAGCGTGCCAAGGTCGGCGACCAATCTAGCCATGTCGCGCCCAGGGGCGCGTGCGGCCACAATCGCGGTTGGATGCGTCGCGAAGCCATCGCGTGCCAACTCGAACCCTTGCTGCTTTAGCTGTTGGCCAAGGTGCAAAGCCAAGGCGTGCACGCGGTTGCGGACGTTTTCAACACCAAGCGTGTCAAGGTAAGACAAACTGGCCTCAAAGTGGGCCCAGTCCGTGAAGCTTGGCGTTGAGACAACATAGCGAGCGGTGTTGGGTTTTAGGTCGTCGCGGTACGGGAAGTAAACGTGATCGTTGACCACCGAGCCTGTGCCCTTGAACGGAAATTTCAGTTCAGCCAAGAGATCCTGTCGCACGTAAAACGCGCCCAGACCGATGGGGCCCATCAACCATTTCCACGCCGAGAACGCCATCGCCCCAATGTTGCAGGCATTCACATCAATCGGGACATGGCCCACGCCTTGCGCTCCATCGACAACAAACAGCACGTCTCGCTCTTTGCACAAGCGGCCGAGCGCCTGCAGCGGCAACGGCATGCCGGTACACCAGTGCACCGCCGATACGGCGAGCACACGCGTGCGTTCGTCAAGCAGCTGGGACGCTGATGCAATCACATCTTCGGGCGTCGGGCCGTCGGCCAACGTTTGAAATGTGACGCCCTGGGATTGCAAGTGTTGCCAGGGGTAAACGTTGCTGGGGTACTCATTCGCCATCAAAACCACGCCATCACCAGCAGACAGGTTCAACCCGAGGGAGATAAACGTCATCCCCTCGGTGGTGTGGTGAATCGGAGCAACCTCGTGCGGAAGCGCGCCGATGCGTGCCGCCAAATGCGATGAGATGGCGCTACGCAGTTCTTCGTCTGAGCGCGGGCCAAAGATGACTTTGCGCGCGTAAGCGTCTAGGTGTGCCTTGACCGCGGACAGGACCGGCGTGGGCATCGGCGCAATTCCGCAACTGTTCAGCCAAACGAGCTCTTGATTAACCTGAAAATCGCGAGCCACGTGCAGCCAGTTGGGCGTGATGCGGTTGGAGGCCATGCGTTGACATTAACCTCGGGAGGTGTCGAGCGCCAACGATCCTGGCGCGACCTAGCGAAATTCGCGCTGTCGTACACAGGTGGCCCAGGCTCCGCCTTCGTTGATGGTCTTGATGAAGACGTGATTGAGGCCCTTGCGGACGGGCAGTAGAAGTTCTGTTTCTTCCTTGCCGATGTTGCTGCCACCCGTGTGCGCGAAGAGCGGCTTCGGTGCTTCATCGTTCGACCACCACCACACGCGGCCTTGATCGTTTACCCCAACCTGCAAGCGCAGCGTCCCTTCCCGGTCACTGCGCAAAGTACCGCGCAGGTAAGCGATGGCATCCTGTTTCGGGGCGTTGGCCAAGAGGTGCATGAAATCGAAACATTCTTTGTCGGGTTCGACGGTCTTCCAGGGGAGTTTCCCCGATGTGTGGCTTGAGGATGCTTCCCATGCGCAGGGATCACAGGACGTATGCCGCCACGTGATCTCTTCGGCGCCGTTGCCAGCCCAGACCGTGGGCACAGCTCCGTGGAGAAGCTGCCAGGCGAAGCGCCCCGGTGGCTGGGCGTGCTTGCTGCCTGGGTTTTGTTTGTCGCTTGCGGGCGTGGTCAGCGTTGTCCACGCGTTGGCGGCCTTGCTGCCAAAGGGATTGGCTGGTTGATCGGGTGCAGGTGCTACGGCCCACCCGTGCTCACCGCTCGGCTCGGTCCCCCATGCCATCGTTTGGCCGGCGCGCAGGGTAACGTCGATGGTGTCGCTGTTGATCGCCTTCACCTTCGCAAGCGCCGCGACGTTCGTTGACCTCAAGCGAATGTGGCCGCCGCGCTCGCTTGTCACCGACAAATACGTCAAGGCGCCCTCTTCCCGATGGGCCGAGATCAGAAATGCACCCGGCACGCTGCGATTCCCAATAGGGCTCGTTTGAGATTCGTTTCCATGTCGACCGTTTACAATCGAACCATATTAGCCCATCGTACCGCATCGTGTTGATTGACCGAATATCGAGGGTGAGCGCCACGGGTATCGCCGTTCTGTGCGTTCTTGCGATGGGTTGTGCGCAATCGCTTGAACGGACAATGTGGTCAGCCGACGATCAGCCGCCTGAGCAAACCGATACGGTGTTGAAAGCGCACCTCAAGAACGGCGATGTTTATGTCTTCGACCATTGGCAGTTTCACAATCAAACCCGCCGCATTGGTGGGATGGGCTTCCACTACGACATGAACCGCACTCTCAAAGAGAAAGGCATGCTCTCTGTTTCGATCGACGATGTCGCGTTGTTCGAATCCAACAAGCCCGTGAAAAGTCCATTTATTGCAGCCTTGGCCCTCATCACGGCCGGATCAATTGCAATGACCGTGGTTTGCCTGACGAATCCCAAAACGTGCTTCGGTTCATGCCCGACGTTCTACGTGCCGGGTGCCAATGGCCCCATCTTGGCGGCCGAGGCATTCTCGGACGCGGTCGCACCGTCGCTGGCCAAGCGCGATCTCGATGCCCTTTTTCACGCGCAGCTGAAGTCATCCGACCTGGTGATGCGCGTGACCAACGAGGCCTTGGAGACACACGTCATTGATCGCACGAACTTGCTCGCAGCGACGCGTCCCCACGGCGGCCGAGTGCTCGCAACTTCGGATGGCCGATTGCTGAAGGCGGTGGCCTTCGAGGAACCGCAACAATGCCGCGCGGACGAAGGCGATTGCCGAGACACAATGGGAAAAAGCGACGGCAGCGAACGTTGGAGCCTTACCGAAGCCACGGATCTGGCGACCAAGGAAACGATCGATCTTGAGTTCGCCCCGTCGCCAGATGATTCGATGCCATACGGATTTCTTGTCGAAGCGCGACAAACATTCGTGACAACGTTCTTGATGTACCAAGCCCTCGCATATCTGGGTTCGCGGACGGGACCGATGTTGGCAGCGCTGTCGTCAACAACGAACGGTCCACCCGAAGCCCTCGCCGGAATTGGAAAGCTATTCGAGATGTTGGGGGGCATCGAATTGCTCGTGGAAGACGGGCGAGGTGGATGGCAACCCGTGGGTCGCTTCAACGAGACGGGGCCCATCGCGAGTGACGTTCAGCTGATTGAAGTGCCGAAGGGACTATCCGCACGACGCCTTCGACTGCGCATCACCAAAGGATACTACCGCATCGACCGGATCGCGCGGGTGCGCATCGCGGGCCCCGCAACCGTGACACAGGTTCCCTTGGCGGCGATTGTTACCAAGCATGGCGACGCCGCGGGGGCACAAGCGTGGCTCGCTGGCAAGGCACCACAACTCGTGACGCAACCTGGCGATGACCACGCGCTGCATTTTCGCCTACCGGACAACTACGGCGATCTGGATCTGTTTCTCGACAGCCACGGTTATTACATCGAGTGGATGCGCAGCGAATGGCTGAAGGAAGAAAACTTCCCGAGATTTCTGCAGATGGTTTCGTTTCCGTCGCAGGCTTTGCGCAACTTGGCCCCCGCTTTCAAACGCGTTGAACCGGGATTTGAGGACGCTTTCTGGAAAAGCCGCTATGTCAAAACGCCTTAACCCTATACTGTTCGTGGCAGTCCTGCTGTGCTACGCCAATGCGGGCTGCAGTGAATCCACCTACGCATACGCACCGGACGGCTGGAGCCGAAACATCTCCGTTGCACGTCGCGATCCACTTGGCGCCTGGAGCGTGGTACGGTTAAACAACGGCAGTGAAATCGGCGGGGAACTGCTCGCGGTTGACACCATGGGCGTTTATCTGGGGGCCGATCCGAAGGTTGTTTACGTCGCTCACAACTGCGTCGAGAAGATATTTGTTGCTGATCTAGAAGCAACAACCAGTGGCATCGTCACCTGGACCACACTGGGGGCGCTATCGACGATTTCGCACGGGGTGTTTCTGAGTATTTCATTTCCGATATGGGCAATTGCCGGCGCCAGCGTCACGACCCATCAAACGGGAGTGGGACACGCCTACTGGGATCGTGCATCCGCCTTTCCTATTATTGCCGTTACCCGTTACGCCCGATTTCCACAAGGAATTCCGCCCCTTTTTGCCAAGGCGTCCCGCGAGGCCGTCGTTGAACAGCCATGCGCCAACGTCGCGCGGATTCAAAAATGAATACCTCGAAGCGCGGGTGGATTTTTCTCGGCGCGGCTTTGATTTCCAACCTTGGCGGATGCTCGTTCATGGTCCAGCGCCCCGCGCACCGCGCACCACAAGGCAGCTATCCCAGATGTTCGGCAAGCTATGCGTCCGCAGGCCTGGATTTCGCTGCCGCGGGATTGACCGGATGGGTGACTCTGAATGCCGCCAGCGATGGCGACGTAGGCACGACTGCCTATGTTTTTCCCGCCACACTTTTCGTTTCGGGTATTTACGGCGCTGTAAACGCAACACGATGTTTGATGTTTCAAGACGAAGCCTCGCAATACATCCCGCGCCGGCCTGTGCGGTTTGAGGTGCCGCCGGAATCGCCGCCCGTCGCCCCGCCGCCGTCGGCGCCCGCGCCACCGCCACCACCTTCGGAGCCTGCACCACCCCCAGGCGAGCCTCCGCCGTAACTTAGCGACCGCCAATTGGCTCACGCACTTTGGGCGCGTCGAGGCCCGGAGGTTACCCCAAAAGCCGCGCCATCATCGAGGATTGGCGCCGAGGGCCTCGAGTGAACTGAGTTCGGGGCCACCGCCGCGGTTGGCGCTGCCTGCCGCGGTGTAGATTGCACCGCGCCAGACGAGGGCACCGGTGCCATGTCGGCCGGTATGTAGCGGCGATAGGATCTTCCACGCACCGGTTTTTAGGTCCAGCGCTTCGACATGGTTGTGGGCGGGTTTTTGTTCGCCACTTTCGCCCCCGAGCACGTAAAGCAGCCCGTCGTGAACAACGGTGCTGGTTCCTGCGCGCCTCGTGGGCAGGTTGCCTGCGGGCGCAGGAAGCGTGGTGAAGGTTCCCTTTTGAATGTCATACAAATCGACTTCCGCGATGGTTAGCGTCAGCACTTCGTTCGTCCTGGCGGAACTCGTTCGGCCACCGGCAAGCACCAAGGTTTCACCAACGATGCCGGCCTGGAAGTGATCGCGGGGTCGCGGCGCATCGGGCAAGATTGTCCAGGTTTGTGTGGCGGGATCGTAGCTGTCGAGCCACGGTACAAAGCCGCCGCTATGGCCTTCGGTGAGGCCACCTGCGAGATAGAACTTGCCGTCGTGATACGAAACTCCTGCGGCGCCGCGGCGACGGGCTGCGGGGATCTCGCCGGCCGTGCTCCAGACGTTGGACTTCGTGTCATACACATAGATTTGTGGGACCGGGGGTTCGTCGGGATAATTTCCGGTAAGGGCACCGATGATCCAGATGCGGTGATCGCCCGGTGGTGAAACCGCCTGGAAGTGGTGCAACTCCATGGGCGCCGCGGGTCCCTCGCTCCAGGTGCTCGTGGCGGGATCGAAGATGTTGACCGGTTGTTCGCGCCGACCGCCCAAGAGGTAGAACCGCCCACCCGATTCGACAAACGCGCACTCGTGTCGCGCTTGCGGTGCGCCCGAAACGACGACGGGTGTCCACTTCAGCTCGTGCAGCGATGGCGCCGCGGCTGTTGTTCGGGGCGAGACGGCAGCGGGTGTTCGACAGCCCAGAGAAGCAACGAAAGAGACGAACCAAAGTGCATTTTTCACGCCACCAAATTAACACCGGAGCGATCCGGCGCCAAGGTCTGCAAAAATGCACGTGGCGCGGAAGCACGAGCAATTCTGTCGTGTTGAGGACAAATGATCCGCTTTCCCGACAAAGTGGAACGAAGGAAGGGTGTTTCCCATGAAACGACTGATTTTTGTTTTCGTGTCAGGTTTGACAGGCACCGCGGTTGTTGGCAGCGGGCGAGTTGACGCCGATGTTTCCCGCAGACGCGGTGGGTACGCCTCGTTTTGTTGCCAAGCGGGTCCAAGCCCTGGCGGCCCCGGCGTTACCGCCGTGTTCAGTCCGTGCTACGAAACAGATGATTCATCCGGCGGGCGGAATTGTCTGCGGGATTCGTTCTACTACTATCCGATTGCGGTGCGGACCGATCGCAATTTTGCTTTCAACAACGAAACGGGCGAGTTGAGCGTGCTTGCGGACTAGGTGCACGTCGCTAGGTTCACGTCGAGCCCATGTATCACAATGCGATTCGGGGTCTCGTCGATGAAACGGGCCAGCGGCTCGACGAAGGAGATGAAGTCCGTTCGATTCTCGGCAAGGGCGGCAATCCAGATCTGCCAGTCGAGTTTTGTGTATAGATTCAGGCCGAGAGCGGATGTATTAGTGAACCGCGCCGGTGCGGGACAACGCCAGGATCTCCGCGGCGGACAGCGCCCGGGAGAGGATGACGAACTCGTCCAGTTGACCGTTGAGATTGCGGTGGGTCTCGTCCCAGTTGCCGAGCTGCACCGAGCCGAACGTGGGGGTATCGGGGGTCGGTGCGGGGGCGCTGGTGATCGGCATCGACGCATCGAGCGTCCCATCGAGGAACAGGGAGACCACGCGATTGTCGTCGTCCCACGTCCAGGCCAGATGCATCCATTGCCCCAGATCGCGCGGCCCAATCCGGCGGGTCGAGGTCAGGCGCTCGCGGCCGAAGCGATCGATGGCGATGGTTCCGTCCGCCTGAATATGGGTGTGCACGCTGCCGGCTCGCCAACCGTCGGTGTGAACGAAAGCGTTGTAGCGGTGATCGAGGCCGTCGAACCGCACCCAGGCTGCGATGGTGAACGAGGGATGGTGTCCGGGAACGTTCAGCAACACGCGATCGCTCGGGCGCTTGAAATCAAGGGCTTGCTTGCCGGCCAGCCGGCCCGCGACGAACCGGCAACCCACGACCGCGCCGTCCCCCGAACGCATCCCCGCATGCGCCACCGCATTGGTCAGCGTACGTCCCCAGGAGCCGGTGGTCTCGAAATCGAAATACAGCAGCGTGGCGGGATCGTGCCGGATCTTCTCGCGGCCCGCGAGCCACGCCTGCCGGTGCTGATCGACCTGTTGGTTGGCCAGCGTCGAGATCTTACCGGGACCGGCGAAGGCGGTGTCATCGGCCGGTACGCGCGCTTCGGTGGAACCAGCGGGCGTAGATGCGGGCGAGATGCGCAAGGCTTGCCCTTGCTCCAGTGACAGTTCCTTGCCCGCCCGCCGCCAGATCACCGAACCATCGAATACGTGGATCTCGGCCTGCCCGGTGCGGTCGAGATTGACCCCGAACTCCGTGCCGAGGTCGATGATCTCGCCCGACGGCATGGAGATGCGGAGTCCCTTCGCCGATTCGGTCACGCGGGTGCGGATGCGCCCGTAGAGAAACCGGGCGCTCTTGTCACCTTGCAATTCCAGTGCGGCCGGCCCTTCCATGACGAGGGTCGCGCCGCGATAGAAATCCAATTGCGCGAGCCCCGAATGCAAGACCAGGGTCCCCGGGACGAGCGGTGCCCCTTCCTTGACCGCAAGGCCTTCCGCACCCCAAAGCGCGTTGACACTGTTGGTGATGACCGCGACGCCGGTGGCCTCGTCAACCGGTGTCAGTGGCTGACGTGGGAAAAGCAGGAACGCGGCCGCAATCGCCACGATCGCACCGATCCCGACGATGCGACTGCGCGAGGAAAACCGTGCACGAAAACCATGCTCGAGCGGTTTGGCCGGCGGCGCGCGGAAGGCCCCGAGTGTGAGGTTCTCCCGCGGCGAACAGACGTCGGCGAGCGACTGCTGCAGCAAGGCGAAGGACACGTACCGATCTTGCGCCGCGCTGTCTTTCAGATGGTCTGCGAGCTGCGCCGATTCGGCGTCCGACAACCCGCGATCGTACAAGGCATTCAGCAATTCATCGAGGCAGGGGTCGGGTGTTCGGCTCATGATTTTGGCCCGGCGGCGGAGGTCTCGGCCCGCATGCGGTTCTCCACGCAACTGAGCAGCGCGGAACGGATCTGAGCCAGCAACCGGTATACCGTCTTGTCCGATCGCCGCAGCGTCGCCGCGATGGTTTCGACCGGTTGCTCCTGGGTGTAGCGCAGTTCAATCAGTTGCCGGGCATCCGCCGGGAGTTCCCGCAAGCAGGCCAACAACGCTTCCTGACGTGCGTCCACGGTTTCCGTGGCGATGGCGATCTTGTCCGCGATGGCGTCGAACAGGTCGTCGCTGAAGACGCCGCGCCGCCGCAGATGGCTTTTGCGATGATCGCGCACCTGGTTGCGCGCGATCGTCATGGCCCAAGCCGCGAAGTTCGTTCCCGGTTGGTAGTCGTCGAAGCGCCGCCACAACACGGTGCTCGTCTGCTGAAACAGGTCATCGACATCCGGCGATTCGGGGACGAGGGCACGGATGAACGCATGCAGACGCCGCTGGTGCGTCAAGACGAGGCTGACGAATTGCTCTGCTCTTGTACCCGTGGTCATGTTGAGGCCTTACTGTGATCAGAAGGGACCGAAGTCCGGTAATTTCTCACCATCGGTCGGAAATTGTGTCATCCGATGCGATTCGCCTGAGAATTCTTGCGGGGACCGTCCCTTTCCGTTCAGATGAGCAGCTCGCGGACAGATAAGAACACGACGCCTGTACCGGTGTGCGGGCGTTTGCACACCGCGATTGCAGGGTGTCTGGCCGCAGCGGTCCTGTTTCTGTCGGCCGCCGGGGCTCAGGCAGCGCCGGCGAAACCGCTCGCGCCCGCGGCGGCGAAGAAGATCCTGCGCCAGTACTGTGCGGAATGTCACGGTGGGCAGAAGGCCAAGGGCGGCATGCGGATCGACGCGCTCGATCTCGACGTGGTGGGCGGCCGGCACGGCGAACGTTGGCACGACGTGTTGACCGCCATCGAGACCGGCGACATGCCGCCGGAGGAGAGCCGGCAACTGCCGCAGGGAGAACGGACGGCGCTCGCGCAATGGTTGCGGGACGGACTGCAAGAAGCAGCGCGTCTCGCCCAGAGTGAAGCCGCCTCCGTGTTGCGGCGCCTGACCCGCGAGCAATACACCAACACCCTGCGCGATCTGCTCGGCGTCGACACGGATTACACCCGCATGCTGCCGCCCGAAAGCCCTTCGCGCATGGGGATGCAAAACGACGGGCGTTCGTTGGCCAGCTCGACGTTGCATCTTGAGCAGACCATGAAGGTTGCCCGGGTCGCGGTTGATCGCGCGCTGTCGCTGGGCGATCCTCCGGCGGCCTGGCGATTCCGTGTGACGTTTGGCCCCCAGGTCGCGCCCCCAGGAAAACCCGTCGATCTCGGCTACCAGGCGCAGCCGCTCGCGCCGGAGCAGTTCCGGGTGGAAACCTTCGCCGGCACCGGACCGGCCAGGACGCCCACCCTGACGCCGCGAGGCGAGCTGCGCGATCGGGTCTACGTCGACCTGCGCGGATCCCACGACTACGACAGCAAGAAGAGCTCGCGTCGCTATCAGGTGGACGAACGCGGCTTGGTTCTGGCGCCGGCCAAACCGCACGTCGAGCGCGCGGCTCAGATCTGGCAGGGGCCCAATCCGAACCTCGGGCTGGTCCTCCGTGACTTTCCCTCCGAGGGTTCATTCGTGTTGCGGGTGCGGGTCGCACGCACCAGCGGGCAGGGGGATAGCCCTTGGTTGCGGGCTTTTGTTGGGAACCGTCTGGACGACGGCATGGAATACGCGACCTTCGACCGCTCCCGGCGCGTGGATGCCCCGCCGGGCCAGCCGCAGACGATCGAGTTTCGGGGACGGCTCGAGAACTTGCCCGTCCCCATCGTTGATCCCAACGACCGTGAGTTCCTGTCCAACCTGATGGTGATCGGGGTCTGGAACGACGCGCTGGTCACGCAAGCCGGCATCACCACGCCGGCGCTCGCGATCTCGTCGATCGAATTCGAAGGGCCGATCACCGACGCGTGGCCTTCGGCGAGCCATCGCGCGATCTTCTTTGACGACCAGCGGCTGGCCGAACCGGAGCGCTACGCCGATGAGATTCTCGAACGTTTTCTCACCCGCGCTTTTCGCCGGCCGCCGACCCCGGCGCAGCTCGAACGGTACCGGCGATTTTTCCGGGAGCGACGCCGAGCGAACCACCCGTTCGCAGAGGCGATGCGCGATACGTTGGTGGCCGCGCTGTCGTCGCCCTATTTTCTACATCACTTCGAGCCGGTCGAAGCGGCGGCGCCCCGGCTGGATCCGTACGCGCTCGCCAATCGCCTGTCGTACTTCCTGTGGAACACGATGCCGGACGAAGGATTGTTTGCCGCGGCCCGCGAGGGAACGTTGGTGGCGAATCTTGAGCAACACGTCCGACGGATGCTCGCCTCACCGCGGGCGCGCGATTCGTTCGCGGCGTTTGCGGCGCAATGGCTGGATCTGGGGGCGCTCGATCGCGTTCGCGTCAACGTGAAGAAGTTTCCGGCATTCAACCGGTTCATCAAGGACGACCTGCGCACCGAGACCATGCGGTATGTCGAATGGGCGTTTCGTGAAAATCGCCCGTTGCGCGATCTGATCGCCGGGGATCACGTGATGGTGAATCAGAATCTCGCCGGTTTCTACGGCGTGCCCGGCGTGGTGGGTCCGGAGTTTCGTCCGGTGCCCTGGCACGGTGCCGCGGCCAAGGGCGGCCTGCTCACGCAAGGAAGTTTTCTGGTGGGCCATTCGACCGGAACCGAATCACATCCGATCAAGCGGGGCTATTGGGTCGCGCGAAAGCTGCTCGACAAGCCGCCACCGCCTCCGCCCCCCAACGTCCCCGAGATCGATCACGAAAATCCCGCCATTGCGCGCATGACGGTGAAGGAGCAACTGGCGTTGCATCGGGACAGGGATTCGTGTCGCAATTGCCACAAGAATCTCGACCCCTGGGGGCTACCGCTGGAAAGTTTCGATGCGCAGGGGTTGAATCGCAGCACGATTGAGCGCGACGTTCTCGGCGAAAAAATAACGTTGCCGGTCGACGCGACCTCGACGCTGCCCGATGGCACGGAGATCGCCGGAATTGCGGGGCTGCAACACTACCTGGCCGACACGCGCCTGCACGATGTCCGGCGGGCGGTCGCGCGCCATCTGGCCGCCTATGCGCTGGGTCGTACGCCAGGGTTCATTGAAGAATCCGCGCTGGCCGAAATTTGCGAACGCACGGTTGCCGAGGGCGATGGCCTTGCCGGCCTGGTGGTCGCGCTCGTGACCCATGACATCTTCACCTCGAAATAACCCATGAAACCCAGACAGATCTCGCGTCGAACCGTGCTGCG
Source organism: Deltaproteobacteria bacterium (assembly GCA_034439895.1). Classification (GTDB taxonomy): domain Bacteria; phylum Myxococcota_A; class Polyangia; order Fen-1088; family Fen-1088; genus JAWXBF01. Next base: position 22,528 of record JAWXBF010000200.1, read on the forward strand.
TGGCCTTGGACTGCTGGTGCCTCTGCCCTGGCTTGAGTCCATGGGGAACGCGGCTCCCGCCACGAAGGCGAAACGCCTCGCGGTGTTCTACGTCCCGAACGGGGTGAGCTTGCCGCCAGAGTCAAGCCCCGCGCACAAGCAATGGTCGTGGTTTCCGCTCGGCGAGGGCCGCAACTATGAGTTCACCGAAACCCTCGCGTCTCTGCAGCCGCACCGCCAACGCCTCACCATCCTGGGTGGCTTGTCCCATCCCCGCAGCCGGGAGATCTTGGGACACGCAGCGGGTGATACGTTTCTGACCGGAGGCGATGTGAGCGGCGAATACCGCAACTCCATCTCGTTCGATCAAGTTGCGGCCCGGCACATGGGGCGCGCCACGCGGCATCCTTCGCTGGTGCTGTCGTGCGACGGTGGGATCGGCTACAAGACGCGCGTATCGACGCTGTCCTTTGGCCCCGGCGGCACGCCGATTCCGTCTGAATCGATGCCGCGGCAGATCTTCGAGCGTTACTTCCAGACCGGAGGGACGGAAGCCGAGGCCGCAGCCCGCCGCCGGCTGGGGGAACGGCAGAAGGTGGTTGATGTGGTCAAGGGGGATTCGTCGGATCTCAAGCGGCAGCTCGGCAAGAACGACAAGGAACGCCTGGATGAGTACCTGGGCGTGTTGTCGGAGATCGAAGATCGCATCGAGCGCGCCGAAAGCTGGATCGGGAAACCCTTCAAGGTGGGTGACATCCGGAAGCTCAATCTCGACGCCAAACAGATCAATCCCGAAGAATACATCCGCACGATGTGCGATCTGATCGTGCTGGGTTTTCAGACCGACACCACGCGTCTGGTGACGTACATGGTGGCGCGCGAGGACGGCATGGGATGGGGCGATCAGTTTCCCGCCTTGGCGCTCGGGATCAAAGACGGCCACCACAATCTTTCCCATGATCGCAGCCTGGGCGCGTTCGAGCGCTGGGCGCGTTACGACCAGTTTCTAGCCAAGCAGTTTGCCTATTTCTTGAAACGCATGACGGAAACGCAAGACGAAGAGGGATCGCTGCTGGACAGCACGCTGGTGTTGTACGGCTCGGCGTGCAGCACGACGCACAACGCGCGCAACTATCCGCTCATCCTCGCGGGCGCGGAACGGCTCGGCCTGCGGCATGGGCGCTACCGCGTCTATGGCGACGGGGTTCCCTTGGCGAATCTATTCGTGGCGATGCTGGGCGCTCTCGGCGTGAAAACCCCGCAGTTTGCCGATTCGACGGGGGCGACCCACGACATCTTCTCGGCCTAACGTGGCGTTTGCCGCGTCGGCGGGTCCGATTGCTGGCGCAAGCGTTCACCTTCAGCAGAACCCAATCAGGGGTAAGGCGTGGTGGCCCAGCCCATGGCTCCGAGGATTCTGGCAATGGTCCTTGACGTCAATTGCAAACACCCGGGACGGCCGTTGAGCCTTCGGTCATACTCCGTGCGTGTCGTCGTTTCGCCTCAGGCCCGCCACCCCAGCCGACCTACCTGCGCTGGGTCGTTTGGGTGCCCGCCTCGTCCAGGCCCACTTTGGCTTCGATTCGCAGCGCTTCATGAAACCCGACAACGACATCGAAGCCGGCTACGCATGGTTTCTGGGCACCCAATTGCAGGTGCCCTCGGCCATCGTGTTGGTTGCGTTGAACGACGATCACACCGTCATTGGCTACGTGTACGCCGGCATCGAACCGCAATCGTGGAAAGAGCTGCGTGATGAAGCCGGCTTCATTCACGACGTGGTCGTCGATGACGCCTTCGCCAGTCAAGGTCTGGGGTCGCAATTGGTCGAAGCCGCTGCGGAATGGCTTGAGGCGAAAGGTGCCCCCCGCATCCTCTTGTGGACCGCCGAGAACAACGGCGCCGCCCAACATCTGTTCCAGCGACTTGGCTTCCGTCGCACCATGGTCGAAATGACGCGCGAAAATGGCGAGGGCCGGGGGTCGGCGTAGATCCGTACGCCATTGCGGAGCAAGATGACCACCGCCATGAGAGGCCTGTCCCGTCTACAAAGCTGGTGGTCGAAGCGCAACCAGGACCTGTTGCCGATCATCTTTGCCGAAACAGCTCCTCTCGATCTACGGATCGTGGGCCGCATGTTGCTGCACGCGGCGTTGGTGGGCGCGGCGGCAGGTGTGGCGGGCGTGTTGTTCTTCGGCGCCCTCGAGTACACGCAGCGATTCTTTTTGGAGAATTTGGCCGGCTACACAGCCCTCAAGGCGCACGGTGAGACATTCGCAACACATGAGGCCGCGCATACCTTTCGCCCGTGGTTGTTGGTGTTGCTCCCCGGCTTGGGCGGCCTGGCTTGCGGGCTAGTTACACGCTTTGCGCCTGAGACGCGCGGCGGTGGTGGCGATGCGATGATTGATGCGTTTCACCACCAAGGCGGCGTTATTCGCGCGCGCGTCATCTGGATAAAGGCGCTGGCCTCTCTCTGCACGTTGGGTACGGGGGGCGCCGGTGGCCGTGAGGGCCCCACCATGCAGATTGGCGGCGCGTTGGGCTCCTGGGTCGCGCGGGTTCTGAAAGTAGGCGCACGGGAACGGCGGATCTTGTTGGTGGCCGGTGTCGCAGCCGGCATCTCCGCCGTGTTTCGCACGCCCTTGGGTGCCGCCTTGTTGGCGGTGGAAGTGCTGTACCGTGATGGCTTCGAATCGGATGCGCTCGTGCCATCGATTCTGGCAAGTGTGGTCGCGTATTCGATTGTCATCTCTGTGTTCGGCGAAAGCACCTTGTTGGCGCACGCGCCGCGTTTTGGTTTCGTGCCTTCGCACTTGCCGCTTTACGGATTGCTGGCCCTGGTGGTAGCCGCGTTGGCGGCGGCGTTTGTGTCGGTGCTGCGCAGTTCCCGCACGTTCTTCAAGAGCCTCAAGGTGCCCGAGTGGGTGCGGCCTGGCATTGGCGGTTTGATGTTGGGCGTGTTGTCCACGTCGCTCATCCTGGTGGTGGGTGCCGTGACGAACACCGACGGCCAAGGCATTGGATTGCTGGGCGGCGGCTATGGCGCCGTGCAGATGGCGATCAGCGGCTCGGCTTGGTTGCCCGGGGGATGGTTAACGGTTGAGTTGTTGCTGCTTTTGTCTGTAGCCAAGATCATGGCGGCCTCACTCACGATTGGATCAGGGGGCAGTGCCGGCGATTTTGCGCCGTCATTGGCGATTGGCGGCCTATGCGGCGGCGCCTTTGGGCGGGCCGCGCAGTTGTTGCTTGAAGATCCGCGGCTCGACCCCGGCGCGTTCGCCTTGGTGGGCATGGGCGTGTTTTACGGCGGCATTGCCCACGTGCCGTTGAGCGCATTGGTGTTGGTGTGCGAACTCGCGGGAAACTACGATTTGCTCGTGCCGTTGATGCTGGCTCAAGGAATTGCTTTTGTGGCCCTGCGCAAACGCCAACTGTACGACGCGCAAGTGCCCACCCAACGTGATTCGCCCGTACACCGTGAAACCTTGTTGTTGGATGTCCTAAAAGCCATGAGCGTGCGTGACATCGCGGTTACCGGCCGCCCGTTCGTGACGTTTACGCCGTCTACGACCGCGGACGAGATCCTGCGCCATGCGAGCGAAGCCACGTGGCAGGTTGTGTTTCCCGTGGCCAACGAGGGACGCTTGGTGGGCCTTGTGACCGGGTCCGACACGCGCATCTTGGCCAACGAACGCGCAAACGCAAAATGGGCCGTGGCCGTCGACATCATGCAGCCGCCGCTATCCGTTTATGCCGACGACGACTTGCGTGTGGCCACTGAAAAGCTGGTGTCGAACGGATTGCGCGCCATTCCCGTCGTGGACGCCAACAAGACCATCATTGGGTTCTTGGATGAAGGCGATGTGGCGAAGGCTTACCTCAGGGCCGCAGGCTCAGATGATAGTCACACGCGAGCGAACACGAGCGGCATCATTTTGGTGGCGGACTTGGGCGTTCCGCCGACGGTGCCCGGCGTAAAGCCAGAGTGATTGGCGCTCGCGTTGTCGCCGATGCACCCAGTCTCATTCGCGGCAGATGTCAAACGCGTTGACGCAAGGATCGATAGCCTTACCAAGTACGTCAGGAATCTCGCTCGATGTCGGGGTGCGCCCCGAGCTGTCATTCAAGGTGCACGTGCAGTGAGCGGTTTCGCTTTGGGCAACGCGCTCACACACGATGATCTTGGTGGTGCCGTCACAAGCCACGATTAAAGCGCACGCGTTGAGCTTGTACTTTGCCGTCTGAAGTTTGCAGATATCGTCGGCATAGCCGGCGGGCAGACCGTCAGGCCAAGCTTCGATGCTGCTATGGCCCCGAGCAGGAACAACTTGATTATCGGAGGCGATTGGGGATCGACAGAAAGGGCGGGATGTGATCAAAGGAGGGGATGGCGAACGAAGAGGAAATA
>JAWXBF010000201.1:0-10959 GCA_034439895.1 Deltaproteobacteria bacterium
GTGGTCAAGGCGGGCGATGTGATAGCGACCCTTGCGAGCGCCGATCAACGCAGCGCCGTGGCTGCGGCCGGCTCGCGCGTTTTGGCGGCGCGCGCGCGCGCGGAAACCGCCCGGGCCAATCTCGCCGAAGTGACACGACAGCTGGAACGCACCCGTGGATTGCTGGCTGGCAATGCCGTGCCGCGTGCGCAATTTGAAGATCTCGAAACGCGCGCGGCGTCACTTGCCGAAAGCCAGAAAGCAGCACAGGCCGATATTGCCGCGGTCGAGGCCGAGGCGCGTACCCTGCGGGTCGGCATGGATGACCGCGTGATCGTGTCGCCGATCGATGGCACGGTTGTCGCGAAGCCTGCTGCCATCGGTGAGATGGTTGGCCCGTCGTCGCTCATTGCAGAGCTGGCCGACTTTGCGTCAATTCTGGTTGAAACCGATGTTCCGGAAGCAAGGCTTGGTCAGATTACGCCGGGGGCGCCTTGCGAGATCGTGCTCGATGCGTATCCCAATAAACGGTATCGGGGTGTTGCGGTTGAGTTTGGCAAGCGGGTCAATCGTGCGAAGGCCACCGTTGTCGTGAAGGTGCGTTTCGAAGATCCGACCGATGGTGTGTTGCCCGACATGGCCGCCCGGGTCAGTTTCTTGCGTGAAAAGCTGACCGACGCGGCCTTGCAGGAAAAGCCCAAGAAGGTGGTCGCACCCGATGCCGTCGTCGAACGCGGGGGTCGCAAGGTGGTCTTTGTCATCGACGATGGACAGGTCAAAGAGACCCCGGTTCTTGTTGGGGGCGTTGTCGGTGGCAGCCTGGAACTTCAAGAAGGCCCCGCACCCGGGACCCGCGTGGTACGAAATCCGTCCGCCGAATTGCGGACCGGATCCAAAGTCAAAACTTCGGACAACTAGTCAAATCAACCGCGAATACGGAGCGAGCGACATGAGCACGGAATCCCCCATTGTTTCTCTCAAAGAGATCCGCAAAACCTTCTTTCGCGGCAAGGAACCCATCACCGTTTTGGACGGGTTGTCACTCGAAATCCCGGCGGGGTCGTTCGAGGCGCTGATGGGGCCATCGGGCTCTGGCAAGTCAACCCTATTGAACCTCATCGCGGGCCTGGATCGACCAACCTCGGGCAGTGCGATGGTGGCGGGCGCAAACATTGGCAAAATGTCCGATGGCGATCTGGCAAAGTTTCGCTCGGGCAACATCGGCTTTATTTTTCAGGCCTACAACCTATTGCCGGTACTGACTGCTCAGGAAAACGTCGAGTTGCCTCTGTTGTTGCACGGTCTTTCAAGTGCCGAGCGAAAGAAGCGGGCGCAAACTGCCTTGCGGGTGGTTGGGCTTGAGGACCGGAGCCACCACTATCCGCGACAACTTTCGGGTGGTCAGGAGCAGCGTGTGGCGATTGCACGCGCCATCGTCAACGATCCGACCATCATCGTTGCCGACGAGCCCACGGGTGATCTGGACCGCAAATCGGCCGACGAGATCTTGAATCTGATGGATCGCCTCAACAAGGAATTCAAGAAGACCATCCTCATGGTCACCCACGATCCGGCGGCAGCAGAGCGAGCGACGGTCACGCGCAAGCTGGACAAGGGTCAACTGCGATGATGAACTTCATCCGTATCTCAGCGCGCAATTTGTTGCGCAACAAATTGCGCACGACGTTGACCGTACTCGGCGCGTCGGTGGCGATCATCGCGTTTGTGATGCTGCGAACGGTGTTGTCCGCTTGGTCGACCGCTGCCGACTTTGCCGCCAAGGATCGCATCGCAACCCGCCACAAGGTCAGCTTCGTCATCACCATGCCGAAGAACTACGTGGATCAGATCCGCGCGGTGCCCGGTGTGAAGAGCGCCACCTATGCCATCTGGTTTGGCGGCAAGAACCCCAAGAAGCCGGAGCAGTTCTTTGCAACGATGGCTTTCGACGCACCTTCGATGCTTGAGGTTTTCGACGAGCTGGTGCTGGCGCCGGATCAGCAACAGGCCTTTTTGGCCGACAAACAAGGCGCGATCATTGGTGACGTGCTGGCGCGGCAGCTGGGCTTGAAGGTGGGCGATCGGTTCACCTTGCAGGGCAGCATCTATCCCGGAGATTGGCCCCTGAACATCACGGGCATCTACACGGCCACCAAAAAGTCGATCGATCGGTCGAGTATGTTTTTCCACTATTCGTACGTCAACGATTCACTACCGCCCGACCGGCAAGATCAGATCGGATGGATTGCATCGCGCATCGATGATCCGGGTCGAGGCCCCGCGATATCGGCAGCGATCGATCAGATGTTTGATGTCAAGGATATCCAAACCACCACCATGAGCGAGCGCGCGATGAACTTGTCGTTCATGGGCATGATCAGCTCGCTTTTGAAGGCCCTCGACGTCATCTCGATCATCATTCTGTTCATCATGATGATGATTTTGGGTAATACGATTGCCATGGGCGTGCGCGAGCGAACCCGCGAATATGGTGTGTTGCGAGCGATTGGATTTCCACCCGCGTCGATCGCCTGGTTCGTGGTGGGCGAGGCGGCCGTGACGGGGATCGTATCTGGAATCGTGGGGCTTGCGCTCTCGTTTCCGATTGTCGAACTGGGGCTGGGTCGCTTGTTGGAGGAAAATATGGGGGCTTGGTTCCCCTATTTCCGAATCGACCCAAAGACCTATGTGATGGGTATGGGCTTGGCTTTGGTTTTAGCCCTTGCGGCATCGATCGTTCCGGCACGCAATGCGTTTCGGCTTCAGGTTACGGACGCGCTTCGTCGGCTTGCGTAAGGAGGATTCACCATGGTTCCAATTTCATACAACCTGCGCAATTTGAAAGTTCGCAAAACCACGAGTGCTGCGGCCGCCTTTGGCCTGGCGCTCGTCGTCTTCGTGTTTGCCTCGGTTTTGATGCTGTCCAACGGCATCAAAAAGACGCTTGGGCGAAGTGCAAGTCCGGACGCGGCCCTGGTGTTGCGAAAGGGTGCAACGGCCGAGATCGAAAGTGTAATCGAAGACGCCAACGTCAATCTGGTGCTCAACGACACGTCGCTGCCTCAGTCCGTCTCGGGTCCCCGCGGTGTTTCGGAGTCGGTGGTGGTCATCTTGCTCGACAAGATTGGTGCCGATGGTTTCTCAAACGCGGCGGTGCGCGGTGTTCGCCCCGACTCGTTTGCGTTTCGGCCCTCGATCAAGATCGTCGAAGGTCGGATGCCACAAGAGGGCTCCGACGAGGTTGTGATTGGGCGTGCGATTTCGGGTCGATTCAAGGGACTCACGCTCGGAGAATCGTTTGAGCTCAAGAAGAATCGATCGGTCAAGGTGGTGGGGGTCTTCGAGGACGGCGGCTCTTCCAATGAATCCGAGGTATGGGCAGATATCGATACCGTGCGAACCGCATTCAAACGCGAGGGCTATACGTCGGCGATCCGCGTGCGGGTATCGCCCTCGCAGTTCGACACGTTCAAGGCCAGCATCGAATCGAACCGCCAGCTCAACCTGGCAGTCATGAAAGAAGCTGTGTATTACGAAAAGCAGTCCGAGGGAACCTCGCTCTTCATCTCGATCATGGGCACCATGATCGCCTTGTTTTTCTCCATCGGCGCGATGCTGGGTGCCACCATCACCATGCACGCCGCGGTTGCAAACCGTCAGCGCGAGATCGGCACCTTGCGAGCCCTTGGATTCTCGAAGGCAAGCATTCTGTTTTCGTTCCTGCTCGAATCGATCATTCTGTCCATCATCGGCGGCGGCATCGGTGCACTCGCGTCGCTTGCGATGGGCCTCGTCAGCTTCTCGATGGTCAATTTCGCCAGCTGGTCTGAAATCGTGTTTCGATTCGAGCCCGATGGCGGCGTCATCGTGGGATCGATGATCTTCGCTACCGTGATGGGTCTGGTTGGCGGCTTCTTGCCCGCAATCCGCGCAGCGCGCATCAATCCCATCGAAGCGATGCGGGCCTAGACGCGAACCCGAAATTCAGCGCTGGGGCGCAAAAGGCAGCGCCCCGGCTACCCGGGCAAGCGCAATCTGCGCGCGGTAGTAATCAAAGCGTGCCTGCGCGTAGGCCGATCGGGCCTTGTGCAAGTCCGTCTCGCTGTTGATGATGTCGACGGTGCTGACCACGCCCTGCTCGAATCGAACCGACTGAATGCGATGGGCCTCTTCGGCCGCTGAGAGCGACGAACGTGCAGGCTCAAGGGTTGCGAAGGCGGCCCGGTTTTCAAGCAGGCGCTGACGGACCTGCAAGGCGATCTGGTTGCGCGTGGTCTTCTCACTGGTTGAGACCTGACCGGCGCGCGCCTCGGCTTCTTTGACGCTGTCCCAGGTCTTACCCCAGTCCCAGATCTCCCATGAAAGGGTGGCGCCGACGTACCAGGCATTGCGCGGCTGAAAGGGTCCTTGACCCGTGATGTTCTGGTAGGTCGCGATGCCCATGATGTTGGGGAGCAATTGCGCCATGGCCACGGTCTTGTTGGCCCGGGCTTGCTCGGTTTGCAGCGCGGCGTCCTTCAGTTCAAGACGGCTGTCGACGGCCAGTTGGTGTGCGGCGGTTTCGTCGAGCGTGGGGGCGGGCGGCGGTTCGGGAAACTCGTCGACAATATCGAAGCCGGCATCGGGTTCGCGATCGATGGCGACGGCGAGTTCGGCGCGTGCGGTGGCCATCGTGGTTTCGGCGCGCACAAGGGCCAGTCGCGCGGCATCGCGGGCGGATACCAGTCCAAGCACATCGACCAGGCCAAGGACGCCTGCGGCTTGCAGCTTGACGGCATTGGCGTGTTGCGCTTCAAATTGTGTTACGGTTTTCTTTGCCAGATCGGCTGCAGACTGTGCATTCAACGTCGCGACGTAGGCCTCGGCGGCGCGGTGGGCCGCGTCGAGCTTGGTCTTGGCCATGCTGGTCCTCGCGATGCCGACGGCCCGGCGATCGATGTCGATCATGCGACCGAGCACAAACAAACCCGAAATGGGTTGTGCAAGCGACAGCGAAAACGAGGTCGTCACCTGTTCGCGCACGACAACCGAAGATCCAGGCGCGTTGCTGCCGAACTGAATCGCGATCGGATCATTCCATCGAAGCACGTTGCCCTCGGCCTTGAGCTTCGGGAGTCGTTGCGCGGCGGTACCACTCAGCTTGCGTTCGGCGGCATCAATGCCGAACTTTGCGCCTTCGATCTGCGGTGTGTTGCCGATGGAAAGTTCCACGGCATCCGAGAAGCGCAACCGGCTTGAACCGGAATCCTGGGCGAACGCACGGGCCGACCCGAGGCCGACCAAGAGCGCAACGGGCAAGGACAGAAGGGTAGAAAGCTTCATGGCAGGATGTCTACTCGATAAGGGTTGGTGATGCTGCTTCGGTCGGCCAGGGGGCCGGAACGGGGATTGGATCGGGCGGCGGTCGCCAGGTGCGGATCCGCTGCCAGTCGATGCGCCAGACCGCCCCGGATTTTTTCCAGAACAGCGGCGGGCGTTTGGACGCAGGCGTCGCGAGGGCCGCGTGATACAGTTCGTCGACCCGTCCATAGAAGCCGCGCGTATGCGGGGTATCCTCGAAGCCGAGGCCCTTCACGTCCAGGTGGTGGCAGAATTCGTGCAACAGCGTGTTGAGGAGTCCCCGGTAGCTGGTGACGCGGCCCTTGACCGCGGTGCGCATCCAGACGCGAATGCGCGCGCTCGAAAACGAATAGTCGCCAAACAGTTCGGAGGCAACCCGCCCATCGTGCACCTCGTGGGGACGTGAGCCGAGGACCATCAATTTTGGTGGGGCAATTTTATAGTGCTCCGACAGGCGTTCGAGGATGCAGCGGCAGGCCCACTTCACGGCCTCGCTTGATTCGGCTTCGAGGGCCGCTTCGAGTTTCACCGATTCTGCGTGCAGGGGCATTTCCGTCGGCAAGAAGATGCGTTGCGCTTTTTCGCTGGCCGCGAACTGGCGAGCAAGGCGCACGATGCGCGGGGGCGGATCCGTCAACACGGCGGCCAGTATAGCGCCCGGCGCAAGCCCGGGAAGGCCGTCCTGCTCCGGGTCTGATACGCTGCCTGCGTGCGACCCTTTGTGCCAACCATCGTCTCTGCGGATTACCTCATGGAGGCCCGCGACCGCGGCTCATTGCCGCCGCTCGGGCCACAGGAGATCGCCATCGCGGGTCGCTCGAACGTCGGCAAGTCGACCATGCTGAATCGATTGTCGGGCCGGCGCTTGCTCGCCCGCACCTCGAAGACCCCGGGCCGAACCCGAGGTGTTATTTTTTACGACCTGCAGTGCAAAATGCCAGAGGGCCACTTGATGCCTTTGCGCATCGCGGATCTGCCGGGGTACGGTTACGCCAAGGTCAGCAAGGGGGAGCGTTTCGGCTGGGGCGCCCTGATTGAGTATTACATCGAGAACGCACGGTCGTTGAGTCTCGTCGTCGTGCTCGTTGATGCCCGTCGCGAGCTGGACATCGAGGATCATCAGTTGCTCGAATGGCTGGATGTGATTGGTCGTCCGTTTGTCGTGGTGGTGACCAAGATCGACAAGCTGAGTGCTTCGGAGCGCGGGTTGTGTACCACAAAGATTGTAAAGTCCTTGGGTCGCATCAAGTGTCGCGTTCTGGCGGTCTCCGGTGAGACCGGCGAGGGGATGGATCGACTTTGGCCCGTGCTTGTGGAAGCGACCCGGGTCGAGACCGGTGAGCCAACGTAAAGGTCCGCGTGCACTTCGATAAGGCCAGGCTTGACGATGTAGACGAGCTCGTGCGGATCGACGACGAAGATTCGCTCTCGCCGTGGAGCCGACAGGCCTTCGTCGATGAATTTAGCAGGGTCCAGTCGAGGATTGAGGTTGCCCGGTTGACGCCGACCGGTCCGGCCATTGCGTTCCTGTGCAGCTGGATCGTGGGGGACGAAGTCCAGATCCTGAACCTGTGCGTCTCGATTGCGCACCGCCGCAAGGGGTTGGCCGAGGCCATGCTGCGCCGTCTGACCGAGAAGGCGCGCGCGCAGCGCTGTCGGACGATCACGCTCGATGTTCGGCGTTCCAATGAACCGGCCATCGCGCTTTATCACAAGCTCTGCTTCAGGTCGGTTGGCGTTCGCCCGGCCTATTATGCAGAGGGCAACGAAGACGCGCTGCTGATGGATCTGATACTGTGAGGTTCTCGTGAGTTCGCAACGTGCGCGCACCGGGGGAGGTCCGATCTGGATCATCCTCGCCGTGGTTTTCCCGGCCATGATCGCGTCTGCGGCGGCGCTCAGCTACTACGGTTACCAGTACGCGGACGACGTTTCGCGACGGATGGAGGACGCGTTTCGCGAAACCGCGGCGTCGGACGCCAAGGCCATCGTCGAGTCGATTGAATCCCGCATCGACAGTTTAACCCGTCAAGCACTCGAGTCGGTGGTGCTGGCCACCCGCGAGGCCGACTCGTGCGATGCCGACCTGTCACCGTTTGTGGCCACCTACGCCGTGATGCGTTTCACCTCGGGGGGTGTGTTGCGGGTGACCTGTAGCGTCGGCAACGTCAATTCCCTCTGGCGCGCGGCCGCGGGGAGTTCTGCGGCCGGCGTCTATCCGAAAAGTCTCGATTTTTCGTCGGTCCAGATTGGCAATTTTCGATACCTGCACCAGCGCTTCGAGCACGAAGACACGTTGATTGCGTACATGCGCAAACAGACCGAGGACGGCCGGAGCTTCTATGTGGCCGTTCAGATCGATTCAAAAGTTCTGCACCAGATGATCTCGGAAGAGGTTAAACAGAATGAAGGGCGCCGTCGGATTGTGGTGCTGGATCAACGTCGACGCGCGCTCGTCGGGCAAACGCCCGACTCGATTGCGAGCGATACGGTTGAGCGGTTCTCCTATCAAATAACCCTGGGAAAAATGCTCTACGCCTGGGATCTGTTCATCACGCCCTGGGACATCGATGCCCTTGTGGTGCAGGAGAAAAAGCAAAGAACCCTTGGGCCTGCGCTGGTCGTGTTGTCGTCGGCCATCATTGCGGTGGGCCTGGTGATTGTTTGGCTGGGCGTGCTTGCCGAGCGCCGCATGTCGCGTCTCCGTAGCGACTTTATTGCAAACGTTTCACACGAACTCAAGACACCGCTGTCTCTCATTCGAATGTTTGCGGAGCTCATCGCGACCGGGCGCCACAAGGACCCGAATGCCGTCGGCGAGTATGGCGCGATCATCACCCGTGAATCCGAGCGACTGTCTCACCTCATCGACAACGTGCTCGACTTTTCTCGGCTCGAGCGCGGCAAGGCGAGCTACCATTTCTCGACCTCCGACGTGGGCGAGATCTTGCTTCGGGCAGTCGATCTCTGTCGACAGCGGGTCGACAAGGAAAAGGTCAACCTACAGGTTCAGATTGAACCGAATTTGCCAAAGGTGCGGCTCGATGAGGGCGCCTTCACACTGGCATTCCTCAATCTCATCGACAACGCACTGAAATATGGAGGGGCGGACGGTCGAATCGACGTCGAGCTTCGCCGGACACCGGGCCAGGTTTGTTTGCGAGTGCGTGACCACGGGCCGGGCATTGCACCCGAGGATCGTGCGCGCATCTTCGAGCGTTTCTTCCGTGGCAAGAACGCCCGTGAGGGCAATGTGCGCGGCAGCGGAATCGGATTGTCGCTGGTCGAGCACATCGCGGCTTCTCATGGCGGTCGCATCACCGTCGAGGAGCCCGCGGGATCGGCGGGCGAGCCTGGTCAAGGCACTGTGTTTTGCATATACCTTCCTGCCCCGGTTGCGGGTGAGTCGATTTCCGTCGTCAAGGAATCGGTGCCGTCATGAACAGTCCATCTGGTCCCCGGCAGAAAATTCTCGTCATCGAAGACGAGCCTGACATTGCGCGGGGCTTGCGTGATGCGCTTGAGTTCGAGGGCTTCGAGGTGGTGTTGTCCTCCAAGGGCCGAGACGGAATACGTGCACTGCGCGAGATAACTCCGGATCTGATCCTGCTTGATCTGATGTTGCCCGACATGAATGGGTTCACGGTCTGCGAGGAGATCCGAAGGCAAAACACAGTGGTGCCTATCATCATGTTGACGGCGCGCTCGCAGGACACGGACAAGATTCGGGGCCTGGCGTCCGGAGCCGATGACTACGTGACGAAGCCTTTCTCAGTCGGCGAGTTGATAGCCCGGATCAACGCAATTTTCCGTCGTTTGCGTCGTGCGGCCCCGAGTGACGAGGTTCTGATTATTGGGAATGCGCGAATCTATCCCCTGCGTCAGGAGCTCGAGATCAACAAGGAAGTTCATACGCTATCGTTCTACGAGGTGGAGCTTTTGCGCTTGCTCGCCGAACGGGCCGGACAGCCCGTGACGCGCGATGAAATTCTGGACAAGATCTGGGGGATGTCGGGCGCCGGCTCGAACCGATCGGTCGACAACACCATCGTGAAGCTGCGGAAGAAATTGGAAGCCGATCCGACCGCGCCCCGGCACATCGTCACGATCTACGGAACCGGCTACAAGCTCGTGGTATGAAGGGGCCGCATGACCGTACGCGTTCGAATTGCTCCTTCTCCCACTGGTGATCCGCACGTGGGGACCGCCTACATCGCGCTTTTCAACTATGTCTTTGCCCGGAATCAAGGCGGCAAGTTTGTGTTGCGCATCGAAGACACCGATCAAACGCGATCCCATCCCGCCTCGGAAGCGGCGATCTTGCGCGCCCTGCGCTGGGTCGGTTTGAACTGGGACGAGGGTCCGGATGTGGGTGGGCCGCACGCGCCTTATCGACAGTCCGAGCGAACCGAGCTGTATCGGAAGGCGACCGTGGACCTGCTGGGAACTGGCGCGGCCTATCGCTGCTTTTGTACCGTCGAACGGCTGGATGGCGTTCGCAAGACCCAGCAAGACAGCAAGGCCCCCTTCGTTGGATACGACGGGCACTGTCGCGCAATCCCGATGGCCGATTCTGTGGCACGCGCGGCGAAAGGTGAAGTGCATGTGGTGCGGTTGCGAACGCCCGATCACGGCGACACTGTTGTTCAGGATCGATTGCGGGGCGAAGTCCGCTTCGAGAACAGCCGGATCGACGATCAGATCTTGATGAAATCTGACGGATTTCCGACCTACCATTTGGCGAACGTGGTGGACGATCACCACATGGAGATCACCCACGTCATTCGCGCCGAGGAATGGCTGACCTCGACGCCGAAACACGATCTGCTCTACGCGGCTTTTGGATGGAAGGCGCCAGAGTGGATTCACATGCCGCTTTTGCGCAACCCGGACAAGAGCAAGATCTCGAAGCGCAAGAATCCCGTGTCACTCGATTACTACAAAGACGCAGGTTTTTTGCCCGAGGCGCTGTTGAACTATCTCGGGACCATGGGCTGGTCTATTTCAGGCGATCGGGATCATTTTGATCTCGAGGAGATGATCAAGGTTTTCAGTTTCGATCGCATCAGCCTCGGTGGGCCGGTGTTCGATCTCGTCAAGCTCACGGCGATGAATGCACAGTACCTGCGGGCGCTTGACGATGCGGCCATTGTGGCACGGTTGCGCGACTGGCGGTTCTCCGACGCGTATCTCCAGAGACTGGTGCCGCTCGTACGCGAGCGCATCGACAAGTTGTCGGATTTTGTTGGCAAGACCGACTTGTTCTTTGAAGCCGACGTCGATTTTGCACCGATGGCGAATTCAATGATCCCGAAGGGACGATCGAAGGCAGAGACGATCGAATGTCTCAAGGAGCTCGTCGAGGTTCTCGATACCCTGCGCGATTTTACGCCGGTGGAGATTGAGGCCGCCGCGCGCGCATTTGCGGAAAAGTCAGGCTGGAAGCCGAAAGAGATCTTCATGCTGTTGCGGGTGGGCGCCACCGCGCGAAACGCGACGCCCCCTCTATTCGAGACGCTTTCTGTGCTGGGCCGGGATCTCAGCCGCCGCCGCTTGCGTCTGTGTCTGGAAGCCTGCAAGGCGTTGCCAGATTCCGCCGCGGTCGCGTAGCCCCGGCCCGAATCGCGGATTGATTCGTAA
>JAWXBF010000202.1:0-11210 GCA_034439895.1 Deltaproteobacteria bacterium
CGCAGCGATTTTAGATACAGCCACCAGTTCGGCAAAATCGATGCGACCCTCGCGCAGGCACACCCGGTCGAAACCGGGCGCGCGCGCCATGTCCTTGACGTGGGCAAATTCAATCAGCGTGGGGCTGTGTTAAGAAAGTCACATGTCCGTCCGTGTTTTTCAGTATCCCAAATGCAGCACGTGCCGAAACGCCCTCAAGTGGTTGGAGGCCAGGGGCGTCGCATACGAAACCATTCCCATCGTTGAAAAACCACCCAGTGCCGCAGCGCTTCGCGAGTTACACAAGCGTTCGGGCAAGCCCATCGCGAAGTTCTTCAACACTTCGGGTGAAAGCTACCGGGCCGGCAATTTTAAAGAAAAGCTCGCCAAGATGTCCGAGGCCGAGTGCTTCGAGGCGCTTGCCAAAGACGGAAAGCTCATCAAACGTCCACTCATCGATGCCGGCAAAGCGGTGCTTGTCGGTTTTGACGAAGCCGAGTACCAGGCAACGTTTTCTACCCAAAAGTACTCCTGACGATCGATCTCATGATGTTTCGATTTTGTCTTCTCGTTTCGGCACTGGCGCTTGGCGGTATTCCGACCGCCCGGGCCCAGGCATCGTCGAACGCATCCGATACCGCACAGGCGCCACTCGGTGGTTCCGAAGAGGCCTACCAGCTATGGGTTGCATCCCTTGAATACGAGGAGAAGAAACGGGATCCCTGGACCGCGTTTGGTCTGGAGCTCCTTTTACCCGGACTCGGCAACCACTACGCCGGGGAAGCGCAAACGGCAGCGCTCACCTGGACCGGACTCTTGATAGGAACGGTGTGGCTGCTGAAGGGCACCGGAACCTTCTGCCGATGGACGACCAGCCCCGACGACCAATGCACCGGCAATTTCGTCGACACTTACATGGGATGGGCATTTCTCGTTGGCAGCCGTCTTTTCGGACTGACAAGCGCCCCAGAGAATGTGCTACTAAACAACCGAGCGCTCAAAACCCGACTCGGCCTCGACGCCTTCATCTGGCCTAGCGTATCACAACACCAGGTCGCACTGGGACTGGGTGCCACCTTCTAGCGACCCGGGCTCGTGAGGCAGCACGAACGGTCTCATTCGCTCCGGGGTTGTGCCGGTGTCGCTGGTTCGGCAAACGACCCGCCTGCCCGGTTCCCTCGCCAGAGCAGCGCGAGCGCTTCCCCGGATAAACCAAAATCAACAATGCTCTCAACGGGTTATAAAACCGTTTCGGCATCGATTTCGAGGTGATCAAATGGCGACTGATCCGCTATATTGCGTCCTCTTTCGTCCACCCCCGGGTACCATTTTCAATGCTGCGCAATACCGCCAATCTCTCCGACTACGATGCAGAACTCTTTTCCGCGATGGAGCGCGAGCGGCAGCGCCAGGAACACCATATCGAGCTCATCGCCTCGGAAAACTACGCCAGCTTGCGCGTGATGGCGGCGCAGGGGTCGGTGCTGACGAACAAGTACGCCGAAGGTTATCCGGGCAAGCGCTACTACGGCGGCTGTGAATATGTCGACGCAGCGGAGCAACTCGCGATCGATCGCGTCAAGAAGCTCTTTGGCGCCGACTACGCGAACGTTCAACCGCACTCGGGATCGCAGGCGAACTTTGCGGTTTACATGGCACTCTTGAATCCTGGTGATACGGTTCTTGGGCAGTCGCTTGCACACGGCGGTCACTTGACCCACGGCTCGCCCGTGAACTTCTCGGGCAAGATCTACAAGAGCGTTCAATACGGTCTCACGGCCGACGGTCTGATTGACTACGACCAGGCCGAACAACTGGCACTTGAGCACAAGCCAAAGATGGTGCTCGGCGGGTTCTCGGCCTATTCGCGGATCGTGGACTGGAAACGTCTGCGCGAGATCGCGGACAAGGTAGGCGCTTACTTCATGGTCGACATGGCCCACGTGGCCGGTCTCGTCGCAGCCGGTGAGTATCCGAACCCAATTCCCTACGCTGACGTGGTCACCTCGACCACCCACAAGACGCTGCGGGGACCGCGCGGCGGCGTGATCCTTGCGAAGGCGAACCCCGAACTTGAGAAGAAATTCCAGAGCGCCGTGTTCCCGGGTGCCCAGGGCGGCCCATTGATGCACGTCATCGCCGCCAAGGCAGTCGCGTTCAAAGAGGCACTTGAGCCCGAATTCAAGACCTATCAAAAACAGGTCGTCGTCAACGCACGCGCGATGGCCAAGGTTTTCATGTCTCGCGGCTTTGACATCGTCTCGGGCGGAACCGACAACCACCTGATGCTCGTGAGCCTCATCGCCAAGAACCTCTCTGGCAAGGACGCCGATGCGGCACTCGGCAAGGCCAACATTACGGTCAACAAGAATTCGGTCCCGAACGATCCGCGCACGCCGTTCGTTACATCGGGCATTCGCGTTGGCACCCCTGCCGTGACGACCCGCGGATTCAAGGAGGCCGAGGTTACAACGTTGGCTGGCTGGATGTGCGACATCCTCGACGACGTGACCAACGAGGCCACCATCGCGCGCGTAAAAGGCCTGGTGATTGAACTGAACACCAAGTTTCCGGTTTACGCGTAGTTCGGTTGACGAACGACCGCTAGGCGGGCGTGATGTAGCCGTCAGCCGTCAGAAGCTCTGCGGTCAGGATCGCGCCCCCTGCAGCGCCGCGCAGGGTATTGTGAGACAAACCGACGAACTTGTAGTCAAACACACTGTCCGTCCGCAGTCGTCCGAGCGTGATACCCATGCCCTTTCCTGTATCGCGATCTAGCTGGGTTTGCGGTCGATTGTCTTCTTCTAAGTACGTGAGGAACGGACGCGGAGCACTCGGCAAGGAGAGTTCTTGAGGACGCCCCTTGGCGTTGCGCCAGAGCGACAGGATGTCGTCCTTCGAAGGCTTCTTCGCGAATCGAACGAACACGGCCGCCATGTGACCGTCCGAAGCGGGCACACGAATGCACTGAGCCGTGAAGTTGGGCTCCACCGCGTTTTCAATTTTCCCACCGACGATGCGGCCGAAAATTTTCAGCGGTTCGCGCTCGCTCTTTTCTTCTTCGCCACCGATGTACGGAATGACGTTGTCGACCATCTCCGGCCAGGTCTCAAACGTCTTACCGGCGCCCGAAATGGCCTGATAGGTACAGACTGCGATGTCCTTGGGTCCGAAACCCATCAGCGGTGCAATGGCGGGTACATAGCTTTGCAACGAACAGTTCGGCTTCACCGCGATGAATCCACGTTTCGTGCCAAGGCGCTTGCGCTGGAATTCGATGATCGCCGCGTGATCGGAATTGATCTCTGGAATCATCATCGGCACGTCCGGCGTTGAACGGTGCGCCGAGTTGTTCGAGACAAGCGGCACCTCGTGGCGCGCGTAATCTTCTTCAAGCTTGCGGATCTCTTCTTTGCCCATGTCCACAGCGCAGAAAACGAAATCCACCTGTCCCGCAATCGACGCGATGTCGGATGCGTTGCCGACCGTCATGTTCGCGACACCCGACGGAATCGGGGTGCTCATTGACCAGCGCGATCCGACGGCCTCCGTGTAGGACTTGCCAGCCGAGTTCGGGCTCGCAGCGACGACCGAGATGTCGTACCAGGGATGACCTTCCAGGCAGGAAATGAACCGCTGCCCGACCATGCCGGTCGCACCAAGAATCCCGACTTTCAATTTTTTGTTCATGGACAAGCTGCTCCGAGCCCCAAGGTCCCAAAGGTAGGGGACCGGTGTTCTGTGTCAAGGCAAGTCAGCGACGGAGACAGGTGAAAGCGCTGCCCGATAGTGTTCGACACCCGGTCGGGGTAACGTGGAACCCCATACCCGGACAACATGCGCGTTCTACTCCTCACGGCGCCGATGGTGCAGCTCAACACGCCCTATCCAGCGACGCCGTATTTGACCGGATTTCTGCGCAAATGGTTTCACGAGACCGGACGTCCCCATTCGGTCGTTCAGGCCGATCCGGCCCTCTCCCTGTTCCTGCGGTTATTTTCGAGCAAGGGGGTCGCGCATCTGGCGGGCGAGGCGGCGAACGTCGCCAATCCCGAGCCCCACATCGCAACGTTTGTGGCAGGGGCCGATCGCTATATCAAAGCCGCTGACTGTGCCCTTCGCTTTTTGCAGGGCAAAGACCCCACCCTTGCCCACCGCATCGCCGGTCGGGATTTTCTACCGGAAGGTCCGCGTTTCGCGCCCCTCGACGCGGTTGGCGACTCAGACGATCCCCGCGACGATCCGCTGTTCACGGGCTTTGGCAATCTTGGTGTTACGGATTGTGCGAAACACCTGGCGAGCCTCTTCATCGATGACCTTGCCGACGTCATCCGTGACGTGCTTGATCCACGCTTTGGACTCTCTCGTTACGGCGAAAAGCTGGCAGCATCCGCCGCAACCTTTGATGAGATTGCCCGCTCGTTGTCGGCTCCGCCAACGTATGTCGACCAAACGCTTGCGGCGATTGCCACCGAGCTTGCGCTAGAACACAAACCCTCCGTCGTGGGCATCACGGCCCCGTTCCCAGGCAATGTGATTGGCGCGTTTCAGCTCGCTCGCACGTTCAAACGGCTTGATCCCAGGGTGACCACGATCCTGGGCGGTGGCTACCCGAACACGGAACTGCGCCAGCTTGCCGAGCCGCGGGTCTTCGACGACTTCGATTTCGTGACACTTGATGCCGGTGAACGTTGTTTTGTCGAGCTCATCGAATTCCTCGAACGCGATCGGCACGAACCGGAAAAGTTGGTTCGTACCTATCGACGCGAAACGACCACATCGGGCGACCGGGTCGTATTCCACACGCGTGCGTCGAATGACTTTCGTCACGCCGAAACCGGCACGCCAACCTACGATGGCTTGCCGCTGTCCGATTACGTATCGCTGTTGGAAATGGCCAATCCGATGCACCGCCTCTGGTCCGATGGCCGCTGGAATAAACTCACGGTCGCACACGGGTGCTACTGGAAAAAATGCACCTTCTGCGACGTGAGTCTCGACTACATCAGCCGCTATGATGTGGCTTCCGCCGACGTTCTCGTGGATCGCATCGAGAGCCTCGTCGCCGAGACCGGCACCACGGGCTTTCATTTTGTTGACGAGGCCGCGCCCCCTGCGGCCCTCCGGGCACTTGCCGAGCGGCTGCTTGAACGCAACGTTCGCATCAGCTGGTGGGGCAACATCCGCTTCGAGAAAACCTTCACGCCAAAGCTGGCGGAGTTGCTTTCGCGGTCAGGGTGTATTGCGCTTACCGGAGGATTGGAGGTTGCCTCGGATCGCCTGCTTTCGTTGATGAAAAAAGGTGTCACGGTTGAGCAGGTCGCCCGGGTCACGCGGGCCTTTACGGACGCCGGCATCATGGTACACGCCTATCTGATGTACGGTTTTCCGACTGAAACCACCCAGGAGACCGTAGACGCACTGGAACGTGTGCGACAGTTGTTTGAACAACGATGTATTCAATCTGCGTTTTGGCATCGTTTCGCGGCCACGGTGCATAGCCCAATTTTTGCGTCGCCCAAACGTTACGGCATCCGAATTCTAAAGGACGACGAACTCCCCACTTCGTCGATTCGTTTCGCCCGCAACGAGGTGTCGTTTGTGGACCCCACCGAAACGGACCACGACGCCCTCGGCGAGGGTCTGCGCCGGGCGCTCTATAACTACATGCATGGCAACGGCATTGACCTCGACGTCCGACGCTGGTTTGCGCCTGGACACGGCCGCCGGTATTCGGTTCCCAAGCCCACGGTGCCGCGCGATCTGGTACGCACAGCCTTGAACCCGTAGGATGCCGGGCATGACAACGATTGATCCACGGTGGGGGACGCCCAGTTTCATGCACGATCCCCACTTGCTCGCGAACTTCATCCCGCGCCCCACGGACGTGTTGATCACAACGGCTGCCAAGGCGGGGACCACCTGGATGCAGCAGATCCTGCACCAGCTTCGGACCGGCGGGGATACGACCTTCGAGTCGATCTTTGATGCGGTGCCGTGGATCGAAATGCCCCGACCCGGTGTGCCGACTGGCGACGTGATCGCGGAATACGAACGCATCGCCAACCCGCGTGTGTTCAAAACCCACTGCACGTTCATGCAAACGCCGGGCAGCGATGTGGTACGCATCATCCTCACCGTGCGCGATCCACGCGACTGTTGCGTCAGTTTCTTTCACCACATGAATGGCATCAATCCCGAGGCATTACCCGACATGCCATCGATGTGCTTCGAGAACATGCAACAGTGTGTGGATCGGTTTCTCTCGTTTGGTGGATGGTATCGCAACGTCGCCTCGTGGTGGCCGCACCGAGATCAACCGAACGTGTTGATGATGCGTTACCAGGATCTGATCGCGGATCTGCCGGGACAGATCGATCGGATCGTCGCGTTTCTCGGCTGGAAGGTCACACCGGCGCAACGTACAGCCGCGATTGAACACGCGTCGTTTCGCTGGATGAAAGAGAACGCGGACAAGTTCACGCGCAAGACAAAGGGCGCGCCCGCAATGTCGAAGGAAGGAACGTTTATTCGACAGGGCAAGGTCGGAGGACACAGCGCGGAGCTGACGCCGGAACAGGCAGAGGCAATCGTGGCACGCGCGCGGCAGGATCTGACGGCGGAGTGTTTGGCGTACGTGGGGTTGGGGTAGGCCTGGCTCCGAGCCAAGGTTAGTTGCCGGTGTGGGCGTCGCTAACCCTAATCGCGTCTTCGTAGGTTGCCAGAATCCTTCCGGTGAGAACTTTCCAGTCGAACCCCTGGACAATGTTGCGACCCAGCGCAACACGTTTGCGGGCGGCGCCGGATTTTGTTTCCGCGATTCCAGGTAGGCCTGTGATGACGTGTGCATCAATCCCCGCAAGGCGCAGGCTCTTGGCCACATTGTAGACGTGTTCTTGAATACCACCCAGCGTCGGGTAGTAATTCTCGCAAAGCAGGGCTACTTTCATGGAGGTGGCGGCGGCAGCTTATCGTTGTCTGCGAGCCATGCAAGCGATCGGACGGCATCCACTGCACGACCGAGTTGAGCCCGATCCGTGGGTTATAGTTCTCGGTGACGATGCCTATCTTCAAACCCTGAACTCTGGTCGCCGGCTTACCACGACGGCGGCACCTCCGGCAACATCCCAAGCGCCCACCTGGCTGCTTCGGCAACGACGGGACTTTCATCCGCGCACAATCGAATCACAAGCTCTCGACAGGTGCGGTCGCGTTGTGCACCAATCGATAGCAAGGCATTGCGCCTCAAACCATCGAACTGCGCGCGCGCGACGGCCATCCCGGCTGACAACGTCTTCCACTCTGCCTCACCAAGCCCAGCGATCTCGGCAGGTGTCAACGAGGCCAACGCCCGGGGCTCAAATCGCCTGTCGCCAACGGGAACTTCGTCGTTGTTCCACGGACAGATATCCTGGCAAATGTCACAGCCAAAAACGCGGCCAACGAACCCCTTGCGCACCGGCTCCGGAACCGTCCCTCGATTTTCGATGGACTGATAGGACAGGCACCGCCTCGCATCGACAACGCCAGGCGAAACGAAGGCATCCGTTGGACAGCCCTTGAGACAACGTACGCAATCGCCACACAAAAATTCGTGCGGTTGATCGTAAACATCGACACTGCGATCCAAAAACATCACGGACAGCGTCAACCAAGAGCCCAGGCTTTTGTTGATGAGCAATCCATTTTTTCCGATCCACCCTAGACCTGCGCGTTCCGCCCAAACCTTCTCCATTGCAACGCCCGTATCAACGCAGGCGTACATGTCTATGCCCGGATCCAGCTGCAACAAATGCTTGCGCAGTTTGCGCATCCTGTCGCGGTGGGCGTAGTGGTAGTCGCGTCCGCGCGCATAGCTGGCGATTCGAGATCGCTCGCTGGACGGCCGCTTGTAACCGATCCCCAATGCCACCACCGTTTTCACACCGGGCAAAACACGCGCTGGGTCCAGACGTGCTTCCGCGTTGCGATGCATCCAGTCCATGTCGGCTGCGTAACCCGCTGCCAGCCAAGCTCGCAACGGCGTCTCGTCCACGGGGCGTGCCTCCGCAAAACCCACAACCGTAAACCGACAGGCAAGTGCCGCCTCGCGGATGGCAGCCGCCGAGAGCGGTTGGAGATCGGGGGTCGTCACGTTCGCCGGCAGCATAGACGATCCTACGGGTTGGCAAGATGCCACCCACGTTGGATAGTGCAGCCATGACCACCCCGGACGCCGAGCAGGCCACACGCGGACCCTTTGCCGTCACGCCGATTGGATGGGTTCGCTCGCCGTACCACCGCCGATTCGGAACGCCTCAGCAGGCAACCGCCGCCGGATCTGCCGAAGATGCGGTGCTTGAGCTTGATCCCACACAGATTCCGGAGAATGCGTTGACTGATCTGGAGGGGATCGAACGGCTCTGGATCGTGTCCTGGCTTCACAAGGGTGGCACCTGGGCGCCACAGGTGATGCCACCCCGCGGACCGCGCGTTCGGCGAAGCGTCTTTTCGACGCGCTCACCGGATCGTCCCAATCCCATTGGCCTGTCTTGCGTTCAGTTGCTCCGCGTCGAGGGATGCAGGTTGCACGTGCGGGGAATCGATCTGCTCGACGGAACGCCCATCCTCGATCTCAAACCTTACGTGCCCTATGCCGACGCGTTTCCCGATGCGAAGGCAGGTTGGATCGATTCCGTAGCACGAGACGCTCCCCAGATCGTTCGCTACGAACCGCAATCGAAGCCCTGAACTATTTCAAGAACTTGTTGGCGAGGACCATCGCTACTTCGACGCCGTCTTTCTTGGCGGCGGCTTGAACCTTGGCGCGTTTCGCTCCTTCTAACTGGCGAAGCATCGCCATGTACGCACCCTGTCGAGCCATCGCTGCGGCGCGTTTTGCCGTGATCGGTTTTCGCGGAGCCTTCGTATCAGCAACTTCGGAGCCAGCTGACACGGCCGACATAACAGCCTTACTGCCCTTGGGGGGTCGACCCGGACCACGCTTCTTTGGCGAAACAACCCTGCCGGGCAGAGCGGCCTGAAGGCGTTCCCACATGTCCGCCTGAATGGCAGCGGTGAGTTTGTTGGTGAAATCCGATACAAGCGCTTCGATGGTGTTCATTGTGGTTTCCAATTGTTGGTGCCGCACCATACGAAATTTTGCCGTGGCATTAACAGACCCCAGTTAGGGCATTTTCCGGGGCTACTGTATCCCGGTCTGACACCGTGTTAACGTTGTGATGAGCGGCAGCGATGGGTGATGAAACGAAGGCGAAACTATGGGAGTTTGTCGATGTTCCGACGGCAATGGATCGGATCGGCGCGAACTTGCCCGGTCTGGTGTACGTGTACGATCTCGTTGGTCATCGAAGCCTGTTCGCCAATAGATCAATGGCAGAGATGCTCGGTTACACCGCCCAGCAGGTTCTATCCATGGGGACCCGACTGCTGGAGATGATCATCCACACGGATGACCTGCCTCGGGTCCTCGCGCACCACGCCGGATTGGTACACGTCCCGGATGGGACCGTGGTCGAGATCGAGTACCGGGTCAAATCAGCGGACGGATCTTTTCGATGGCTTCACTCATGGGAGTCGATCCTGGCACGTGGCCCCACGGGGGATCCGACGCAGCTCTTCGGCATTGCTCAGGATGTGACCACACGCGTGCGCGCGGAGATCGACCTCCTTGAGAGTCGGGTCGAACTCGCGAAGTCTGTACAAAAGTGGCGCTCGATCGTCGAGAATCCGTTTGATTTTGTTGTGATCATCGATCGAGACTACAAATACACCTTCGTCAACTTCGTTGCACCAGGATTGCAGCTATCAGACTTAATCGGCAAGGCCACCCCGTTTGATTTCGTATCGCATTCCGATCACGAAACGATGCGGAAGGCATTTGAATCGGTGTTCAACGAAGGGAAATCGGCTTCGTACGAAGTGCACGTTCCAAGTCTCGACAAATGGTACGACTCAATCGTCGGACCGATAAAAGAAGGCACAATTGTCACCCACGCGTCCATTCTCACCCGAGATATCACCACCGAAAAACGTAGCCAGACCAAGGCGCGTCAGGCGGAACTACGCCTTCAGGCGATCGAACTGAAGCTCGCAGATTCCGCGAAGCTCGAGGCTGTCGGACAGTTGGCCGGTGGCATTGCGCACGACTTCAACAACTTGCTCACAGGCATTGGTGGGATCGCGGAACTGCTAACGCGAAAATTGCAACCCGGTGATCCGGATCTTCAGGATCTGAAAGACGCTGTCAAACGAGGGGCGGGATTGACGAGGCAGCTGTTGACCTTCAGTCGAAGGCAGCCGATTGAACCAACCGAGCTCGATCTCAATGTGGTGCTCGAAGATAATTCTCGAATGTTGCGCCGACTGATCGGCGCTGAAATTGAGCTGGGTTTCGAGAAAACCGAAAACCCTCTGTTCGTGCGTTCCGATCGAACACAGATCGAGCAGATCATCATCAACCTTGCCCTGAACGCCCGCGACGCCATGCCGGGCGGCGGACAGTTGATGATAGCGATCGCGCCTGTCGAGATTGCCGAGGACGCCCGGCGCGATAATCCCGACGCGCGTCCAGGTTCGCATGCACGAATCACCGTTCGCGATTCCGGCGATGGAATGACCGAGGCGGTCATATCTCGCATCTTTGAGCCCTTCTTCACCACCAAACCCATTGGCTCTGGCACGGGACTGGGCCTTTCACTGGTTTATGGAATCGTCCAACAAAACGGAGGATTCGTACAGGTAACGTCGGCGCCCGGACAGGGATCGACGTTTCAAATTCACCTTCCGCTATGCCGACCGGGAGTCGCGACACCGCCGGAGCACACAATCCCAGCTCAAGGTGGAGACGAAACCATCTTCCTGGTTGAAGACAACGACATGGTCTTGCGAGTGACACGCCGCATGCTGGAAACGCTGGGTTACAAAGTTTGCGTTGCTGAACGCGGCGACGAGGCGATGCGCCTCATTGAGAGTGGCCTGCCGTTTGACCTGTTGCTTACGGACATCCGGTTGCCCTCAATCGACGGACACGCATTGTATCGCGGTGCAGCGAAGTTGCGTCCAAACCTTCCGGTTGTATTCACGTCGGGGTACACCGCCGACTTGCTCGCCGACAAAGGCATCACCGACGCAGGGGCGGTATTCCTGCAAAAGCCGTACAGCCATGACGAGCTTGCCCGGAAAGTGCGTGCGGCGCTGGAGCTCAAGCGGAAATAGCGAAGCCTTTCCTC
>JAWXBF010000203.1:0-25817 GCA_034439895.1 Deltaproteobacteria bacterium
GACCCTGGCATCCGTCCATATCGCAATTCGATTTGCCACCGCCACCGCCACCCAAATTCGGATCGGGACTGGGCACCGTGCCCACAGCACCCGTGATGGACTCGCCGGATGCGCCACTGCGACCGTTCGGTGCAGCGGGCGCGCCGTTGTATCCAAGGAAGTTCGCATTGATCATTCCGGCGTCGGCAACCGTTACCGTGGTCGCACGAAAGAACATGACACCGCCCAGCGCCTCCGGTCCGCCGGGCAGCGGCGTCAAACGCGCGTCCTTGGCCACCGAGACGGTTTTGAAATGTGGAACCCGCTGGATCAAGACAATCTGACCCGAAAGATCCGTGTTGCTGTTGCCAACGCCATAGGCCCGACGCAACGGAGACTCCAAAACGATCGCCTGCACATCCGGCTGCGTCGCCTTGACGAACGCCGTCTCCCAGTTGCCAACCGAAGTCGAATCCGCAGCCGTGCCGCGCAGGTTGATGATGAGGATCTCGTCGCCGGCGGCGAGGCCGCTCGGGGCGGTTGCAACAGTGAGCCGCGACCCCACGATCGACATCAATTTGAAGCCAGGGACCTTGGAGGCAGGCCCACCGAGGACCGTCGTCGCGCTGACCGATAGATCGCCGTCGGTTGCTCGACCGGCCCAGTTAACACAGTTGAGGCCCTCGTCCGCAACGCCGGAGCAATCGTTGTCGCGACCGTCGCAGATCTCGGGACCACTTGGAAGGCAGACATCGGTTGCGTCGACACCTGCATCGGCCGAGGCGACGGGCGTCCCACCCGTCCCGGTCATGGAAGTGTCCGCGTCGACCTTGTCGTTGTCCGATCCGCTGGAACTACAAGCGCCGGCCATCGCCACCAACACCCAAAATCCACCCCTCAGGCACAAGCGAGTCAAAGTCGTCATGGGAGCGGATACTGCCGTTTCGGGACGCCCCTGTCTAGCGTCGCGGATCGAGTACAGTTAGGCCGTGCGCGCCTCACTCCGCCTCGCATCCATCGTTGCCCTCGGGCTCGTCGCCCTGCCCGTGCGTGCCGCCCCTGCGGCGCCCGGAACGTTGCATGCCTTGCTGCTCAACGGCGGCGGCTCGGCCAACGAAAACTACGCTTCGCATCGCGCGCATCTGGAACAAGCGTTGGCCCTTTTGACCCGCGCCGGCCTCGACCGAGAGCATATCCACGTATTCGCCTCGGACGGCAGCGATCCGGGCAACGACCTGGCAGTGGCAAGCAAGATGGCGCCGCCCGAAGGGTTGTGGTTACTCGACGGGACCGATCTCGCAGGCGCATTTACCCCGCCCCTCGAACTGGTGAACACGCAACTCGACGGTGTTACGATTGCGCCTGCTACCCGCAAAAGTTTGAACGATTGGTTTTCCACGACCGGTCGCAAGTTGAAGGCCGGCGACACCCTTTTCCTGTTCGTCACCGATCACGGCAACAATCCCTCGACCCACAATCGTACCGGCAAGCCGGTGCCCGTGGATCCCATGCAAAGCCGAATCTCGCTTTGGGGCGAGGATCTTACCGTGGGACAGATGAAGCAATTGCTGGAAAAGTTGCCGCGCGGCGTGCGCACCGTCGCTGTGATGTCTCAATGTTTCTCGGGCGGGTTTGCGCAGCTTTTCCGGGTACGCGGCACCTGTGGCTATTTCTCGTCCACCGCCGATCGGCCTGCCTACGGATGTTATCCCGAGAACCTGGGTGCGGACGGCGTCGGACACGCCTTCGTTTTCCTGCGCGCCCTGGCCCGTCACGGCAACGCAACCGAAGCACACGTTGAAACCTTGAGCGGTGACGACACGCCCGACGTGCCCCTTCGGACCAGCGACGTCTTTCTCGACGAGGTGCTCTATATCCACGCCGAGAAGAGCCACCAGCGGCCCGAAGTGGCAGCCGAGGTGCTGTTAAAGCAGGCCATGTCGCGCCGGGCACCGTGGGAACAAGATCTGCGATTGCTGGACCGCATCGCGAATCACAACGGTCTTTTTTCGCCGCGAAGTTTCAAGGAGGTGGACAGCGCACTCGATCAACTGGAAGACATCCTGGATTCGTTGCACGATCAGATGGATTCGTGGGATGCCACGATCTCGGACATGGCGCGCTCGAACCTCGAGGCGTTTTACAAGGCCAAACCCGGCTGGAAGGCGAAGCTAGACAAACGCAAACCCTCGCCGCCCTTGCCGCTTGCCACTGCCTTCTTCGACGCGTTCCTGCCCCATGCCGAGTCGCGACCCGTTCAGATCGGGCGCATCGACGCGCTTCACACCCGCGTCGACGACGTGGAAGCGGTCAGCTATCGCCTGAATGTCCGGCACGCGGCCTTGCTGCGCATGCGGGTGCTGCTGGTTCGGATTGCCGGGCAACACTTGCTGCGCACGAAAGCCAAGCCCGCCGATCGCGATGAGTTTGCTGCCCTTACGCGTTGTGAGACGCTTGATCTGAACGTGCGCAACAACACCGTTCTGGCCGAACCGGCCGCGTTCCCGCCGTTGCAAAGCGATCTGGATGCGGTGCAGGCTTTGCTACCGGGCTACCTCGGGATTCAGTTTGGGCCGCTGCCCAAGAATGCCGGAGAACGGTTGAAGCTGGAGCGCGGGGCTGCCCTCGTAAGGGCCGTCATGCCCGATTCCCCCGCAAAGGCGGCCGGACTGCAGGCCGGCGACATCGTGGTTGGGCCGCCCGAAAGCCCCTTCACCGAAGTCAACGAGGTCCGCGCCTTCACAATGTTGACGCCGGTCGGCAACAAAGCGGCGCTTGAGATCTTGCGCGACGGCAAGCGTGGCACGATTCAGATCACGGTGGGTGGCTTTCCGAAGCAATGGCCAAGCCCGCCCGATCCGCCGCGCCTGTCTGAAAAAGCGCCGCCGCTCGCAAACCTGGTGGCGTTCCGCGGTGCGAATCCGACCGACCTGATGAAAGGCGCCCATCTGCTCTACTACTGGGCGACCTGGTGCGGCCCGTGCAAACAGGCGCTACCCGAGCTCATCGACTTTTCCCGCGAGACCAACACCCCAGTCATCGCCATCACCGACGAAGAGCCGGAGGCGCTCGAGTCTTTCTTCAAGAAGTTCGGCAACCCTTTCGTCAAAAACGTCGTGCGTGACGAACTGCGCGGGTCGTTTATTGCCCACGCGGTCAGTGCGACGCCGACCTTCGTGCTGGTGGATTCCGAGGGGCTGATCGCCCATCGAAGCGCAGGTTACAGTCCGGACCGAGGACTGCGTCTGCCTGGGTGGAACTGGAAGCGTTTAGGAAAATAATCCCATGCCGCGTCAAAAACCTTGACGCGATTAGCCAAGCGAACGCTTGAAACGTTCAGATTCCGATGATTACGACACCGCGCTGCGTACCGGATTCGCTTTCCCCGCCAACGGGCCGTTCGCCGTAAGCAAAGGGATCGTCATCCGACAGTGGCAACTCAAGAAAGGGGCGTTCCCCTTCTCGCTTTTCTTGTTCTCGGCGTCGAATCTGTTCAATGATCCAAGGGTCGAGCACTTTGGTACCGCCTTTCTTATGGCTTGCAACATCGTTGCACCCAAGTCAAGAAGCGACGACTTTTAGGTGAAACTTTAGGCCTACAACCGATTCTGACCACACTGCGTCGGTTTTACAAGAAAGGCGCTGAACGCCGGTCAGTCGAGGCCGAAGCCGAAGGAGGCGAACAAGCCGGCGGCGGGCGGGGTATTTCCGGGATGTAGGTTCCAAGTATGCATCGCGCCGACCGTCAAGTTGAGTGTTCTGCCGTGCGAGGAACGATGTGGCTCGAGTGGAAAGCTACCAAGAAAAGCGCGGGGCACGTCGATCAGCAGGGACAGTCCCACGTTGTAACCCCTGGCAAAGCTAGAACGCGGTTCGGCGCCGCGAACGTCCGATTCGTAAGACATGCGGGCGAGATCGACACCGATTATCGGGGCGAGCGACGCAGTCTTGCCGACCCGGAAAGGCAAGGGAAAGGCACACTGCCACCGGGCCCAAAACCCCACACCTGAGGTATCCTCGTCGGTACCACCAAACGTGAATAGCGGGCCGACGGTCAGCCGAGTTGACCAATTGTACCACGGCAGAGTCTCAGCCGCCGAAAGTCCGGGGCTGAATCCAAAGGTATCTGCACCATTGGACAACCCAAACGATGTGAACGAAGGCGACAAACTTCCGCGCGTTTGGTTGAAGGTCCAGCGCGGTCCACCCATGGCGGGATCGGAGAGCTTCACCACCAGCGGCTTTGATCCATCCACCGGGACGTGGACGGTCAATCCGTACGTGACATGGTCGTCGTCGGTACCCACGTTTTTGAAGGCGACCCAAACTTTCTGGTGTTGCCCTGGTGCAAGGCTGACCGGTGGCGCGACGTTGAACGTGCCGATCGAAGAAGGCAGCGACCCGGTTCCACCAGCGATGGGGTGTAAAATCATCGCGGAAACCGCTTGAGCCGCACCACGATCGACGCCCAAGGTCACGCGTTCCAGCGACACGACGAGCGATGTGTTGCGACGGTTGTGAAGGGTCAGTTCGGTGACGAATACCGTGTTCTCGTCGGTGCCGTGCAAGGCGACCGCCAGGTCGAACCCCACGCTGGTCGCCTCGAGTTCAATACCCTCGCCCTTTGCGGTTACCGAGCGATCGAGTCGCGCGGACTCAATCCAGGTTGTGCATCCTGAAACCGCGAGCGCCGCGAGCGCGGCAAAATTGAGGGCAAAGCGACGAAGCGTCACTCCCGGTAGACAGGATAAAACCCGATTCAATTCATCTAAACCAGCAAACCCGGCAACGGACCATCCATCGTAAACGGGTCGGCGATCCCGGTGACATCGGCGATGCCCATCGCCTTGGCCAGAGCCACCCAGACGTCGGTAACGGAGCCACCGCTGGTCTTGATATACTGGTTGGTCTTGATGGCGCCACCGCAACTGCCTGCGGTCAGGTACCGGAAGTCGGTCATGTTGTGGCTGCCGTCGGACGATTGCTGACACCACAACACCACGCTGTGATCGAGTAAGGTTTTTCCGTCTGCTTCATCGACCGAATCCAGCATTGTCAGAAGCTGTGCGAGCGGATCGATGCCCTGCAACCGAAAGCTGTGCAACAGCTTCTCTCGTGCCGCCGGATTGGACTTTAAGTTTCCGCCATGCACCTGGTGGCCAAGCTCATGCACTGTTTGTAAACCCGCGCCCAGATTGAACTCGGAAACGCCGCCCACGATGTTCTGGTTGACCCCAAACCCCATGTCGATGAGTGCCACACGTGCCGTGTCGCAGGCAAAGGCGGTGGCCACCGTTTCAACCGTAAAACGGTTGTTCACCTCCATCGTTTGCGACGTGACCGGTGTCGGCTTGTAGCACGCCTTGGAAATTGCCCGATCCGGATTGGGCAACAGACGCGCGAGATCGTTCAAGCGATCAAGGTGGTCCGCAAATCGCCTCTTGCTCGCGAGGTCCATCTTGTCAGCTTTGGCATAGCGATCGTATTCGCCCTTCAGGAAGTCCAGCAACTGGGTCGATTGCTTGGCGGCATCTTGTCCACCCGGCATCGAAGGCATCGGCGCCGTCGGGAAGTACAGTTTCAGGATGTCCGCGGGTGAGTCGAGCGGATTTCGAACCTGGCCGCTGCCAGTCACCGATGGGCGTTGGGTGTGATCGTGGTACACGACGCCATTCGCGCCAACCTGAACGTACATATGATCAATCGGACCCGCGCGACCCGCGGCCTTCAATCGTTCACTGATGAAGTTATCGAAACTGACACCGCCCGGCTTGGCGTTGGGCGCCGGTTGCCACGACGAAAGCGCGTGTTGGTTGCACGAAAAATGTCCATCCGTGCTCGACGACCCGAAGAGTTCGCGGGACGTCGACTTCAATCCGCTGATGAGGTTGAGCTTATTCTTGAAGGGCAAGAGCGGTTGGAGATGCGGACTGAGGGTCCAGCTATCCCGTGTGCCGGTTGGATCCCATGCCGGATCAACGCCACCGATCGTGTAAAACACGATCAGCCGTTTCGGGATCTCGGCGGCATGCGCGGTTGGCTGAAAAACCAGGGGACCCGCGGCAGCGGCCACCCCCGTCAGACCCACAGAGCGCAGGATCTGCCGACGGGTGAGCGATACCTCCCGTTTCGAAAACGGTGTTACCTTTGGATTCTGTTCGTGTGACGTTTGACCGATGGTGTACTTCATTGGGGTCTCTCCACGTTCCAGGTGCGCGTTCGGAAGCTGGGGGTCGAAACAAGGTCGAGGACCAGTGCGCGGATATCCCCCTGTGAGGCCGCCAGTCCCTTGGTCAAGGTCTGTAGTGCGCAGATGTCGCCCGGATCGTCTGGGATATTGGGGCGCCCATGCGCGAAGCGAAACCACTGCGAGGCAAGGCACGATTGTACCGTGGCACTGCGAGAAAGTTTGTTGGTCAACTCGAACCCATCCGCGAAAGGGCCATCCGCGTCCGAGTCCCACGAAAGCGTGCCACTTGGATCGATAGCCTGTCCGTTGTCCTTGTCGCGCCATCGGCCAAGTTCGTCGTAATGTTCAAAGGCGAAACCCGGGGGATCGATGGCGGAATGGCAACCGGCACAATCACCCTTTTCGTGGATCAACTCCATGCGCTCGCGGTCGGTCATGGGGCGTCCCAGCGTCTGACTGCCCGCATCGCCGAGATCCGCAGTGATATTGGCGGGCGGCGGCGGCGGTGTCGCACAAAGTAGATTGCGCGCCACGAACAAGCCGCGGTGCAGGGCCTTCGGTGGATCGAATTGCGCAAGCCAGGCCGGTTGGGTCAACAGGCCACCCGAGAAGTGTTGCGGATCCAGTTCAACTGCCATCCACGACGAGACAGGTTCATTGACGTTCCACAGCTTTCCGAGCGCAGGATTTACAAACGCACGGTTGCCCTTGAAGAGTGATTCAACTGTCGCACCACTTTCCCAGAAACTGTAGTCGGCAAACCGCTCCAGGGATCCGGGAATGCTGTCGGTTTGGTCACGCACCACCGTCGGGTCGACTTGTTGCTTGCGACCCAGGTCCGGGGATCGGATGTGAAGCCAGCCATGGAAAAAATCTGCCACGGCCGCACCGGCCTTGGCTTTCGTGAGCAGTCGCTCGGCGTGCGCCCGGATCTGATCGTCGTTCGCAAGCGCGCCACTTTCGGCAGCGGCAAGCAATTCGGCGTCCGGTGGATTCTGGGTGAGGGTGTAAGAAAGCCGCGACGCGAGCGCATGGGGCTTCAAGGTAAAGGCGCCATCCGCAGCGGGCTCTCCTTCCTCAATGAGATAAACAAACTGCGGCGATTGCAGGAAAGCGCGCACCGTCAACCTGACAGCGATGTCGAATCCGTAGCTGGCATAGGCCGTGTCAAAAAAGACCTGATACCGCTGTAACTCGGTCGCGTCGAGGGGGCGTCGAAACGTGCGGGCTCCGAACGATTTCAGGAAGGTTGTGCCACAAGCCTTCCGGGCGGTTGTATCGATCGCCGAGCACGGAGCAACCGACAGAACGCTGATGCCAGTGGCAGCCACCTCGGCGTTCCCGCCAAGACGATTGACGAGATCGAGCGAAATCTCGAGCGAGTCGATGTTGTTCGAGAACAAACTACCCGCAAGGACGACGGAGGTGGGCAAGGTGGAAATCGAGCTTGGCGTGACGCGGGCGAGCGCCGCGATGCTGTTGGCGTATTGGGTGGCCGTCAATCGCGACGTGGTGGTCTTTACCGCAAACGTTTCGTCACACGATACCTCGGCATTTCCGCCCGAGCCGCCCTGCTTGGCGGTTCCGCTTTTTCCTCCCTTTCGCGTGCTTCCTCGGGCCCCACCCTCATCCGTTCCATCGTCTCCGGAAACCGTGCCCGAGCAAGCGGCACCGAGAACAGCGAAAAAACACAGCGACACATACAAACCATTGCGTAAACCAGGCTTCGTCATTGTACTGCTCCTTGACCTTCTATCTCGGGCGCGGGTGGGCAACCGACGCATCAACATCAGGGCGTCTTTGGCAAGATGGCTTCACAGTTGGTAAACTTGGCGTTCGTGCTCACGCGATAACTCGCGCCAATCAACTTGCGATCGGCGAAGAAGAACGCGATCGGGTAAGACTTGCCAGATTCTAGGCCCAACATCGGTCCGACTTCTTTCAACGAGACGCTGGCCGGGGTCAACGAGTGCATGCCACCGTTGTCCAGCACGAGCTTTCCGTTGATGAAGATCCACGAGTCGTCGTCGCTCTCGGAGATGATGATGTGATTTTGATTGGCGTCGTATTGGATCGCGGCGTGTAGCTCGAGCGTGAAGAGCTGGTTGTGCTCCATGTCGCCCATTTGCAAGGTCGGATCCGAGGCGGGATTCGCCACGAGGTCAGCGTTGCCAAACAACATGCCGTCTATCGGAAAGAATGGATCCGTTCCGAACGACTTGAGCATCGCCGTTCGATCGATGAATGGCAGCTCGACTTGCATCGCCTTGTTCACACCATCGGTGTTCCTGAACCACTGCGCGAATGCCGAGGCGCCATGGTAGATCGTATAACCGTCGGCATCCTTGAGTGCGGTTGCGCTGGCGAGCACGGGCCTTCCATCGGCGTCGAGCGTGTCCTTGATGGCGCCCGTCATGACGGCCGAGCACGATCCCGGATTGCTGACACAATCCGGAGAATCGATGCCCTGGAAGTCCGGATGTTTGTCCGTGAAGTCGCGCACGATCCCTATAAACTTGGGTGTGCAGGCAACGGCCGGTGTCCCGCCTGTCGCGGTCACGCCTCCCGTGCCACCACCGGTTCCGCCTGCGGCCGTTCCACCCGTCGCAGCGCTTCCGCCTGAACCACCGGCTGTGCCACCAGATTTTGAAGTTCCACCAGAACCTCCGGTACTCGCGGCGCCGCCATCGCCTCCGCCGCCACCCTCGCCTCCGCCGCCACCACCTGAACCTTGAGTGCAAGCCGCGAACGCCATCGCGACGAAGAGACCACCGAACGACGCTGTTGACTGTTTGTTAAATTTTTTCATTGGCTTGTTCCTCATCAAAGTGCGGGGACCATTTCGATTTCGATATCGTCGATGTAGACGGAGCCCTTCCAGATCGTGTCGGAGACCAACATGAAACCGACCGCGTGACCGAATGAGCCCACGGGATACGGCGTCGCAAAATTCTGAACGAACTTGGTCCAACCGCCGGGAACGAACGGGAACTTCCCCTGGTTCACCGACTCCCACTTGCGTCCTTGCGGATCACCGAAGCCGAGCATGAAGGCCTCGACATGCGCCACACCGTGACCCACCGGCAGGTAAAGGTAGTAGGTGATCCGTGTCACGGGCCGAACAACGTAGGTGCCTTCGACGCCGACGTAGAATGTCGTGCCGACAGACGGGTCCACAACGTACTCCAACGCTCCGGTTCCGATTCGTCCCTTGAGGGGAACCTGAACCGGATCGGGCAATCCTATTCCCTTTGAGCCAAGGGACATCGCCCAGCCCTCCGCGGTCGATTCGAAGGTGTAGGTGATCTTGTTCGACGCCACGGACGTACCGCCGGTTCCTCCTGCCGCGGATCCTCCCGTGCCACCCGCAGCCGTTCCGCCCGTCGCAGTTCCGCCGGTTCCGGTTCCACCCGTTGCGGTTCCTCCGGTTCCGGTTCCACCCGTTGCGGTTCCTCCGGTTCCGCCTGCACTGGTGTCGCCGTTTAAGGTACCACCCGTTCCACCCTTGGCGGTCGAGCCGCCGCTGCCGCCGCGCGCATTCGTACCACCCTTGCCACCCGCAGTGGCGCCGCCGGCACCGGTTTCGCCTCCGCCCGCTTCGCCGCCGCCGCCGTTCCGGCTGTCAGACGATGAAGTACATGCAATCAGGAGCATCGCGACGGCTGTCGCACTGAATAGTGTGTGTCTTTGCATATGATCGTTGTGTCCGATCCGGCGTGTATGCAGCAAGCTTGTTCAGCCCGGCGATGCGCGGAACTATACCTTTGTAAACGGAACCGCAGCGCAGAATCCAGATCTATACCAACGTCAATATCGCCGCCGAACGGAGGCAAGGGGAGGCTTTTGATCGCTGCCTGGCCGGTACGCACCGCCGCCATCCCACCTCTTGTGGCATCACGTCACTTCCTCCAGGAACAGAGCTAGCACTTCCTCAAGATTCCCTGGGCCCCCGCACCCGATGAACTTTCTCGAGCTGATTTCGGTTTGAACCCAGTCCGTCTCGGAACGCTCTACTATCTTTCGAGCCTCCGTTAGGTGCTCCCAGTCAGTGAAAGGTCGATCGTTACCAGCCAGGGTTGTCCAGAGTTTCAATCTTGACAACGTACGAATGTTCCCAGTCGCCGTCACATTGCCTTCGATACCAATCCTGAATCCGTTCCATCACGTTGGCCAATGAGGTCATGGCAGCTCCTCCCCCTCGGGTCCCGGATTCCTGTCCGATAATAATCCTTATGACAGCTTTTCGCCCCCCGGCCCCCCCCACGGCGGGGATGATGCAAACCGCGAGAGTGGGGATCCGCGGGTTTTTCGTGGCGCCTTAGGTGGGGTTGTCCGCAGTAGGCGACCGGTTTGCCTGGTGGCGTGGCACTGGAGGGGCGATTTGAGAAGCGGTCGGCAGTTCGCCAGACGGATCGTCAGCGGTTTTCGTTATTGCGATTCGCCGCATTTGCCAGACGAAAAGGACACCGCAACCAGCACCAATCGCAATGTAAACGGGCAAGGCGTGCAGCGAGTGTGGTGGTTCGCCGCCCGCCGAATCGGCGAACAAATATCCTGCAATTATCGCCGAAGTGTTCAATGCGGCGTGAAGCGCAACACAGCTCCAAATTGATCCGGTTGCACTCATCGCAAGGTGGAGGGCGGCGGCGCTAAGCAGCAGGTCGGGAACCCGCGCAAGTTCAAAATGTGCCAACGCCCAAAACGTTGCCGACAAAATAAACGCGAGTTTTTTCCCACCCCATCGAGAGAGCACGCGGTAGGCCCAGCCTCTGAAGATCACTTCCTCGAAAAAGGGGTGCAACAGTCCGGCAGCGGCCACCAACAGAAGTACCCCTTCTGGCCGAACAAACAGTTTTTCCAAAAGCGCGTTCTCGCTGGTCGGCGGCCCTGTGACACAAATCGTGGCCAGAGATGTGGCAACGGAGCCCACGATAAATGCCAAAGCTGCCTTCAGCCACTGTGTTGGGGTGCCGCGTGGTCGGTGGAGCCGGAGTCGTTTCCATCGCTCCTGGCGTAGCTCGGCCTCGTCCGTGTCCAGCAAGAGGGTGGCGCGGACACACAACAAAAGCAGCAAGACATTCAGGGGGAGCGCGACGAATGTCGGAAGCTCAAGGGCGAACGCGAACAGGAGGATGAACCCTACGGTACGAGCCGCAACGGACAAACCCGAGCCCCACGGTAACCCTGGCCCCGAGGGCTCCCAACCATCGGCGTTGCGGGGAAGTATGTCGAAAATACGCATCGTGACGTCCGATCTCCGTTGTTATTTACCGGTCATTGCTGATCGCAGGCGCGCCATATGGTTTCCGATTGCCTGATTTGCACCGTTTGCCAATGAGCGTCCGAGTTGACCGAGTCCCTGGGCGCCAGCACTTACGCCTTCGGCCGCCAACATGTCTCCAATCAATCTTGCGGCCCAGCGCCCGACCAATCCCCAGGATGCATGGGGCGCTGGAGATCTGTCCGAGGTTGGCCGATTGCCCACGACGCTTGTCCCCAGATTTTCGACCCGATCCGCGTCGGATGTACTCGACGGTGAAACAATGTTGTTCGGGCCGGTATCCCGACGAACAGAATTGTTGAACGAGGATAGTTGGGGAAATTGGGCGCTTGAATTGATTTGCATGGTGGATTTCCTGGATGTAGTGAGTCGGTACTGTGCTTCCGATGCCACGGTTCTCGGCAACAACCGTGGGATGTTGCCGGTTTATTTGCGAGGTTCGACCCGTATCGCGCAGAGGCCCCACCCCAGGACGAACCTGCAGCAACGATGGTGCCGGGAAATGCCTTTTCTCTGGAACTTGGACTTCTCGCCGGGCTCACTTTTTCGCAGACGATCTGGAACTGGGCGTTCCCGATGCTCCGGGTTGGTTTCATCGCCCGAGCATGGCGGCGAATTCGGATTGCGATTGGGCCTCGTTTGGCACGAGTTACTATCTGTAGAGGCTTAATGCAAGTGGCCCCGCAAGCGTGAATCGAAGGGACCGGGCTAGAGTGTTTGGCGGTAAATCGCGCCTATACTTCCGCTCCGAGGTCCTGAACGACAACGTGTTCAAAAACAATAAAACCCGCTTGGGAGGTGAAGGGGCATGACGCATTCGTTACCGCGACCAGGCGTCCGAGAGGATTTCGACCCAAACGTTTACGTAATGTCCGTAACGCCTATAGTCAAGTGTGAAAACACACGCGCCCCGGGATCCGCCGCTTACCCCGGGGACCCGCGTACGGGCTATGGTTCACCCATGGAACCCCTCCGAAGTTTAATGGGAGCCCTTCTCCTGCTTGGTTTGGCCTGCACCGAAGGCGGAAAACAACCCGGCGGACAGGGTGGCGGGACCGGCGACGGCGTCGCAACGGGCGGCACGAACAATACCGGCGGCGTGTCAACCGGTGGTACGACCACGGGAGGCCAACCGATGTTCAACGATGCTGGTCTGGGTGGCATTGGCGGAACCGTTATTACAGCAACAGGTGGCACAGCCGGCACTCCGGTAGATCCGTACGTCTATGTCAGCGGCTACGAC
The DNA here is from genome assembly GCA_034439895.1 of Deltaproteobacteria bacterium. Classification (GTDB taxonomy): domain Bacteria; phylum Myxococcota_A; class Polyangia; order Fen-1088; family Fen-1088; genus JAWXBF01. The sequence continues at coordinate 12,694 of JAWXBF010000203.1, forward strand.
GCCGCCATCACTGTGCTGCGTTTGAACCTTGCAACGGGCGCACTCGCCTCGGTCGCAACCGTTCCAAGCACGGTCGGAAGTCCGACTTACCTGGCCGTATCGCCCGATAAAAAGTATCTGTACGCCATCAACGAACAGGATGGCCCGAACAGCAAGGTCGTCGCTTTCACGATCAACGCAACCAACGGTGGTCTCACCAAGATCAACGAAGCACCCGCTGGAGGCGACGGCTCGCCGCATCTTTCGGTTCATCCGGGTGGCAAACTGGTGCTGGTGGCCCACTACCTCAGCGGCCATGTGGCAACGGTCAAGGTTAACAATACTGGCGGCGTGGTTTCCCCTCCTGCCGACGTCAAGCGTCCGGCCAACGACAAGTCACACCACATCACGACCGATCGCAGTGGTCAGTATGTGTTCGTCTGCAACGTCAGTGCGAATACGGTATTTCAATACAAGGTGGATGCAGCGGGATTGCTCACGGCCAATGGTCAGGCCGATGGCTTCCCGGGCGGTGCCGGTCCTCGACACATGGCGTTCCACCCGGCGCTGAATGTTGCCTACACGATCAATGAGACCGCAAAGACGGTCTCGTCACTGGCTTTAGATCCGGCCACCGGAAAGCTCTCCAATCCCAAGACCCAAAGTGGCCTGCCGCCAAACACCACCTTCAACGGTGGCAGCGGTGCACACATTCTGGTCAGTCCGGATGGCACGCTGGTCTTCGCGTCGATTCGCGGTCACAACAGCATCACGTCCTACACGGTCAATCCTGCCGACGGAACGTTAACCTATGCCTCGAACCAAACGGCGGGAGGTACGATCAAGACGCCCCGCGATTTTGGCATTGACCCCACGGGGAAGTATTTGATCGTCGCCAATCAAGACAGCGGCAACGTCATCGTGTTACAGGTCGGCGCCGATGGCAGCATGACCGTCAAGGGTCAACCGACGGCCGTTGCCAAAAGCCCGGCGTTCGTGGGGATCGTGGCGCTGCCCTAACGGCCGCCGGCGTCCACCGGAGCCGCCACTGCGCTCGACGGACGTATCTGTAGCACACAGGGCTCCGTCGCGGAAAATCGTCGCGTTGCCTTGATCTGTAGCACCAGCTTCTCGCTGGTTCCCACCGCCGCCCCCGTCGACACCAAACGTCGGGTTGCCGGTGGCGCACTGCCGAGCAGCGTCCCCTCGCCCGAAATTACGGCAACTTCATCGGCCAGGCCGAGCTGCGCAGGCGACTTCCCATGGGCGCGTACGAATCGCTGCCGCAGCGTATTGTGGTACGGTATCACGTATCAGGACTTCTTCGGGCCGAGCTTGGTCCCTACCTCTCCCACCACATGCGCAAGGGGGGTACCGACCTCCCCGTCTTCGAGCCTGCCGCGGAAGAAGCCCTTTTTCAGGCGACCCAGTCGCTGCCACGTAAAGTCAATTCCCTCGCTCATCACGCCCTCATGGCCGCCGCCGTCGCCAAGTCCAAAACCGTCAACCCAGACCACGTTCAGGCCGCTTTGCCAGAGGTTTCGTAAGCCCTCTTTCCAACTGGATCGCAGCGCGGGTAAACGAACAGTCAGAAAACAGACCAGCCGTTCAGGGCCTTGGGTTTGCGCAATCTCGTGCAGACCGGGGGCTTTCCGGTTTCCGCGCTCTGCAAAATATATCCCGCTTTCAGCCCGCGTGCCGTTTCGCAGCACAGTCACTCTGAATTCTGGATTTCCCTACCACGCCATCACGGATTCCGATGAGAACCACCTCACGAAATTAATGCGAGACCCAACAAACGGTGGCAGCGGCGCGCATATTCTACTCAGTCCCGATGGCACACTGGTCTTCGCGTCCATTCGCGGTCACAACAGCATTTCGTCATACAAGGTCAATGCTGCCATGCCGCCGACGGAACACTGACCTCTGCCTCGAACCAATACGCTGGTGGCATGATCAGAACCCGGAGTTTGTGGGGATTGTCGCGCTACAGTGATGGCTTCAGCAAGGCGTGGCCGACGACTGAAACTTCAACCGGAGATGCCCTCTCTGCTGTCACCCTGACGGCCCCTTCGAAGGGACCGAAATTCTCTGGATTCGCATAAACTTTCACCCAACAACCGCTGGTTCCGGGATCAATGTCTTTTTCACAACTGCGGTCGATGCTGATCGGCCCAGTGACGTCAAATGTCAATCGACCCGAGTTTGGCGCTGCGCCGGCTTTTCTTGGGGTAGACAGTTGAAAGCCCTGCATCATCGAAGGGACGTTATACATTCCCATATCGACGCGCTTTCTATCTGTGACGAGCTCCAATTGGTACGGCTCTATTCCGACGCCACACAACTCGAAATCGACCGAAGCGCCGTCTACGGACGTGAAACGGAGCACCCCCCCCGCAACGCCCTGACTTTTGGGTGCAAATGAAATTGAATGCGTACACGACGAAGCGGGTTGGATCAGATTTGGGCACTCTGACTGGATGGTATTGCGGAAGGGTACAGAATATCCGAGGCGGCTTCCCGTCACGATTTCGACCGACGGACGCTCGCCGGCAACCGAACCAACATTTTCAACCTTGAACTCGATATCTTTGGATCCAAACACAGACACATCGCCAAAGTTGGAATCAATAGCGGATATCTTGAAGCCAGAGATCGTCTTCAGAAGATCCTCCGAACAAGTCGTCATTGCGGGTACATATTCCGCGGAAGCGCTATCCCCAAGATCGATCGACGTATTGCCGGCTCCCCCGGAGCCCCCTGCTTCACTTCCACCAAGGCTGGGTTGATCCGATCCGGCCACGCCACCGGCACTGCCGCCTGTTGGCGAACCCGAGCCCTCACAGGCAGCGAACAATAGCAATACGCAAACCAATTTCCGCACGATCATGGCTTTGCTCCAATCGTGATACAGCCAACCATCCCACGATCTTCGACGAATACGAAATAGTCTCCGAACGGAAGGGGAACTTTAATCTCGCCGGTCGCAGATGTTCGTACAGCGGTCTGGAAATTTGTGCCTTTGCGAATCAATCGAACGTTGGGATTGTCTCCACCGAACTCCGGAATGGGAATCGGCTTTCCGTCAACGGTGACACGGGCATTGAGTTCGACCAAGTTTACGGTTCCCGAATATGTCGGCGTCGCCGCGTCGAGGGTAACCTTTTCCACCGGATACCATCCGTAGTCGCCGAACTGGTAGCCGATCCAGTGGGGTCCGGCGGGAATAAAGTCGTCAAACGGTGTCGGCTGCGCGGGTCCCCACGCCGGCGAATCGGGATTGCCAAACCACGCAGGCACGATGGTCACGGCGAACATGTTGCTCCCATTTTGTCTCGGGCTTGGCCACATCAGATTCGCTGGTGCGTACGCAACCGACACCTTCGCTCTTACCTTGACGATGTCGAGGGTCACCTTGTCATCGCCGACCTGGAAAACACGCGGTTCGAAAGAATAGCTCCCTTTTGCTCCGTTCGACATGCTGACTTGAAAGCGGATCGGTATTCCAGCAATGGCATATGCGGTGAAAGTTTGGTCAATGGCATTGTCGACGCGGAATCCATCCACGACCGTCCTGAAGCGTAAGTCGGAGGTTTGGCCAGCCGCTACACCATCAACCTTGACCTCACCCGCCAACTTCACGTACTGCACGTCGTAACTCACGTCTGCATTCCCGGGCACCGCGATTGTTCCAAGTATGTTCCTTGCGCTACCCGCGAACGGATACTGCGAAACTCTTGGGGAAAATTCGACTTGGTATCGGCCAGCGGGAGCGATAAACTCGAATCGACCGACTGCAACCTGCCGTGGAAACAAGGCAAGAGAACTGCCGTTCAGCATGATCGAAGAACAGTTCAGATCGCATCGCAAAGGCTCACCATTCACATTGACGTTGACTGTTACCTTGGCTGTTGGGACGCGAATCAAGCTCTCGACATCCGATTCTGTTGGCTTCACAACAAGTGCATTGGGAACCAGGGGCCAGCCTCCTCCTCCTTCGTTCCTGAGTGCCAGGTTATAGGTTCCTGGAGGCAACCGGACGTCAAAGGAACCGTCGCCCTCGTGAAAATTGGATGGGGCACCAACGGAAGATCCTTCCGGCATGAGATCGAGGTTGCCCGAAGGTCCCTTGAGTCGCTTTTGCATATTCGGCCATGAGTACGGGTATTCAATCTTGCCCTTGACGCGAACGAGCTTCGGAAAGTCGATGCCAAAGGTCGTGTCACCGCGGACGATCAGTATTCCATAGTCACGATCGAACCACGGAGCCTCGTCGTAGGATTCAGGGCCGACGAGTTGATCGGTCTGATTCGATTTACCCCTCCAACGTACGTAATAATTACCCTCGCCAATCGATGCGGAAACACCGTCCTCGAGATAGTAGGATCGCCCACCCGTCCGGGTTGCATCGCTCGAGGCAATCTCTATCTGAATCTTCTTGCCATCGCGTCGGGGCGGCACAGGCTTGCCATCATAGGTCGCGTTGAACGTCACGTTATGAGACTTGCTGTCAAGCACGAACTGCTCCGTGACGCGGGTGCACTCTTGCGAACATTCAACCCCAGAGTACGAACTGCCGACTGCGTTACAGAGACAGAGGGGTTTGTTGTCGAGCGTTAGCCTGCACCACCCGTTGGGGCCGCACTGCACGGTGTCACACGGGGATGTCGCAGACGTTGGACCCGCATCGATCGCGCCACGCATGTTCGCATCGGATTTTTCATTCATCTCCGAAGTGGAACCGTCCGCCCCGGTGGGAGCGTTCGGATCCTCGCATCCCGAACCCAGTGTCACGATCAAGGCCATCGAAAACGACAATGCAACCCGATTAACGCCCATGATGGGCGAAAAAATATCACAAAAAGGCCAGGCGGGTCTAACGATTTTTTGCGGGCCCGCCATCCACCGGCACCGATACGGCACTTGCCGGCCTCACCAGTAGCACATACGGCTCCGTGGTGGAGAACCTGCGTCTGCCCCTGACCTGCAACAGCACCGTCTCACCTGTGCCCACGGGGGACCCAGATAGAACCAACCGCCGCGACCCCGTGGGGGAGATTCCAAGTTGCTCGCCGTCGCTCGAAAATACCGCGACAGTTGCCTGCACGTCAGTGGGCAATTCAACCTCGACATCCACGGCGGGCGCACCGTTCAGCACCGCCTTTGGTAGCACAAAATAATCGATATCCCCCGCCCAGCCGAGCCAACCACTCATCTCCATCGTCAGTGATTCAGCAACCATTGGCGTTGCCTCGGCAGGCCTCGCGTTCGGCTCACGCTCGACACCCGCCGCGACTATTCCCGGTTCGATCCGCAGGCGATACGCGATCTGGCGATCGGTTTCCGGAAAGACCTTGTCGCGAAACGAAACGGCCAGATCCAGTGGCGATTCATCCGCGCCAAGATTCGGTATCACCACCGATGTCGGCGGCTCGCCTTCCGGAGGAATGGTTGTTGGTACCGAAAGAACGGCCTTGAGGCCTCGAATTGCAACGAGAGACATCTCGGGAAGATCAACACCCGGCGTCGGCAACACCAACAACTCGACGCGCAAACGACGTGAAGGTCCCATCGCATCGCCGCTTTCCACCGGAGGCAGTCTCAGCGAAAAGCGATCCCTGTCCACCTTCCCCGCTGTCACCGACAGTATCCCGCCCAGCACAATCGGTTGCGCGCCCATCACAACAGGCGTCGCTGTCTTCAAGTCATCGTTGGGCTCAACCTCGATCTGATCTGGTGCCGGACCGAGCGCAGCGGACGACAACACCACAACCGCTCCCGCATCACCGCGCGGACCCAACACCGAAGCGCGATCCTTGCAGGCCGCACCCGATGCGAGCGCGATTACGAGCAGCGCTAACCCCGTGTGCGCCGCTCGCAAACGGTCACGCATCCTTGGGGCGAATCGACGCCAGGAATTCAGCTTCGGCGGCCAACTCACCATCGACCGATGCCTCACCCCGAAGTTTCCAGATCGCGGCGCCCTTGCGCAGAGCCACAACCGTAAGCGTCAACTGATCACCCGGAACGACCGCGCGGCGAAATTTCACCTTGTCGATCGCCATCAACAGCAGCACGGACTTGCCCGGAATGAGAACGCCCTCTTTCGCCGCCATCAGGGCGCCCGTCTGTGCGAGCGCCTCGACAATGAGCACACCGGGCATCACCGGAAAGCCGGGATAGTGTCCCTCAAAATGGGGTTCGTTTCGACTCACCATCTTGCGAGCCACGATGCGATCGGAGGTGATCTCGTCTACCCGGTCAACCAACAAGAACGGGTATCGGTGCGGCAACACCGCTTCGATCGCGCGAATGTCCATTTCCATCGTGGGCTCCGTTTCAAGCTGCGAGAAAGAACCAATGTCTCAATTACTTTTTCTTTGGAGCCGTCGGAACCTTCGGGCCCGGAGCTGCCGACGCTGCGCCCTTCTGCTCGGGCTTGAGTGCGTTGTATCGCCGAATCAACTGGGAGGTCAGATCGAATTCCGTGCGACCAAAGATGATGCCGGCCTGGTTCTTGTCGAGAACGATGGCGAGATCCTCGGAGACCGCTATTTCCGAGATGATTCGCTGCATGCGTTCGAGGATGACGCCAGTCGCCTTTTGCTCTTGCTCACCCAGATCCTTCTGGTGGCGCATATAGGTTTCCTGAACCTCTTTCATCTCCTCGCTCAACTCGCCTTCTTTCTTGAGGCGGGTTTCTTCCGGCAAGAGCGTGCGCTTTTTGTTGAGATCTTCGATCTTGGCCTTGAGGGCCGTTGAACGCTCATCCAGCTCTTTTTGTTTGCGGTCAAAAATCGTCTTGAGCTGAGCCTTGGCGCGACGACCATCTTCGGTTTCGTTCAGGGCACGCTGCAAATCGACATAGCCGATCTTTGCTTCGGCCTGCGCAACCGAAGCCGTTGCTGCAAACAGACCAAACGCGGGGATGGTCAAAATGACAAGTCGGGCCAGATTGGTGAGCTTCATGGGTCCTCGGGGGGTGGGGTCGAAGGGGGCTACGTAATAGAGACGGTTTTGTATCAGAAGAAATTCCCGATCGTAAACTCAAAGACGAGGGGACGTTCTCCAGGCAATGGATTCGTGGGTATACCCCACTCGAACCGGAGGGGGCCGATGGGTGAAAACCAGCGGAACCCAAAGCCCCAGCTTGAACGCAGGCTGCCAAGCGGGAAGATGACGTTGCAGGGATCCTGGGACAGGTGGGCCGAGGGAGGCCGCAGGCGGCAGTACTGATCTTCCAGGTTGAATGCGTTGCCCATGTCCGCGAAAATGACGCCGCGGATGTCCACCTTGGGGATGATCGGGAACTCGATTTCGAGGTTGCCGATGACCTGCAAGTTACCCCCGACGACGAAGCTGCCCAGACCCGCATCCGGGGCCTGATCGTTCGGTGCGCGGATGCGCGGACCCAGTGAGCGTGGCGAGAAACCGCGGACATCGAAAATACCGCCAACGAAGTAGCGCTCGAAGATGGGAACGCCCTGCGGTGAACGGCTGGAGATCAACCCCGTTCCAAGGCGGCTGCGCAGTACGAATGGACCCCAGATCGGATAGAAGAAGCGAGTCTCCGCTTCGTAGCGCGTGAAGGTGTTCTGCGAGAAGAAAGCTGGCTCGGCGAACTCGGCCGAGATTGTGTTGAACCAACCGTCGTGGGTGAACATGCGGTTGTCGCGGGTATCGTGTTGCAACGAAACACGCCAAGACGAGGTAAGCCCACTGCGCAACAAGTTTGCCAGCGATCCTTGCGGTAGCGGATTGCGCAACCCCGCCGCAAAGAGCGAACCTCGCGCGCTGGTAGAGACCTCAACGTCTTCGGCCGTGTAGGTCAGGAACAGACGCGCCCAGTCCGACAACATATAACCCCAGGTCAACGAACCACCGACCGCGTCGCGAATGAACGAAAAGAAAAAGCGGCGTTGGTTGAAGAGGTTGAAGCCGAAGGTCCAGCGCGTATCCAGGAAGTACGAATCCTGGAACTGCAACATGAAGAGTCGACGCAAGCCCGAAAGCTGGGCTTGCAAGGTCAACATCTGACCACGGCCGAGCAGGTTGTTTTGGGAGATCTGAGCCTGCAGGATGAACGATTCGACCGACGAGAAGCCGGCGCCAATTTGGAAGGCACCTGTCTGACGTTCCGAGACCTCGACGTTCACTTCCATCGCGTCGTCGGTTGCACCTCGCTTGGTCGAGATATCCACGCGATCGAAGAAGCCAAGCTGGTTGATGCGGCGCTTGGATAGATCCAGGTTGGTCTGGTTATACATCTCCCCTTCGACGACGCGCATTTCGCGACGGATCACCTTGTCGCGCGTCTTGCTGTTGCCGTGAACGTTGATGCGCTCGAAGTAGACCTTGCTGCCCTTTTGAATCTCGAAGTTCACATCGACGATTCGGGTTGTGTCGTCCTTGTCGGTGAGCGGCACGACACCAACGTAAGCGTAACCCGCATCCTTGAACGACTCTTCGATAGAGGTTCGATCTTGCGACAGGTGCGAACGGTTGAACAGATCGCCTGGGCGAGCCGACAGACGCTCGATGTAGAACTGAGGTGGCTCAAGCAGATCGCCCGAGACTTTGAGTTTCCCGATGCGGTACTGCTTGCCCTCTTCGATCGGAATCGTGATGAACAACGACTGCCTGTCAGGCGACAGTTCCATCAGCGGTTCGCCAACCTTGACCTCGATGTAACCGTGATCGAAATACTGTCCTTGAATGAGGAGCAGATCCCGCTGAAAGACTTCTTCGCGGTAGGTACCTGACGAAGACATGAACGAGAGCAAATCGCCCTCGGAGGTCATCATGACGCTGCGCAGATCGGCGTCGGTTTGACCCTTGTTGCCAACGAAGTTGATGCGACTAACGGTGACCTTGATGTTCTCGCGGATGCGGAAGTAGAGATCCACCTGACCGTCGTCGGTGTTCTTGATTTCGTGGTTCACCTCGGCCATGTAGAAGCCGCGCTCGATGTATTTATCGCGAATCTTCGAGGCGTTCTTTTTAACCTTGGCGCGATCGAGGATCTCCTCAAGCTTGAGGTCGAGCACCTCGTTGATCTTCGTCAAACCCACTTCGTCGTGGCCTGAAACGTAGATCTTGCGAATCGAGGGTTTCTCCTTCAGCACAAAGGTCACGATCGTGCCCTCTGCAGTGCTCGCGGTCTCGACCCGGATGTCCTCGAAAAATCCCATGCGCCAGATGGCACGCACGTCGTCGCGCAACACATCCTGGTTCAACAAGATTCCGGGAACCGTCCGCATGTTCACGCGGATGGCGTCGTCTTCGACCTTGCGATTTCCGCGAAACTTCACGCGGGCGACTTCAAGTTGGATATCCGCTGCGGCCTTGGCTGCCGCCGCGCCTGCTGCATCCGGTGCCGCATCAGGTGGTGCATCCGGTGCCGCGATGGGTTCTGCGGCTGCGGCGGGCTCGGCAACAGGCGCAGGCGCAGGCGCAGGCGCATCCTGGGCATGCACCGGTGCTCCCAGCAAAAACGCCAACGCAAACAAGGGGACAGCGTACAAACGCATCACGCCGAAGCTCCCTCTTCCAGCGAGCCATCTCGCATGGACAAACGTCGGGGTGCACGGGCCGCCAGTGAGGCATTGTGGGTCACAAGCAGGATGGTCATGCCCATCTCTCGGTTGATGTCGAAGAAGAGCTCGTGAATCGCATCACCGGTGCGGGTGTCGAGGTTGCCGGAGGGCTCGTCGGCCAACAATAGCCGCGGCCGCATGACGAGGGCACGCGCCAGCGCGACCCGCTGTTGCTCACCGCCGGAAAGTTCTCCCGGTCGATGGGTCAACCGTTCGGCAAGCCCGACCCTTACCAGCATGGCCTCGGCCTTTTCGCGGGCCAGGCGCGTCGAGGTCCGCCCGATGAGGCACGGCATCATGGTGTTCTCAACGGCAGTGAATTCGGGCAAGAGGTGGTGGAACTGGAATACGAAACCGATCTCGCGGTTGCGAAACTCCGCCAGCTGTCGCGGGTTCTTTTTCGTGATGTCCTGGCCGTCAAACAACAAGGCGCCGCTCGACGGGGTGTCGAGGGTGCCCACGATCTGGAGGAGGGTCGACTTGCCGACCCCCGAGGCCCCGACGACCGTCGCGATCTCGCCCGCACCCAGGGTTAAATTGATGTCCCGCAGGACGTGAATCTCGCGGCCGCCGTGCAAGAAGACCTTGCTCACGCCCTTGACCGCAATCGAGACCCCTCCCGAGCGTGCGGGCGCCGCCGACCTTGCAGCGCTGGACTCAATTTCGACGGACGGGGCCACTTCGCGGGGCACGGTAGCGGTCACCACACGGGGTGTCAAACGGTCCAAATGAAAGACCTCATTCGTATCGAAGCCCTTCGACCGGCCGGAGACGCGAGGCCAGCATCGCAGGGTAGATCGCGGCCACGCAGGAAAGCGACAGGGCCATCAGCCCGATGCCCAGAATCTCGGGCCAGCGCATCACGATTGGTAGTTTCTCGATGTAATAAATGTCGGTCGGCAGAGGCAGGCCCACCTTGTCCATCAGGACACATGCCCCCACCCCCACGGCAAACCCCGTCAAGGTCCCGATGGCGCCGATGTAGAGGCCCTCCGTCAGAAAGATCCGAAGGATGCCGCCATCCGTGGCACCCATTGACTTGAGGATGGCCACCTCACGGCCTTTCTCGGTTACCAGCATGAAAAGGTTCGAGACGATAGAGAACGAGGCCACGAGGACGATGAAGGTCAGTGCCACGAACATCGCGATTTTTTCCAGCTTGAGGGCCAGGAACAGCGCCTTGTTGAGCTCTTCCCAGGATCGCACCAGGAAGGTGGGACCCAGATCTTTTGCAATCGCCTCGGCCACGCCCCGCGCGAGCTCAGGCGCCGGTACGCGCACGTCGATGCCCGTGATCTCGTCTCCGGTCCCCAAAAACCGCTGGATCTCCGACAACGAAGCGTAGGCGAACTTCTGATCGAATTCGTACATGCCCGTATAGAAATGGCCGGCGACCCGGAACGATCGGCTCTTGGGCATCGGACCCGTCGGGCCAATGCCACAAAGTGGACACATCACATCCAGATCGTCGCCGGTGAAAACGCGCAGCGTTCGGGCATAGAGCTCCTCGCCCAAAAAGATCGCAGGTTTGCTGGCCGTGGCATCGGCGGCCTCTTCATCCTCCGGATCCGAGGGCACGTCGTCATCGTCGGCGGGTGGTGCGGTCCGGGGCGGCACGGGCGCATCCAGGGCGCTCAACTTGCCCTCACGCAGCTTCTTTTGCAGTTCCAGCACCTTGTCAGCGCTGTCGCTTTCAATCCCGCGCAGAAACACGCCCGCCGGGGTTCGTCCGGCCATGACCATGACCTCGGCCTCGAGGTAGGCCGCGGCACCCACCACGTCGGGCATCGATCGAATGCGGCCCATACGTTCTCGCCAGTGGGCAATGGTGTCGTCATCGGATGCCGTGATGACAATGTCGGCCTTCGAGCCCCGCATCTTGCCCTTGAGATCCGCCTCGAATCCCGACATCACCGAAAGCGCCAAAATCGGTGCGGCGGTCCCCAGAAATACCCCAAAGATCGAAAATGCCGTGAAGACCGTGAAGTAGCGAAACATCAACCCGAGATAGAGCGAGAGAAAGCCCAATCCCGCTGCGACCGCCGAGGCTGTTTCAAGGTGCCCAATCCAGCGTGGTCGGCCAAAAGAGGCAAAACTCGGGAAGTCGGTCATCGCGCCCAGCCCGTGGCGTTTGCCGGCGTAGTGCACGGCCACGCGTCCGACGACCGCGAGCACGATCAACAAGAAGCCGACTTTGAGTGTCCACTGCCGTCCGCGGTCGGGACCACGCAAATGTCGCCAGGCGACAAACCACTCAAAACCGCGATCCAACATAAACAGTCCGTCGCCTATTCGGGCCGCATGAGCGGGAAAAGGATAACGTCGCGAATCGACGGTTGATCGCACAGCAACATCACGAGGCGATCGATGCCGATGCCCTGCCCTGCGGTCGGCGGCATGCCGTACTCAAGCGCACGACAGTAATCCTCGTCGTAGTCCATCGTTTCTTCGGCACCGCGATCCTTGGCAGCAACCTGAGCCGCGAAACGCTCGCGTTGATCGACCGGATCGTTGAGCTCGGAAAACGCGTTCGCGTATTCACGACCGACGATGAACAACTCGAAGCGATCCACACGGGTCGGATCGGCCTCGTTGCGACGGGACAGCGGGGAGGTCTCCGCCGGGTAGTCGTACACGAACACCGGGCGATCAAGCGGCAAGGCCAGCTCACCCGCATAGTCAAACAGTGCACCGATGCGCTCGCCGTGGTTTCCACTTTTTCGTAGCACAGCGCCCAGTTCGTCCTTGCGCTCGCCCACACCCGACGCGGCAATCCAGGCGGTAAGCGCCGCATCGGATTCCAGCGTCGAACGCTCAAGCCCGGCCGGGATGATCCCTTTTTCCGAGGCCGAAACAATCAGATCCTTCATCGGAATGCGTGGCCAGGGCGCCGTCAGATCCACCGGCTGTCCCTCGTAGCTGATCTTTTCCGTACCACAGATCTCACGCGCCAGATGCGCGAAGAGTTCTTCGGTCAGCGCCATCAAGTCCTCGAAGGTCGCGTGGGCCTGATAGAACTCAAGCATCGTGAACTCGGGATTGTGCTTGCGCGACAGGCCCTCGTTGCGAAAGTTGCGACCGATCTCGTAGACCCGCTCAAAACCGCCGACCACGAGACGCTTCAAAAACAGCTCGGGGGCGATGCGCATGAAGAGATTCAGATCGAGGGCATTGTGGTGGGTCGAAAATGGCCGCGCGGCCGCGCCACCGAGGATCGAATGCAAAAGCGGGGTCTCGACCTCCATGAAGTCGCGTGCATCGAAGAACTCGCGCAATAGGCGCACGATCCGCGAGCGCTTGCGAAATACCTCGCGCACATCGGGGTTTACGATGAGATCGACATAGCGCTGCCGATACCGGATCTCTTGATCCGACAGCCCGTGAAACTTTTCCGGCAGCGCTCGAATCGCCTTCGTCAAGAGCGTGCACTGTTCGGCAAGCATCGTCAGCTCGCCCGTCTTGGTGTAGGTCATCGCGCCCGTCACCCCCAGAAAGTCACCCCGCTCGGCGCGCTTGAAGACCTCCCACTGTGCGTCGGACACCTTGTCC
>JAWXBF010000204.1:0-20682 GCA_034439895.1 Deltaproteobacteria bacterium
CAGCGCATTTCATCGCGCCGCCAAGATCAGAGCGGGTTGACCAGTCTTTCATCGCAACGGCGCATGTTCGTCTTCAAAGCGAACGAGATTGTTGTTTGCCGATGGTATTTTGCTACGGCTCGCCTGGCTGTCCCAGACGCGGCATCGACGGTGGCGCACGGTGAACATCAGGTGTCAGTCGCCTCGACAGTTCCGACATGCGGGTGGAAAACGCCATCAGCGTCTCCTGTGTCTTTTGCGCACCCAACTCGCCCTCGAAACGCATCACAGCAGCGCGGCCTGGCTCGACCTCGGTCGCGGTGACGATTCCGTTTTGAATTGCGCGATTCGCCAACACTTCGAGGTAACCCGGGAGTTGGGTCGGGGTGGACAGACGAGAGACCTCCGACTCGATTCGCCGTTCAATCTGGGCTCGAGTTTCGGCTCCATCCGGAGCCGAAGGTTGCGCCGCCACCGTCGGCTCGACTGCCGCGGGTTCATGCTTGAATATGGGAACCTGCCTGAAGGTTGCCTCGGCGATGGCTTCGCCTGGAACCGACGGTAGATTGTCCGTCGAAAGCGGAGTCGCAATCTCGGGCGCGCGGTGACGATCCCATCGTCCCGCCACAAAGGCCATGATCGCGACTCCGGACAGCAAAAACAACAGAAGGTTCCGTTTCACAGCGTTTACCTGTTTGCGTACGAGTAGAAACGAACGGAACTCCCACACAAATTCGGTGAGCCGCCGCGACAGGCTGTGTCGTAAGACGAAACGTAATTTCCCCAGCGTCCCGATTCGAGCAGCTCATTGCGCAAGGACGAGACCTCTGCCTCGGACAACAACCTCGAAGCATCCGAGGCGCACCACGGTGCGTAGGCCTCCTTCGAACAGTAATAGTGGTAACCCACATACGAACCGGTGCAGTGGGGACCACTGTAGAAGGAAACATCGATAAATCCGGAGGTTCCCCACATGGATCCCTCGCCACCGTATTTGTAATGCGTGACGTCACAAACATAGCCGTAAAACGATGCCTCCGCGGTACGGGCGGCAACGCTGGTCAACATCAACAGGGCCAGAGCGAGAAGGAAACGTTTCATCGGAGGGCGACCTTTCGGAAAGAAATTATGTGTCTCCCGGGAGACGGGTCTTCCTGTTCCCGGTCGCAAAAATAGATCAAAAAACGTAGGGCCTGTTTGTTATCCCGTTGGGGAAGATGCACCGGGCCTCATCGGATGCGCCACGGTGAAAGCATGGGTCGGAAACGGAACGACGCGACTGGGGTGATGAGCGACAGCAATGACGTGTTCACCTCTGCAGGGGAAAACGGTATGGTCTTGTCATGACCGCCGGTGCTGCTTGGTACGAGAGCGATCGCACGACATTCCTCAGCGACGATCTCAAACTTGTCGTCGGAAAGCTTGCCAGTGCGGCCGCTGAACAAGGGTTGCATATTGAATCCGACCAGCACGAGGAGTGGGCGTCGAGCGTTGGCTTCCTGCAATCCCAACTGGCCGACCGCATGCGCGAGGTGGAGATCCTACGCGCGACGCTGGCGTCTCCCGAGCTATCCGACTACCGGCACGTGATTCTTGAATACGATCTCCGGCGCCGCGGTTTGCGTTTGGATTGCGTGCTCCTTGGAAACGGAATCATCGCTGTTGTCGAATTCAAGCGCTCGACGGTCGCCGCGTCCGATCGCGACCAGGTGACAAATTACTGCATCAACCTAGTCGAATTCCATGAGGAGACGCGGCGTGCTTGCGACCAGGATGGATGCATCATTGCGCCAATTGTGGCCCTTACACGCGGGAAGATTCCTCCTGCAACGTTTCGCCCAACAGACTTTCACAATGCGCCATGGGGATCGATCCTCCGACACCCCATTCAGTGCGACGCATCGAGCCTCCACGAAGCCCTTCGTGAATCATTGAAGTGTCGAAGGGGTTTCCTTCCGGTCAGCAGCACGCAATGGCTCACAGCGCGGTTTGCCCCGTCGTCCACGATCTTGGATGCGGCAATTTCTCTCTGGGGTCAGCACGACGTAAGTGCCATCGCTTCCCATGCGGCACCAACCGAACTGATCGATCAATGTACAAATGAGGTTGCCGACCTTGTCGTTCAATCGAAGCACGACGGAATTAACCGCATCATCTTCGTCTCGGGGTCGCCCGGCGCCGGCAAGACGCTTGTTGGCCTCAAGTTGGCGTTCGATCCGCGATTTCGTAGCGATGCCGTTTTCGTAACGGGCAATGCTCCTCTGGTTGAGGTGCTGAGCGCCGCTTTGGAAAGTTCATACCGATCGAATCGGGGCAACCGTGGAAATGCGATCAGCGTTCCAAGTGGCTACCTCCGTGAGGACGCGCATCAGGTCATAAAGATGTCAACGTTCAAAATCGTGAAAGCCCACTCCTTTCTGGGTGAGCGCGGCAAGGGCACGAGTTCAGCTGACGGCCGCATAGTCATCTTCGACGAAGCCCAACGAACGTACGAGAAGGGCCGCGAAGTATTACGAAAGAAACTTCCTGAAGACGAAGCAACCCTCATTCTGGATTCGCTTGAAAGGTCGTACGGAAAAGGTGTCGTCGTCGTGGCGCTCGTTGGCCACAATCAGGCGATCAACAACGGGGAGATGGGCATCGTCGCGTGGTTCAAAGCGGCTAGGGCAAGAGGGTGGCGATACGCCATCAGCGACGAAACGCTTGCTCTCCCTGAGGTGGCGAAATCAGGGAATTGGGCGCACGAACCCAACCGGGACATCCTCCAAACCGGCCACCTACCGCATTCGCTTCGATTCTACCGAAACGCAGATATCGAACGCTGGGCAGGATCGGTCCTCGCAGATGATTCAAACGACGCCAAGGCAATTGCCCATAGCCTCGATGAAAAGGGCGACACCATATGGATCGTTCGGGATATTGCGAAGGCCAAGGTTTGGGTAAAAGAGCATCGAGTTGGCGATGAGAGGGCCGGCTTAATCGCCTCGGGGCAGGCAAGGCGTTTGGCTGCTGAAGGCCTGTTCGTTGAACTCAAGCCTGACATCGCGAAATGGATCCTCGCACCCGACGGTGACATCCGATCATCGAACATGCTCGAGACCGTTCAGAATCAGTACCAAATCCAGGGTCTTGAGATGGACTACTCGGTCGTTTGCTGGGACGCAGATCTCCGCAGAGAAAATGGTCAATGGAGCGCCTACAAGATCAGGGGATCTGGATGGCAGCACGACAAGGCTCTGGACATCGCAAAAAACGGATATCGGGTTCTTCTTACCCGTGCTCGGAAGGGGATGATGATCTTTGTTCCCCGTGGCGATGTCAACGGCGCCGATCCCACCCGCAGGGCGGAAATCTATGACGATGTGGCAAATTACCTGCTGTCGTGTGGTGTGAGAAGTTACTGACGATACCGAACGCGCATCCTGCGCCGGTGCGTACCGGGGCTTCATTGGGCGGAGGCGCGACGACGGGCGGCATCATCGCAGCAGCAGCTAGAGCGCTCAGCAACGAGCCGCACAGCATATGACCGTGCAGCGCTAATAACCGACACAGCCCCGCTACCCCGACATGCGATGGACGTGCATTTGCACTTGCACTTGCAGTTTGCCCTATTCGGTACGCAGCAGCGACCAGTTTAGCTCGGGTTCCGGCCATTCATCGGGAAACCATAACCCCACCGTTCCAACGAATGCCTGGTCGTGATTTCGTATCACGGCATATGGCCCATAGCCGCGCATCTGCCAGTGTCCCATGTAGGTCGCGATCATCCGCCAAGTTTGCCAGCACTGAAACGGTTGTCCCAGCGTGTAACGTACGGACTCGGCATCCCCGAAAAGAGCGTGCAAGGGATCCCAGTCGCTTTCGACAAATCGTCGCAAGCGCAAACACTCGGTCTCCAAATGTTCATGGGCCGATGCCATACTGGCCTCACCTCACCCCCCCCGTTACGTCTCGTCGGAGCCGCGCGCGATGAGCAGCTTGCCCGAGCGAACCATCTCGGTCACGCCCAGGGGCTTCACAAGTTCAACAAAGTTGTCGAGCTTGGCCGTCACGCCTGCGATCTGTACCACGAGAGACTCGCTCTTGTAGTCAACCACCTTGGCCTTGTAGTGCTCGACGATCTGCAGCACCTCGGCGCGCAGTAAGCGTACCATCCCTGCCAGGTGTGTCAGACCGATCTGAACGACGGCGTTTGCCACGGGCGAATTTGCGCTTTCCAGGCCGGCGTCGCTCGAAATGGCACGCTGGGTGGAGCGATGGTTGCCAGCCATGGCAGCCGCCGAGGTTCAAGTTACTGTATTTCCAGGGCTCTCCGACAAGGAGAACAAAGTGGTCATTGCCTCGGAAGATCTCGGCCGTGACCTGAAAAAGGCGATCAAGACCGCGTTGGTCGGAAGCTGAATGCGCGCCGGAAGACGCGCGCTTCGTGTACACCACCACCGTCGCGCCGTGAGATGGAATGTGTGTTAAATCCCGACGAGTCGACCGGTGGGGGAGTGGGCGTTGCCGTCGGCATTGCCACTGCCATACAGGATCATCGAATTGTGCAACAGGGACTGCCCGTCCACATCTTTTTTACTGTCCATCGTCTGCAAGAAGCGCGCGAAATTTTTCATATAGAAGCGATCGATCTCCGCGACCTTGTCGATCATTTCTTGTTTCCCCTGGTGATGCGACAGGTAGTGGGTGTTAACGGTAGCTTGTGCGGCGGCCCTGCGCTGCTTTGCGGCCTCGTTGACAGCCCCTTTGCGAGGGCGGTTTCGTTGAACGGGCTACAAGATAGGAATTTCCTGTGCCCTGCTACTTGCCCGAGGGCGGCAGGCACACTTTTGTCGGAGATTTTTGGGTCTCAACCAAGGTCGCACTCGACGAACAGTTGGATTCGAGTTCAAGCGTGCGGTTCTCGTTGCACTCGATCTTTTCGGCGCAAGTTCGAAAGCAGTACTTCATACCATCATCGTGTGCGACGCATGCTGAAGTGGCTGGGCAGTCCGCGTCTTTGGTGCAGCCTGATATTCCGCAGTATCCACCTTTGAATTGCGTCAAACAGGTTTGCCCATCCTGGCAATCATCGGTCTTTGCGCACTGCGCGCCGACGCCCAAGCGATCGGCCTCCGTTCCATCGTTGCCACCGCAGGCGCCGAGGCCGGCCAATGTCAGCAGGACGAGTAGGTTACGCGCTGCGAAGTACGGAATGCTCCTGGGGATGAATGTCATTGCGACATTGTAGCGGATATCTTCGTGCTCCGTTCACGCCGGAGTGGCTTGGCGATCGCTGCCCACGCCAGCGATGCCATTTCGGCGTCTCGGCGGCTGCCGCCGTTACCCCCAGAGCCACCTCCTCCCGATGTGCCTCCGCTACTTGGGGGACCGGACGACGGCCCGGAAGATCCGCCGTTGCCGCTGGTGCCACCCGTCCCCGAGGTGCCGCTTACGCCACGAGCCCCGCCAGCGCCACCCGGCCGATCGCGGGTTTCTTTCTGGAGATGGTTTGTGTTGCGGTTGAATGCGGCTGAAAGGGAAATCATAGATGCTCCTAATGCCTGTGTGTTTGTTGCGACCGACCTGCTGCGCCGTCGGTACCACCAGACGCTTCGTGTCCGGCATGACCGTTGTTACGAGACGATGGAAAGGGTTTCCAGCGGCGGCGATTGGTCATGCTACGGGCAGGCGCCGTGCGCCTTTGCAGCGTTCGGAAAATGGTGAATCCCACCGAGAATCCGTTCGCGCCGCCCGCGATCGAAAGGCGCACCTCGGGCACGAACACTCTATTCTCAGTTTTCTGGAGTCTCACCCAAGGAGTCCTTTCGGAGTGCGTCTTTTGCCTTTGTGCTACGCAGGTGCGCTGCGTCGGCTTATTCAACGGTGGGGGACCCCGGGTTGGGGCTACGGGAAGATACCGCGATCGCGGTAGGTTGCCGCGCCCTGGGTTCGCGTTATCATGCGCGGGTGAAAACGCTTGTCCGACTGGCACTCCTCGGAACCCTGTTCGCAACACGGATCGGCTTTGCAGCCGAGGTCGTGGTGCTGACCCCGAAAAATTTTCGGCGCCTCGCCCCCAATGGCAAGGAAGCCGACGCCATCGCGGGTGACTTGCTGCTCTCCAATCGAAAGATCGTGGTGGTGGTGGCCGCCCCCCTTGTCGATCGCCATGCCCACGTCAACGCACGGAAGGTAGGCGGGGCCGTGATCGATCTGACGAGTCGCACCGAGCCCAACGACCAGTTGACGGCGTTTTTTCCCGGTACGGCCACCGGAGAAGGAACGCCACTTGATTTGATTGGCGCGAGCGTTTCCGAACAACCGATCGCCGTCCTCGAACCAACAGGCCGGGTCACGGGTCCATCCGTCACCCTGGCTTTTTCGACGGCTGCCTCGCCCGATCCGGTTGCACGCGAGGTGCGTTACGTACTCAAGGACGACTGGGATTATCTGCAAGTCGAGACCACGTTTCGCAACCGGGGCAGCGAGCCCGTGATGATCCAGCTCTCCGATTCCTTTCGCATCGACAATAGCCAGGATAGTCGGGCCATTGAAACCGTTGCCAACGGTCCGTCGGCACTCTTCTGGGCAAACGACAAGTGGTTTGGACAGGCCTACGGTCTGGTATCCGACAATCCCATGTGGATCAAGGGCGGCCGTGGTACCCAAGGCTTGCACGTCGTTCACCATCAG
Source organism: Deltaproteobacteria bacterium (assembly GCA_034439895.1). Lineage (GTDB taxonomy): Bacteria > Myxococcota_A > Polyangia > Fen-1088 > Fen-1088 > JAWXBF01. The sequence continues at coordinate 6,655 of JAWXBF010000204.1, forward strand.
ATCGATGGCGGCTGGTTCCAGTTGTGGCCGGGCCAGCCCATCACCCTGCAACGCAAGCTATTCGCAGGACGCAATCTCTTCGATCTTCGTCGCATCGCGGGTGATGCCATGGGACTGCCCCATCGACAGGCTATCGTTTGGGTTCGGGACCAGGCCGGCGCACCGGTCGCCAACGCCGACGTGGACCTCATGACGGGATCCGAGCGATATGCAACGGGACGAACCGACAACAACGGTCAGCTTGTGTTGCAGTTGCCCGAACGAGGATCCTATGTTTCGGTGAGAGCCCAGGGTCACGGCGAACCCGTTCGAGTGGTGGTCGACGAAAAAACCAACCAACTGAACGTCATCTTGCAGAATGCCGGCACGCTGAAAGGAAGCATCGTGGATGGCGACAACAAGCCCATCCCGGCGATGGCTCAGGTATGGGGACGACTGGGCGTGGAAACACCGTTTTTCGGGCCCGATTCGGGAACCTTTGCGATGTGGAATACGATTCACACCGCGAACGGCAAGATCGATCAGAAACTCGCGCCGGGTCTTTACGACATCATCGTGAGCCACGGTCCTGAATACAACGCGTGGCAATCCACCTTCGAGGTAAAGGCTGGCAAGGCGACCGCGATCGAGGTCAAGCTGGAACGGGTGGTGCAAAGCACGGGATGGATCAGCGCCGATTTCCACGGCCACGCCTCCGAGTCAGGCGACAACGTGAGCAGTCAGTTGGGGCGCGTGTTGAACTTGCTCGTGGAGGGCATCGAGTTTGCACCTGCAACGGAGCACAACCGAATCTCGTCCTACACGCCGCATCTGCTAAGGCTCGGCGCTCTCGACAAGCTGGCAACTGCCAGTGGCATGGAACTGACGGGAACGTCGCTTTCTCTCAGTCACCACAACGCCTTTCCACTTGAGCACAAGCCGCTCCAGCAAAACGGGGGTGGCCCCGAGATCTCATCCGATCCCGAAGTGCAACTCGAGCGGCTTTCGCGCTGGGACAACAACTCCGAAAAGCTAGTTCAGCAGAACCACGCCGATTTTGGCCAACTCTTTTACGACCGCGATCACGATGGCGTAACCGATCACGGTCATTCCCACGGCGTGCCCTTCATCGACGTGGTCGAGATCAACCCGCTCGAAGCGGTGTTCTGGGCGCCGTTTGCACCGGTACTCCCTGACTACGTCCGACCGGATCGCGCATTGAAGAACCGCGTCTTCGGCTGGTTGCAGATGTTGAACCAGGGATACCGTTTGCCCGCAGTTTCAAATACCGACGCGCACGCCAACTGGCACGGCTCGGGATACGTTCGCAACTACGTCGAAAGCCCCACCGATCTGCCGGCGCTCGTCAAAACGCTGGATGTGGTGCACGCGGCCGAACACGGTCACGTCGTGATGACGAACGGTCCCTTTCTTGAAGTGTCTGCCTTGAACAGTGCCGGCGGCAAGGCCGGACCGGGCGATGATCTCGCCGCAACCGATGGTCGGGTTTCGATTCACATCAAGGTTCAAAGTCCCAACTGGTTTGGCGTTTCGCGCGTGCGGGTGCTCATCAATGGACGGACGACACCCGAACTCGACTTTTCGCGCGCGCAGGGCAGCAAAGGATTTTCGGACGGTGTCGTGCAGTACGAACAAACCGTGCTACTTCAATTCAAAGGCGACGCCCACATCGTGGTCATCACAACCGACGACGAACATTCGTTTGGCCCCATTCGCGGCCAATTTTATGGCAAGGATCACCCGGCCGCCCTTTCCAATCCCGTATTCGTTGATGTCGACGGAAGCGGATTCAAGGCCAACGGTGATACGCTTGATCAGCCGCTCTCGAATCCAGCCGCACACTTTATTGTGCTTTAAAGCCAGGTTCGGGCAAACAGGCGAACGCCGGAATCCACCGGCGCAGCGTCAAGCAGCAGGCCGGCGCCTGGATGGCGCAATCCGGGCCTCGCGACTTCCGCCAGCGGAATGCGCACAAACGCACGATGCAACAGCCCCGGATGCGGCAACTGGAAATCAACTTCCGACAGAATCCAACCGTCATACAAAATGACGTCGACATCGATGGTGCGTGCGGTCCGACTTTGCCCCACGGGCCGTACCCGCCCCATCGCCCGCTCGATGCCAAGCGCCGCCGACAAGAGCGCCCGCGGCGAAAGCGGCGTGTCGATGCGGACAACGGCATTCAGGTAGTCGGGCTGAGGCTCATCGGCCACCGCGCGGGTTTCGTAGATTGAAGAGCGTCCGACGACCGCAACCCCGGATTGTCCGAGACGGCGAACGGCCTCCGCCAAAAACCAGGCGCGAGGGCCAAGGTTTGATCCGAGTGCGAGGTAAGCGTCACAAAACCGCATTGCCAGTGTCGTCCATCAAGGTCGAAAGGGCGTATCTTCGTTCAGAGGGTCTTCGGAGCGCAGAACTTGGCCTTGTTTTGCTGCGACGAAACCACCGCCACGCTGCCTTCGGTGCCAAGCACGCGACACTCGTAGCTGCCCCGGCAATCGCCACCGTTGCTGCACGCAGCGGCGCAATAGCGACGTTCCGTCACACGGGGGACACAGCGGCCCGAAGGCAAACACAGTTCCTCCGGCGAGCAATCGTCCTTCATCAAATCCTCTTGCGCCGGATCGCACATCCGAGACACGAACATCTGGGCGAACACCCGCACGCAGACGCCGTCGTCCGGACACGAGTTTTCGTCACAGGCATCCACGGTACAATAACCACCCGGTTGAGCGGTGTCGCAGACCCGGTCGCCGTTGATGCTGCAGTCAATGTTGACGGTGCAGCCGTCGCCAATTTTCGTACCGCACGCAGCCGTGGCAAGGGCCACAAGGGAAAGGAGCATCAGCGGTCGAATCGCGGCGAACATCGTGTGCAGAGCGGGTGTTTTATCGGGCAAACGGCTCCCGTGCAAATCGCGCGGAACGCTGCGGCAAACGCTGTGGAAATTCCGCAACCCAGACCTTCCGGTTCACGAAAACCCAAGCATGAACACCAAACTGGCCCCGATCCTTGGTTTTTTAGCCGTTATTTCAATCTGTGGCGCCCCGGCCCACGCCGAGTCCACCGACGTTCAAACACCCATCGACCTCAATCAGGGAAGCGACGAACAGCTTCAGACGGTGCCCGGCATCGGGCCGTCCAAGGCGGCCAAAATCATCGAATACCGACAGCGACGACCGTTTCGGACCGTCGAGGAACTGGTTCGGGTGAAGGGATTCGGTCGCAAAACCCTGGTCCGATTGCGTCCGTTCCTGTCGGTCGATGGCGGAAGCCACGTCGCCCCTTTGAAAACCGAGGTCCGCGTGGCACGTCCTTCGCCCCAGGCGCGCGCCGACGCACCGCTGTGTCCGGCGTGCCAGTGTGTCTGCGCCACTTCGCCGCCCGCAACGACTCGCTAACCGTCAGCGCGGCCGGCGGCCATTGCCCTTTTTCTTGCCACGGTTCTTTTGTGCTGCCGAAGTTTTTCGAGCGACAGGCGCGGCCACCGGGTTAACCGTATCACGTTCAGTTGCAACCGGTGCAACGACCTCTGAAGGTGCTTCAGCGGCGCCCGCACTACCCGCATCGGGAATCACGGCGATGGCAGGTTCGGTATCGGGTAGCCGCGTGGATCGGGGCCCGCCCACTTTTTGCAGGCGGATCTCTTCCGCGAGTTCCACCGTCTGATCAAAACGAACGATCGAGCGCGAAGGAATATAACCGTCTTTTTCTGTCTCAATCATGTGATCGCGGCGGTCCCGCATGACGTCGGTGACCGTGGGTGACGCGCCCACGATGCGCACGCCATCCAGCGAAACGATTGCGCCCGCCGGTTGGGTTCGGATGACAAGACGGACGGGAGAAAACCAGGTCACGAGAACGGGCATGGGTGCGACGAACACGTGCGCAGCACCCGCGGCGACCGCCAAGAGAAAAGCGATAAAAAACAAACCCTTCCAAAACTCGCCCCCTTCGCTCTTGAAACGCACCGGTTCCCGCGTCACGGCAGAGGGGGTTGCCATCTTGGGTGTGGATTCGGACGGACGCATCGCCACGACAATCGGCGGCGCAACCGGCGCATTCGCCTTCGGAGCGGCGACCACGGGTGTCGGTCTGGAGGCGACGGCGATCTGTCGCGCAGTGATGGGCGCGGCGTGCGGGGCCTCGACCGTCTGCTTGAGCATATCCCGCATGATCCCGTCAATCCCGGGCGCGGCCTGATTGCCACCGACCAGCGCCGCGCGCACATCAGGGGCGGTCGAAACCGGCGCCTGGCGTGGAGGCGCAGGCGAGAAGCTTCGGGGCGCCGACATCCCCGGAAGCGGAACAGGTTGGCGGGATGATGGTAACGCCGCCCGAATCGGCAGGTCAGTCATATCCACCTCGATCTCGCCCGGAGGCGAACCCGTCAGCGTTGAATGTCGCGGAGGTGGCTCGGGGGCGGTCTTGATGGGGCGAAGGGGCTGGGTCGTTGCGAGACGATCGGCCGCAGACGGTGTGGTCGTGGCACGCCGTGCGGCATTCGGAATTGGAGGCGGGGGCGTCCCCCGGTGCGCGGTCGGACGTTCGAGGTCGAAACGGGTCCCCCCGAAAAATTCAGAATGTAAACGTATGACACGGGATGGCTCGGTCGACGGACGCGGCGCCCCCTTGGGAAGCATCCGGTACAACAAGCCCGCAAGCTCACCGGTCTCGCCCGCCGAATCGCGTGGCAACTCGTTCAGGCAAGACCGCAAGGCAATGGCAAGCTGCTGAGCCGTGGCGAAGCGATCTTGCGGATTGGGCGCAAGCGCCCGGGTCAAAACCTGCTCGAGTGCGATGGGAAGGTCGGGGCGAGCGGCGCGCGGCGCGGTCATCACGCCCGAGGCCACCAGGCGAAAGCCATCGGTTTCATCGACGATCTGACGAAGGCGCTTGCCGGTGAGCAACTCGAAAAGCACGGCGCCCATCGAGAAAATGTCACTGCGTCGATCGAGCTGCCATCGCTTGGCTTGCTCGGGCGACATATAGGCCAGCTTGCCCTTGAGCGTGCCTATCACCGAATTGTCCGTCAGGCGTTTGGCCAAACCGAAATCCGACAATTTCACCTCACCGGAGTAGGACAATAGAACGTTGGAGGGTGAGATGTCGCGGTGAACCAGACCCGCCGGCTTGCCGTCCGGGCCGTTCACCTCGTGGGCAAAGTGCACGCCCTCGGCAAGCTCGCTCACGATGTGCAAAGCCAGTGCATCGCGCATGCGCTGGGGTTCAGGCGTCATCCGTGCGAGCGATTCGATGACCGCACCCAGATCGTGGCCGTCGACGTATTCGAGAACGATGAAGTACTCGCCGCTATCTGTCTGGCCGAGATCGTGGATCTGAACGATGTTTCGGTGCGCAAGCGCCGCATGGATGCGCGCCTCCTGCACCAACATCTGCACCATGCGATCGTCCGACGCAAAGTGGGGCAGGATCCGTTTGATGACAACGGCCTTCTCGAACCCTTCGGCGCCGAGTGCTCGCCCACGGTAAACCTCTGCCATCCCGCCGGAGGCTATGGGCTCAAAGAGTTCGTACTCGCCTAGTTTCATGACAGACCGCCCAACCCACAGAAAGGGTGAGGCGCCACGCAACTTATTGCAGTGAGGGCCAAGGTTCAATCAGACCGTGGATTCGTTCTGCCGAGCCGCCCATCTGGCTGTTAGCATGGAACCGTGTTCCCCGTATCGGACATCCACCCACATCCGGATTTTGTTCTCGAGCTGGAGAACCTGTTACGGACTGCGGTGCGAACGGGCGTGGTGCCTGGCCTCGCGGTCCTCGGCCGCCGACGGGGGTGCAAGATCTTGCGCACCGACGGTTTGGTTTCAACCTTGCCCAACGCCCAAGCTGTCAATCCATCGACGATCTACGATCTGGCATCGCTCACGAAGGCGCTTTGCACAACGACGCTCGTCATGCAGGCGGTGGCCGAACAACGCATCGCCCTCGATGTCCCGGCGAAACGGTATTTACCGGAGATCGCCGACGGAACCATCACGGTCACGCATTTGCTCAGCCACAGTGCCGGATTTCCGGCCCACCGCGAATTCTACCGCGACGTCGTGCAGGCTTTTGCACTTCCCGATTCAGCGACACCTTTTTCACGTGATGCAATCGTACGACAATGTGCCAGGGAAGTCGGCGTGTATCCACGCGGCGGCAAGTCCATCTATTCAGACATTGGATTTATCTTGCTCGGGGCGATCGTCGAAGCCGTGTTCGAGGATGCGCTCGAGGTGCTTTTTGCGCAGCGGATCGCCCGGCCGCTCGGTTTATCAAAGCTCGGGTTTCGCCCCCTGCAGGTCGCGACCGCAACCGATCCCAACATCGCACCAACCGAGGATTGCCCCGTTCGACAGCGGCTCATCACGGCGGAAGTCCACGATCTGAACGCCTGGGCAATGGGGGGCGTCGCGGGGCACGCGGGTCTATTTGGGACGGCAGACGATGTCAGTAGGGTGGCCGCCGCCCTCATCGATTCGTATCACGGAACCCCGTCGCCGCTTGATTTGCCCAACGAACTGGTTCGGCGATTCTTCGCACCCGCCGGCGTGCCGGGTTCGACCTGGGGGCTAGGATGGGATCACCCCAGCACTGGTTTTTCGCTGGCTGGAACAATCGTGTCACGGTCCGCCGTCGGACACCCTGGATTCACAGGCGTTTCGCTGTGGATGGATCCGGAACAGTTCGCCTCGGTCGTCATGCTGAGCAACCGCATTCATCCCCGCGTCGTGGATGATCCACGCTTTCGTGCGTTGCGCCCGGCGGTCAACGATGCCGCCTTCAAAGCCGTTGGGTATCCGGTGTGATTCAACGTTCGTGGGGCATGCGATCGCGGGGACCGCGAAAATGCCGCATCGGCGAATAATATCGAAAATTGGAGACCCGCGAAGTGTAGAGACAGGCAAAGTCCTCGACCTGATCGCCGAATTTGCTGACCTCACGCCCTTCCTTCAGCATGGATCCCCAGAAGGGATTGAAAGCCGAGTCCACTTCCTGCTCACGCGCTTCGTGCGCCGACATGGTCGCAAGTAGATCGTCGCGCAAGCGTGCGAGGGTGTCCCTTGCCGCCGTGCGTGCGGCCTCCACACCGTCGTCGGCGTCGTCCATCTTTTGCAGCAGGCCCATGATCACCTGCTTTTCCTCGACCTCGGCGTCCAGCTGGCGAAGGTGACGTTCCAGTTCTTCCATCGACGCAAGCGCTGGCTGTAAACCATCCAGCAGTTCAATCTCTTTTTCGAGTTCTTGTAGGATCATCACGGTGCGCCAGGCCGAGGATTTGCGCGACCGCAACATGTCGCCGTAGATGTGATCACCGACGAACACAACCTTGTCGCCCCGCGCGCCCGATCGTTCCTCAAACTCCTTGAGGTTGCCGCCCTGGTAAATGTGACCGCGCTGGAACGGCCCGGGATGCAAGGTGTCGCGCGGAATCCCGTCCGCTCCCAGATCCACAAAGGGTCGATCCATGGTGAAAAAACCGGGTTTTGCCGAGCTCACCACAACGATGTCAAAAAAGTTTCGCCAGCCTGGATAGGTCGCCACCGTGTCGTCGAGCAAATACTGCATCACGGGATTGGTATAGTCCCACGCCGAGTTGGTCAGCAAAAACAGACGTTTCCCGGTTGAACGCATCTTGTGTAACGCTTCGCCAAGCTCCGGATCACGGGGGATGTAGTTCGCCAGATCTTTCGCAATGAGGTTCTTGATCGAACCGTCTGCATGCGCCCGGTCGATGCAATCTCTAATGTCATCCCAGATGAGCTCGTACCCGGGAGAGCCCTCGGGGTTTGCGTCGAAGTAGTCCACCATGGCCACAAACATCACCGCCTCGGGCAGTGCGAACAGCGTGTCGATGAAGGCATAGCGCGCATTCGAAAGGCGCGTGCGCTCGCGCTGGTACAGTTCACGCAGCGTTGCGCGATCGAGGCGACGGGTTCCGTGGTACGCCCGACCCGTAATGCCGTAGCGATCAGGCTTTAGCGTGTTGCCGGTTTGGCGGTCAATCACGAGCCCGCGCACACCCCATCGCGAATCGAATGGCAACGATCGGACGGCCTCGGCATAGCCCTTGTCTCCGATCAACTTGTCGACCGTGGCCTTGATGGAAAGCGCTTCCATTTTTGGCTGGTCGTACAGCGCCAGGGTGTAGTCCATATCAAAGCCAATCAACTCGGCTCGATCGAGGCGCAGGTTGCGATTGGCAAAGATCCGTTGCTGTGGGGGGATGGCACTTGGTCGGTCGAGTGCCGCCACGAGCCGCTCTACTCGGCTTTCAGACAAAATATTCAGTCCTCTTTGCGCTTGACGGCTTCATCCTCGAAGGAGGCCCACTCCAGGTTTGTGGCCACATGTACGCGGCTGCCGCCAGCATTCTTGGCCACATACATGGCTTCGTCGGCACACTTCAGCAGGGCCTTGAGGTTGCGCTGAAAATACGCTGGCGGAATCGGCCGCGGCAGGCTGTTGTCGTCGAAGGCGTGCGGATGCAATACCGCGCAGCCGATGCTGCCTGCGAGGGCCAGCTCACCGTCGGGTGTGGTGACCTTGTTTTTCTTGAGCAGTTCGAGCGCGCGATCGCCCACCCGTCGCGCGCCATCGGCGTCGGTTTGTGGCAAAAGGATTGCGAATTCGTCACCGCCGAAACGGCCTACGATGTCACCCGAACGGACCGCCTCGTGCAATGCCTCACCCGTGGCAATCAACGCCTGATCGCCCACCAGATGGCCTGCGGTGTCATTGATGCGCTTGAATTTGTCGAGATCCATCATGATGAGCGCGATTGGACGGTGGTTGCGGAAAGCATTGCGCAACTCGCGCAACAACCACTGCTCGAAGAATCGACGCACGTACACGCCGGTCATCGGATCGAGCGTCGCCATCTCGTAGAGCTGCGAGTTCTGGATCGCCACGGCAGCCTGGTTCGCGAACACCAACAACAACTCGGTGTCTTTCTCGCCGTTGGCAATCCCATCGAGGTACACGACGCCGACGAGGTGCTCGCCCACCCGCAATGGTAGTACGGTTATACCCTCCTCCCGTTGAATCTCAATGGCCGAGATCGCCCGCTTGACAAGCTCCATGCCCGAAGGGCTCAGGCAGTCGGTGAGCGTGCGTTTGTCGGCGAACGTCCCGGTAGAGGCCTTGATCTCAAGACCCATTTCCTCATCCAGGATTGCGACAAAGCCACTGGCCGTGAGGCCATGATCTTTCCGATTCTCGGGAATGACCGCGACAAACGAATTGCCTGCGCCGATAAAGGCCGAGATCTGCATCAGGATCCCCTGCAAAAGATGTTCAAGCGGCTGAATCTTGTGTAGCTCGGGCGTGACATCGAGGATGTAGCGCAAGCCCTGCCGACCTCGCGAAAGGGTTTGCACGGCGGCGGCGGCTTTCAGCCCCACATCGGTCCACAACAACAGGCGTTCCGGACCCTCGCTCTTGTCAAAATAGCCCTGAATGTCGAGCCGTTGCAACAGCTCGCGCGGCGGCTGCTCGCTGGCGTAACCGGTTTGCAAGATGACCTGCACAAGTGGATCGAACTTGCGCAATTGCACCACAACCTCCTCGCCGTTCATTCCCGGCATGACGAAGTCGAGCAAACAAAGATCGACGTGTTGGGTGCGCAAGATCTCAAGCGCCTCCGGCCCGTCCTTGGCACGCAACAGATTGTGGCCTTCCCGCTCGATCACGCGGCCGGTTGCCTCAAGGTATTCCGGATTGTCATCCACCAAGAGTATTGTTCGACCGGTCGCACGCCGCGTGGCTGTCTTACGCGCCATTCATTTTCCCTTCACGAACGGGCAAGTGAATCAGAAATGTCGTTCCCTTGCCAGATTCACTGTGCAATTCGATGCGACCACCGAATTCTGCGGTCACGATGTCGTTCACGATGGACAAGCCTAACCCGGTTCCTTCGCCGAAAGGCTTCGTCGTGAACATTGGCTCGAAAATCTTTTGTTGCAGCTCGACCGGAATGCCCGTGCCGTTGTCCTTGACCATGAGACACAAGCCGCCCGGCTCCACGGTCATGCCGACCTCGATGCGTCCACCGCCCTTGTCCTTCAACGCATCGGCAGCATTGGTAACCAAATTGGTTACAACCTGTGCAAGACGCCCCGGTATACCTACAAGGGGAAAAGTTTGAAGCGCGGTTTCAAAGACCAGCTCGCATTTTGAACTGCGCACCAAATGAGCGAGCAACAACAACGATTCGTTCGTTGTCACCACCGCGTCGAAATCGACATGGATCTGGCCCGTCATGTTGCGGGTCTGCGATTTGATCCCGCGCACAAACGCGCTCGCGCGCGCGGCAGCGTTCTTGGCGAGGGTCAGGCTTTTCTCCATGTCGTGGCCGATCTCCTTGTGATCGTCGATCGTCACATCTGAATCACCGAGCGACCGCTGATATTCCGCCACCAGCTCTGTCACCTCACTCAAAGCCGAGCGAACGGCCGCCAGCGGCGTGTTCATTTCGTGCGCAATGCCTGCCGTCAGACGACCGAGCGACGCCATCTTTTCGGACGCGAGCAATTGCGCCTGATTTTCGTGCAAGAGCGCGTTCGCTTTTTCCAGCTGGTCGGAACGGGCCTGCAAGGCCAGCTCCGCAGTTTTGATAGGGGTCACGTCAAACAGCCAGCCCTGAACGCCCACGATTTCACCGCGTGCGTTGCGCATGGGCATTTTGCGCGTCTGGACGTAGGTCGGCTCGCCGTCGATCGGGGTGTGCTCCTCGTAGTCCTCGAATACCTGACCGGTCTCAATGACCCAGGTGTCATCCGCCTGGTATTTTTCGCCCAGGCCTGGCGACAGATCCACGTCACGTTGGCCTTCCATCTCGATCGGGGTTCGACCAAGTTTTCGCGCCAGGTTTTCGCTGACGTAGACGTGGCGCAGCTCGAGATCTTTGTGAAAGACGTAAAGCGGCAAACCCTCAATAAGGACCCGGTGGTTGGCCCGCTCTGCGGCCAGCACATCGTGGACCTGGGCGAGCTCGGATCGCAAACCATCGATTTCGCGCCGCAACGCAACGGCGTCTTTCTCCGGCTCGGCCCCGCGTGATTTTGCTTCTTCTGACTTGGTTCCCTGCAAATCCGTTTCGCGCATACCCGATGCGCGCCCCCAAGAACGGGGTGCAGTGTGCGCCTGGGTCGATTGCGTTTGCAAGCGCGGCCTCACAGCGGTATCAAGGCGCCTCGTAATTCGACCATGAAAGCAACCATCACTGTATTGCCCGGCGACGGGATTGGCCCCGAGGTCACTTCCTGTGCTGTCGAAATTTTGCAAGCCGTTGCGCAAAAATTCCGACACGACTTTTCGTTTCGGGAGGCCTTCATTGGTGGCATCGCCATCGACAAGACCGGCACGGCCTTGCCCGAAGAAACGATCGCGTCCTGCAAGGGCTCCGATGCAGTGTTGCTCGGTGCCGTCGGTGGACCCAAGTGGGACGACCCGAACGCGAGCGTGCGCCCAGAACAGGGTCTCCTTGGCATTCGCAAGGCACTCGGTCTGTACGCCAACTTGCGCCCCGTGCGTTTGACCCCGGCCACGCTGGCCGCTTCGCCGCTCAAGCCCGAGCTCCTCGTTGGGGTCGATCTGCTGGTCGTGCGCGAACTGACGGGTGGCATTTATTTCGGCGAGAAGAAAAAGACCGAGGACAGCGCGACCGACGTGTGCACGTACACGAAACACGAGGTTGAGCGGGTGGTCCGTGTGGCCGCACGCGCCGCGATGGCCCGCCGCAAGAAGCTGACTTCGGTCGACAAGGCCAACGTGCTTGAAACCTCGCGCCTCTGGCGCCGGGTCACCGACAAGCTCGTGCGCGAAGAGTTCCCCGAGCTCGAACTCGAACACATCCTTGTCGACTCGTGCGCGATGTTCCTCATGCGCCGACCGGCCAGCTTTGATGTCATCGTCACCGAAAACATGTTCGGCGACATCCTCACGGATGAAGCATCGATGATCGCAGGTTCCATGGGCCTTTTACCGTCGGCCTCGCTGGGTGACGGCAAGATGGGTCTCTACGAACCGATCCACGGCAGCGCGCCTGACATTGCGGGCAAGGGCATCGCAAATCCCTACGCCACGATCCTTTCGGCAGCGATGTTGTTGCGCAGCTCGCTTGGTCTCGAAGCCGAAGCGGCCGCAGTCGAAGCGGCGGTTTACCGCGCAGTGGAAGACGGCGTGCTGACGGCCGATCTGGTGATGTCGGGCGGCAAGTCGGTCGATACAGTTACAGCAAGCGCTGCCGTGAAGTCGCGCCTCGGGTAATTTACAATTCGAGCGTCGCCCTTGGCCCCAAATGGCTGACGATGTTCGCGTCCGACGTCGCAAGTCGCCATCCGCGCAGGATTGCATGGGCTACGATAAGGCGGTCGAACGGATCCCGTGTCCAGTTGATCGACCAAGCGTGCTCGAACAGCTGTACCGTTGAAGGATCGTCCACGACGATGCGGGGATCGTGACTGAGATCCAGGTCGCCGCCTCGGAAACGAATCCGACCCAGTTCGTTCAAAAAGCGCAGCTCCAACAAACTCACCGGCGAAACGAAATACCGATGTTCGCGTTTGGGCAGTTTGGCAATGCGCTTGTGCTCTGTGAGGAGCCAAATCAGTGCGTTTGTATCGAGCAGAATCACCGCAGTGATCGCTTTTTTCGCGTCGCAACGAACTTCAATCCACCCTTGGCCTGAACATCCCAGGACCAGTTCCCCGCTTCGACAGCGGGATCCAGAACTTCGATTGGGGGCGGGCGACGGGATCGAGGTGGGAGACGATTCGGCGTTTCCAGCAACACCCGAAATAAGACGCCTTTTCGCTCGATAAGAACGCCATTTCCCTTCTCCGCATCATCCAGCACACGCGAAATTTGTTTGCGAGCTTCCGCAACCCGGTATCGGATCATATGTACATTGTACAGAGCAGATCGGACGCGTCCACGGAGATCCTACGATTTCTTCTTGCAGTCACTGCTCGGATGACAGGGTTGGGGTATGCTCACCGTCGTGAAACGGATGGTGTTGATCTTCGTCGCGATGATGCTGGATTCGACCGGTATTGCGGCCTCGTCTTTCGATGCCCACTCCGGTCGGTTGCTGGCGGATTGGGGCACCCTTTCGGCAGCAAGCACGCGCGGTGATCGCGATGTGGCAGCACGCATCGTGAATCGAATGGGCGTCGCACCGCTTGCGTCTGCGATGCTACAAGCGGCCGAAAAAGGCGCAAACCAAAAGACCGATGCCGAGATCGAGTCGCGCGCACTGGCGGCGCTTTTTGGTGCCACTGCGGTTGAAAACCCGCTGCGTCTTGCGCCCGAAATGGCGCTGCTGTTGCATCACCCCAACGGATTGCTCGTCGCGGGTGCGCTGGCTGGGCTGCGTCACGCGCTCGCTGCTGTCGACGCGGGTGAGTGGCAACGTTGGGAATTGCCCGGCAACTTGCCCGAACAAATTTGCTCGGCCACCGCCAAACTTGCACTCGATCCAGAACGACCGACTTCGACCCGGCTGCAGGCGCTCACCCTGCTCAGCACCTTGAGCATCGACTGTCGTCCTTCGGTGCGACCCTTCTTGACCGACAGCTCGGCGGAGCTCCGCCGTTCGGCGGTGCTTTCGCTGCCTGCGGCACCCGATGAATTGCTGCCCGTGATGGAAGATGCGGATCCCCGCGTTGCACTGGCGGCGGCGGCCCGCTTGTGTGATGCCACCGCCAATGCGCAGGCAACAGCCGTCTTGACCACCGCTGCGATGCGGTTTGCAAAATCGGCCGGCGCGGCACCCGATGATCTGGTGATCTTGCTCGATTGCCTTGCGACGCGCGACGCGAGGGCATTCGCCCCGATCCTGGAACTTGCGAGCCAATCACCGCTGGGAGCGGTACGAACCCGGGCGCGGCAGCTCTTGCCAAAGCCGCAGTAGAACCGGCCTGCCGTGCTAGCTTGTCCCCGTGACAGCAACCCCGCGCGGTCCGCTCGCAACCGCATTCCTGGTGATCGAACTTCGTGGTACCCATCGCCGCGTGTTCCGGC
>JAWXBF010000205.1:0-3528 GCA_034439895.1 Deltaproteobacteria bacterium
AAACCGCGTGCATGAACCGAGACGTCGCGGCGTTTTTTACGAAATGGGTCCGCGACGTAAATGACGGTCAGCACAAGGGTTCATACCGTGACGTGGCCCCAACTGTTCCCGCATTGCGCGACATCGGCGCCCCGGCCTGGGGTGACGCAGGTGTCAACGTTCCCATGGCACTTTACGAGTGTTATGCGGATCGCCAATTGCTCGAGGAATCGTTTCCCTACATGGAGCGGTGGATCGACTATCTCCTGCGGAACAACCCCGATTTGCTCTGGAAAAACGCGCGTGGCAACGATTTCGGTGACTGGCTTTCCATCGGGGATGAAAGCGACAAAGAAGTACTTGCTACAGCATTTTTCGCCCGAAGTACCGATCAGGTATCGGAGGCGGCGACGATACTAGGTCGCGCGGTCGAGGCAAAAAAGTACGCTGCGCTTGCCGGTCGGATCCGCCAGGCGTTTGTGGCGGCCTACGTCGATCCCGAAACCGGCGCGATTCGCAGTGGGACGCAGACGTTGTATGCACTTGCGCTACGGTTTGGTCTGTTGCCGGAGAATTTGGCGGCCAAGGCCGGTCGGCAACTCACCGCAAATATCAAACGACATGGAACGCACCTTTCAACCGGATTCGTGGGTGTGTCCCATCTGTTGCCCGCGCTTTCGCAGATCGGTCGGGACGATGTGGCCTTTTCACTTCTCAATCAAACCACCTACCCGTCTTGGCTTTATTCCGTAACACAGGGTGCCACGACCATCTGGGAAAGATGGAATGGCTGGACGCGTCACGATGGATTTCACGATCCGAGCATGAACTCGTTTAACCACTACTCATTTGGCTCGGTGGGCGCCTGGATGTACAGCAACATAACGGGACTGCAGCCGACGGCCCCGGGATGGAAGCGGATTGGGGTGCAACCAAAGCCCCAGGGCGGCGTCGATCACGCCTCGGCAAGGATGAAAACCCCGTACGGAACGCTGGTTTCGCGGTGGTCCCGCAAGCAGGATCGTTTCGTTCTCAACGTCGAGATTCCGGTCAATACAACCGCCGAAATCGTTGTCCCCGGTCAATCGGCCAGGGGCAAAAATGCTGTGTTTCAGGTGGGTTCTGGGAAATGGACCTTCAAGAGCCATCTTCTCCCGGGCGACGTGGCGGCGACTGCCCAATCGAAGCATTAACAATAGGTATAGCGGTTGGACTTGCACCCCGTCCGATTTGGAAAGTACGTCGTAATACCTACTGCAATGCAAAAATTCCCCCAAAAGAAACCTCTGGTAGTTGCCCACAGTCGCTCGATTTTGGCTGCGGTGTTCGTCACGCTTGGCCTGGTCGCCTGCTCGTCTTCGCCGGATTCGCGCGCGCCTGGCAGCGGCGGATCCGACTCGGATACAGGGGGAACGTCAGGCAAAGGGGGCAGCAAGGCCGGTGGATCGGGAGGCTCAAGTACCGGCACGAAAGTGACCGGCGGAACGGGTGGCACAACGTCCGGCGGAACGGGTGGCACAACGTCCGGCGGAACGGGTGGCACAACGTCCGGCGGAACAGGTGGTACGGTTTCTGGCGGTTCCGGAGGCACAGCGACCGGCGGCACTGCGGGTACGACTCCGCCTGGAACCGGTGGAGTGGCCACGGGTGGTACGACAGGTGGAGGCGGTGTCACGGGTGTTCCCTTTGGCCCGGCTCAGCCGATGTTCAGTGGTGTTGCCGGTCCGTACGTGAAACCAGATGCGATCGGCATTTTGGCGGGTTCGCCGCTCAATTACATCGGACTGAATCTGTTTGGAGGCGGTTGTTGTTTTGGAGGCGCCGATGGCGGTGACTGGGCGTACTACGAAGAAATCGACTTCGGAAAACACTGCGCTTTTGACAAGCTGATTATGAGCTATGCCTCGCCGATGACGGGCGGGCGCATCCGGATGAAATTGGACAATCCGCAGGGACCAACGGTTGGAGAATTTACGTTTACCACGCCAACCGGTACTGATTTCAGCACGCTCGCAGACGTGACGATGACCGTCATGCCCGTCAGCGGAAAACATTTCGTGCTGCTGCAGTTCATCGGAAGCTTCGGAATCGGGAACTTCCACGGCTTTATCCTCGAAGCATCGGGAGCCCGGATGGCCTGTCCCGCCGCGCAGTAGCGAACAGATCTGGCGTACAGATTTGGTGGCATCGAATTCATGGGCGTATTTTTCGCCCCGGGTTCGGTGCCATTTCCATTTGTATTACCAGAACTCGATGACGGTCCCGTGGACGGTCGGGCACAAGGCGCCAACTCGACAGCGGTCCTTTGACGCAGCGTTTCGCAGCCGTGGATGGAGCTGGGCGATATCTTTTCGCGCGCCCAGCATCTAGATGCGCTGCTTTACCTTGTTGCGCAATCACCCGATCTTCCAAGCGTATTGAAAAATCAAGCTCCCGGAAGAAGCGCCCCAATTTCTGGGAAGGATTCCCCTGCTCCGGGGCATACATGGTCCAAGGGTGGGGCTGAATCTGCCCTGCCGGCCCCCATGCCTGATTTTGCTTACACCGCGCCTACGGAACAAATCTTCGCCGCCGCCCAAGGTGAGCGCGTAAGCATGGGCGTCTCATCCCAACATTTTTCGGCTGAAGCCCTGTTCCGCGAGCACGGAAAGTATGTGGCCCGCCTGTTGTGGCGAATGGGCCTCGCAGACGAGGACATTGATGATGGGGTTCAAGATGTGTTCATGGTGGCGCATCGTCGGGGGGGCTTCGTTGCGGGCGTCGCAAAACCCACCACGTGGTTGGCCGAGATTGCGGTCCGAGTGGCCCGAGCTCGGCGTAGGCGCATCAGTTTTCGGCGAACCGAGCCTCAAGAAGCCGCAATTGCAGCGTTGGTGGCGCCCGGGCCCAATCCCGATGAAGCCGCTGCACATGCCCAAAGTTTGGCCCGGGTGCAACAGGCACTAAATAGTTTAGACGTCGATCGCAGGGCAGTGTTCGTGTTGGCCGACATTCTGGGCGAGAGCTGTGAAGATATCGCGCGCAGTCTTGGGATCGCGGTTGGGACTGTGTATTCACGCCTCAGCCGGGCCAGGGACAAGTTTCGCAAAGCCTATGAGCGACTGAACCGCGAAGGGAACGCCTAAGATGCAAAGAGAACACCAGCGCAAACAAAGAATGGAGTCAGCGCTGCAGGCCGATCTGGAGGCGGTTGGAAAGATGCAACCGCCAGGCTTTCGCCTTGATTCCGCGGTTTCAAAATTCGTTCGCCGCACACGCTTAGATGAGCGCGCCGCCGCGCGAGCCGCGGACATCGAACAGCAACCTGCAAGCGGCATCGTTGCCAACCTCATCGATAGAATCGGCTTCACGAAATTGGCGGCCGCCGGTTTTTGTCTGTTCGCTGGTGTGGCCGCCGCAGGCACGCTAGGCGTGCTCGTACGCTACCCCCTGTCGCCAAGTCCTGCCGTTAATGCAACCGCAGTGAACCGCGATCCGTCACCAGATCCGTCCAGAATCGACGTGACCCCTTTGCCGTCGCCGCGAGCCAAGGCAGCACCGCAAGCTTCC
>JAWXBF010000206.1:0-2519 GCA_034439895.1 Deltaproteobacteria bacterium
GCTGTGGTTGATAAGTTCGGCAACGTGACCGTCGCCTGGGCCTCAACGGCGGGATCTTTCTGGAACGTCAATTCGACGCGGCTGACGCTCGGCGGTGTTTGGTCCGAGCCGGTTCCCCTGGAAACACTGAACCGCGCAAAGTTGCGAACGGACGCCGATCCAGAGCCGTGTGTCGGCCTCGATGGCGCGGGGAATGTGATGGCGATCTGGCGCCGCGATGAATCTTCTACCGACGATTACACCTTCAGTGTCTGGGGTGCCCGGTTGCCTTTTGGCGGAAAATGGACCGAAGCGACCAAGGTGCATTCCCTACCGATGTTGCGGGTTTTGCCGGTGTCTTGCGGCATGTCGGATAACGGTGTCGGCGTTGCAGCCTTCAACTACACTGAAGATGACGCTCTCAATGCGGTCGAACCGCCGACCTTTAACGTCTTCACCGCGATCTTCCGCTGACGGCGTTTCCTGAGCTAGGCTCAGACGATGTCCGCGAACTTGCCACTTGCCGATCTGGGCCGACCCTTTGACAACAGCTACGCCCGCTTACCGGAAACGTTTTACACCCGGGTCGCGCCGACGCCGGTGCCTTCGCCTAAAATGATCGTGTTCAACCACGCGTTGGCCGCTGAACTTGGTCTGAATGGACAACGGCTCGATGGGCCCGAGGGTGCAGCCGTGTTTTCGGGCAACCAGCTGGCGAATGGATCGGAGCCGATCGCACAGGCCTATGCCGGCCATCAATTCGGACACTTCACGCGACTTGGTGATGGTCGCGCCATTTTGCTCGGTGAAGTCGTGAACGATCGCGGTCAACGATACGACATTCAACTCAAGGGTTCGGGACCCACTCCGTATTCGCGACGGGGAGATGGGCGTGCTGCGCTTGGTCCGGTGATGCGCGAATACATCATCAGCGAGGCGATGCATGGGTTGGACATCCCCACGACGCGCAGCCTGGCGGTTGTGACGACCGGGGCTCCTGTGTATCGCGAAACCACGGTGCCCGGTGCCATCCTGACGCGGGTTGCGTCGAGCCACATCCGTGTGGGCACCTTTGAATTGTTCGCGGCGAACCGAGATACAAAAGGGGTGCAAACGCTGGCCGCACACACGCTGGCACGTCACTATCCCGCACTGGCAGACACCAGCAATCCCTACCTGAGTTTGCTCGAAGCTGTCATAGAAGCGCAGGCGGCCTTGATTGCAAGATGGATGCACGTTGGCTTTATCCATGGCGTTATGAATACCGACAACATGACCTTGTCGGGCGAAACGATTGACTACGGTCCGTGCGCGTTCATGGATACGTACGATCCCGGCACCGTATTCAGCTCAATCGATCACCATGGCCGATACGCTTACGGCAATCAGCCGCAGATTGCGCAGTGGAATCTCGCAAGACTCGCCGAGGCGCTGCTGCCACTCATCGACAACGAACCCGAGATCGCGCTGAAGTTGGCCGAGGAAGCCATCAATCGTTTCCCGGAACGTTTTCGTCAGCTGTGGTTGGCGGGCATGCGCTCGAAGCTTGGCCTTTCCACCGAGGAGACCGACGATGGCGCGCTCGTCGCCAGGCTTCTTGCATGGATGAAAGAAAACCAGGCCGACTTTACCAACACCTTTCGGGATCTAACAGCCGATGCGTTGCCGCAGGGTGCGGTGTATCGGGATTCGGAGTTTTCGACTTGGTACACCGACTGGCAGGCACGCCTTGCGCGGCAATCCGGTGGGATGATGGACGTTGTGCTGCGGATGGCAGCGCACAATCCGACCGTGATTGCACGCAACCATCGCGTCGAGCAGGCGATCCGCGCAGGCGTTGATGACGGTGATTTTTCCGTGATGCACGCGCTTGTCGCGGCACTGAAATCCCCCTATCAGGACAATCCGGAGCACCTCGAATATCGCGACCCCCCGGATCCCTCCGAGGTGGTGCACCAGACGTTTTGTGGGACCTAGCGACAGAGCCCCGCCTTGACCTCCGGTGCCTCCGGCGAGCTGCGAGCGCAGGTTCGGCAGCTCGTGACCTGAATCGTGCCAGGGGGGGCGTCGCCGTCCCGATAAACGTCGGCAGACCAGCCGCCCGCAGGGTTTCCGTCGATCGCGGTGCAGGTGCTGTCCCGGACGATTGCGTAACACGGTTTGTTGGTCGAGGCCTTCGGATCGGAGGTGTTGTTGCACTTGTTCGCGATCGACTTCTGGTCGACCTGGCCCGTGGTTGGATTCGGAACGCGTTCGGATAGCACGCACTCGGGAACGAAGTCGCCGTTGCTTCCGTCGAGATCCGAATCAAGTAAGAGCGAATCAACGCAGCCCTTGATGATGGCCTTTTCGATGCGTTTTGCGATGTTCGTCAACGCTGGCCCAAAGTCGTCCTGACAGATGCTCTCGATTGAGCCACTCGGTGTCCCATCCGGGCCCCGGAACGCTTCGACAAACTGTTTCATGCGAAGAGCAGGCGCAGCAGAACCGTCCGGGGTTGTACAGGTCGGCGCCAGATCGAATTTGCCGTCCCGGCGAAC
>JAWXBF010000207.1:0-4269 GCA_034439895.1 Deltaproteobacteria bacterium
AGCAACGCCTCTGCTGATTCTGCGGTGTTCATGGGGGTTCCTCGGGGAGGGCTGGGGGTGGTCGCACAACCTGTGAAAAGGACGATGGCTGTGCCTGCGAGGCCGATGCATTTCATGCTGCTCTTTTACCGCACGCCGCGATTGCGGTCACGGGTAGGATCGCGGCATCGGTCTGTTGTATTTCTTCGCCGCGAGCGTGAGCCCATCCGCACTCGCATGCCGCGTGGGCCGATCAATGGTTGCTGTCGTGACCCCGGCTCGCATATACCAGTAGACGGAGGCCCGAATGAACGTCACTCGCCCGATTATTCCCTTGTTGCTCCTTGCCTGCGCATCCGCCCCGGCGGTCAAAACACCAGCGCCAGGCACATCAGAACTACCCGGGGATGGGCTCACGATTCCGGTTCAGGGTGCGGACTTCACACCGAAAAGCCAGGACCTTGGCTACACCGACGGACCGATGAAACCCGAGAGTCGCTATCGCGTTCACGACTCGAATCAACCGAGGCCGCCGGTCGTGACACCGGGAACCTTCAGTTCGGAAGAGAAGCCCGGCATTCCCCCATCGGACGCGGCGATTCTCTTTCGCGAAGACGCCGACCTGCAAAAAAACTGGGAACTATCTGACGGCGCTCGTCCCGATTCGTGGAAGGCGGAGAACGGCGTCTTCACCGTGGGAAGCCATTCACTGCAAACCAAGCAGAAGTTCCAGGATTTCCAGCTGCATATTGAATGGTCCGCCCCCCATCCCAAAGATGATCAGGGACTATCCGGGCAGGGCCGCGGCAACAGCGGTTTGTTTATCCTGGGTCGATTCGAGATCCAGATCCTCGACAACTACAAGAGCGACACCTACGCCGACGGCCAGGCCGGTGCGATGTATGGGCAGTATCCGCCGCTGGTCAATGCTTCCCGTCCTCCGACCACATGGCAAGTGTATGACGTTATATTCTTGGCGCCACGCTTTGACGATGCTGGCAAACTCACGCGACCCGCCCGCGTGACGGTCATGCACAACGGCGTGCTGTTGCACCACAACAAGGCCTTCTTCGGACCGGGAACACACCGAAACGTCTTGATCTACGAGCCGGACATGGCGCAGGGGCCGATCACCCTGCAAGACCACGGCAATCCCGTGCGCTATCGAAACATCTGGATTCGCCCACTGTCGGCGTATGAAGGGTACGAACACTTTCCCTTCGACGATGCGCCGCCCGTTGCCAACGAAAATCGTCTTTACAAACACCCGTAGGACGAACCGATGACAAAGCTGGGCATATCAGGGCTATGTTTTTGTGCCGTGGCGTGTTCGCGGAGTCCCGAGGTTGCGAAACCGAAGCACACGTCGCTGGCGCTTGTCAGCCTGGACCAAAAGATGCACTGGACCGAAGAAAAGGGGATGGTGCCCCGCGGTCCGGGCTCCGATTCCGTGTTGCTGCTTGATCTCGGGAATCCCGCAACACCGCGCATCGCCTCGCAGGTGGCGCTTGCGAATTCGGTAATCGGACCACCGACCAATCTCAAGATCGCGCCGGGAGGGCAGATCGCCCTCGTGGCCAATTCGATGCAACTTCAGGCCGATGGGCCGGGATGGAAAACCGTTCCATTTGACGGCCTACACGTGCTGGACCTTTCGACATCACCCCCGCATCCGGTCGGCGTCGTGAAGACCGGGTTGCAGCCATCCGGGGTTGCGTTTGCACCGGACGGCAAACATGCCATCACGGCGAATCGGGCAGGGCGGTCAATTTCCTTGCTCGGCATCGACGGCATCCGTGTCACAACGTTGCAGACGCTGCCACTTGACGGCGAAGCGGCCGATGTCGCTTTTACGCCGGATGGCAAGCGGGCGCTGATTTCACTCAACGACAGTGCGGCGGTTCAGATCGTTTTACTGGAAGGCGATTCAGCGAGCGTCGGCGCACGCGTCGCCGTGGGACCATTTCCCTACAGCATTGTGGTGGTTCCGGGCGGCGTGATTGCGCTGGTAGGCGAGATGGGCAACAAGAGCGGCGGTGACGGCATCGACGATGCAGTGAGTGTGATCGATCTGTCGGTCGAACCACCGGTGGTGATTCAAACGCTGGTGGTGGGCGATGGACCCGAAGGTCTGGCTGTGAGCGCCGATGGCAAACTGGCGGTTGCGGTCGCGATTCGCGGGGGCAATTCGGCGGCGGCAAGCGGCTACTACCACAAGAACGCGGTTGCAGTCGGAATCGCCATCGATGGCAAATCGTTGCGCAGGCTCAATCAGGTTGAGGTCGGCGTGCTCGGCGAGGGGGTGGTCTTCGGCCCCGATGGCCGACACGTCTATGTCGCCAATTTTCTCGGAAGCGATCTGTCCGTGCTGCGTTTCGACGGCGAGACCCTCGTAGATACGGGCCATCGACTTGTTTTACCGGGCCAGCCAGCGTCGATGCAGTAGTCAGTTTCTCTGCAGGTATTCGACGCAGATCTTGCCGGCCGAAACCAGTTCAATTCCGCGCTTTTTCAGGATCGCCTGCACGCCCGGATCCATCCACATCTTCATGTTGCCCGAGCGATCCCTTGCGACCCAATCGTAGCCCGCGTGAGACATCGCACGCATCTCGTCGCTGTCGAGCGAGGCGTGGTCGACCATCAACCATGTGCCCGGGCCGATCGATTCAAGCGCCGCGATGAGCTTGTCGGCCTTCACCTCTGCACTATCCTCGCCGCTGTAGCCCGGCGCCAGAGACTTCAGCCCCATCGTATCGATGACGGTTTGGAAATTCGGGATGTTGTACTCCTTGCCTAAACGGTCGACCAGACTTCGCAATTCCGGTCGCAGTCCCGAAAACACCATGTGGGGCCAAAGGTAGGACACACGCGGAATCTTGCGACGTGCCAGCTCGATCTGTGCGCGCAACTCGACTTCGACTTCGGTGAGATCAAGGCCGCTTTCCTGAAGGCTGTTGCCATCCGGTAGCTTCGAGTTCTTCCATACCATCGAAAAGAAAAAGCCATCGCGATCGACAAGTGTTTTTGGCCGGGTGAGCGGGCGCCACTTGTAAAGCTCCCACTCGCTCGTCAATGCGAGGTGGATCCCGACATCCAATCCCGGATTATCTTTCGCCATGGCAACGGCCTCGGGAAACCAGGCAGCCGGAACGATGACATTCGTCGTCGTGACCACGCCCTTTTTGAAGGCGTTGAGCGTGCCTTCGTTGACCGCGTGGTTGGCGGCGAAGTCGTCGGCCATGACGACAAGTCGGATCTTGTCCATCGGTTGACCCAAGGCGACGCGGCCATGAAAACTTCCAAGCAATACCGCCAATGTGATCCAGGATCTGAACATGATCGCTCCAGGACTACAGGGTTATCGAAGGCGAACGCGCATCATCAAGTATGCGTCAAAACGGGCCTTCTTGTACTTCGCGTTCTTGTTGCCTTCGTGCATCCGGAAGACGCGCTGGCCACGCGCGCTATATCGAACGCCTGCAATACCGTAAAGGGTAAAGGGCATGCCGCGTCGGAGCGCCGCCTGAAACTTCTTGTCGATCGAATCGACCACAGCGGCCGTCGCGGTGCGTTCGACCGTCTTCGCGCCGAAATTCATCAACCCACCCAACCCTCCGGACGTGATCGAGTTCGACGCCTCGGTCGCAACGCCAATGCCGAGTGTCGCCTGAGCCCCGGCCAGCAACGCGTCTTCGTCTGCGAGCGATCCTGCGGGCGCAAGCGGCATCAGGGCCTTGATGAGGTCGCGGGTGTAGGAGATCTGAGAAATCGCATAGACCTCGCTGTCGGCATCGGCCCATCCCATCGCTTCTGCCAGACCCCATGCCGCTTCGGCGTGACCTGCGGCCTCAATGACCCAGGCGTCGTTGCCGCCGTTGGGTCCCACCACGGGGGCGCAATTGATCCCGAACTTGCCGCGCCGGGTGACATCCGCATACGACACCTGAATGGGCAGGCTTCCGACGATCGGTCGCGAGGGCTTCATGCGTATCACAGCAAACCGCTGTTCCTGATAGGGCACGCCGCCGACAAAGATATAAAGCCGGTTGGCCACGATGAAGTAGTCCCATCCGATGACGTCTTCGATCTCAACGCCGGGTGGGATGGCCATGACGGCCCATGTTCCGCGAACCGCCGTACGCAAGATGGCGTTGGCTTCTTTCTGGAAGATTGCCGGGATGTCGCCGGCCTCGCCGACGTAGTAGTAGGTGCCACCGCCCGCATCGGCTATGCCCTGCATCAACAACTCGTCGTGCAGTGGACCGAAACCGATCGTCGTCGTGCCAACGC
>JAWXBF010000208.1:0-10281 GCA_034439895.1 Deltaproteobacteria bacterium
GTTTCCCAGCCACCACGTGGCCATCGCGATCATCGACAAAAAACCGGCCGCCAGCAAGCGATGGCGCCGGGCGGTCAAGGAGCCAACCCCAACCGCCCAGATCCAGAACGCCATCAACGTCAACGGAAGAACTACAAACGCAGCCGTCAAACCCGTACTGGGATGCCCAGGCAGTGCGATGCCATCCATATTGATATTATGACGACGCCGCCCTGGCATTCCCAACAATCGGACGAATGGAATCGCTTTCTGGCGTGTTTCAACCTGCGCGACTGATCGCATCCGGGGCAGCACGGCGTGGCACCGGGCGGGCGATCCCCCGGCGAACCCCTTCAAATATTGCCTCGGCACGGTTGGCAACGTTCATCTTCACCAGGACCTGACCGACATATGAGCGCACCGTCCCGACGGTGAGCTGCGTTTTCGCAGCAATATCCTCGTTCGAGCATCCGTCGACCAGCATTCGCAACACCTGCACCTGGCGCGAATTCATAACTTGGGCTTTGTCCTCCACCGCCTGTTCGTCAAAAAGCTCGGCGCCGGTCGCGACTTGCCCCACTGCGTGCAAGATCCGGGTTGCACCGGCCTCCTTCTCGACAAAGCCATTCGCACCTGCACGCCGGGCACGGAGCACGTCCGTCGGCGTATTGTACGAGGACAAAATCAGGATCCGAACGTTGGGACTTTCGCTCCGAATGGCGTGCGTCGCACTCGCCCCGTCGAGGCCATTCATGCGCAAATCCATCAAAATCAAATCGGGCAGACACTTGCGAAAAAGCGACACTGCTTCCGAACCATTGCTCGCCTCGGCGATGACCCGGTAACGCGGGTCAAGCTCAAGCAAACGGCGCAACCCAAAGCGGGCCACGAAGTGATCGTCCACAATCATCACCTTCGTTTCTTTGGGTGTTGTATTCACAAGATCAAGGTACGACGCGCCTCCGACATCGGACAGTCGGTCAAATGGATGACGCCGAGCGGGTTAAAGACCGCTATCAATTGAGCTGCGCGGTGCGCGATCGCGCGCTGCGAATCAAACAACCCGTTCGTGCGGATAGCCCTCACCGTCGAGGCCCGACAAGAGCTCGCCGATATGCTCGGATCCGCGCGTTTCGAGGGTGATGTCGACCATGGTATCACCGAGGCCAACGCCGAAATAGGTGCGGTCGTGCTCGACCTTGATGACGTTGGCTCGAAAGCGCGTGATGATCCCGGTGAGCCGGTGCAACACGCCGGGATGATCCGGAAGCTTCAGGCGCAAACGCACGAGGCGGCCGTCTTTAACGAGACCGCGTTCGATGATCCGGGAAAGAAAGTTCACGTCGATGTTGCCACCGGCGATCAGCAGGGCGACCGTGGCTCCATCAAGCGATAGTTTTTGATTCAAAAGCGCTGCGGCGCTGGCGGCCCCGGCGCCTTCGCTCAAGGTTTTTTCCCGCTCCAACAAGACGAGGATGGCGTTGGCGATTTCTTCTTCGTCGACCGTGACGACGCGATCGACATAACGTTGCACGAGCGCAAACGGTTGCACGCCGGCCCGTCGAACCGCGATGCCATCGGCAATGCTTGCAGCCGGAGGCAAGGTGGTGGGGGCACCGGCAGCAAGCGCCGCAACCATCGAGGGTACCCGCGCGGTTTGTACGCCAAAGACTTTGATCCGTGGATTGCGTTCTTTGATGGCGCAAGCGATGCCACCGATGAGACCGCCGCCCCCAATGGGTACGACGACGGCGTCGAGATCAGACACCTGTTCGAGCAACTCGAGCCCCACGGTACCCTGCCCCGCGATGACTGCGTTGTCGTCAAAGGGATGAATCAGGGTAAAGCCCTTTGAATCGCGCCGGCGCAACGCCTCTTCATAAGCCTCCTCGTAGTTGTTGCCGAACAACACCACCTCGGCCCCGTGACTTCGAGTTGCCGTGACTTTGACAAGGGGGGTTGTCATCGGCATGCAGATCACCGCGGCGATTCCCCGGCTGGCGGCGTGATACGCAACACCTTGGGCGTGATTGCCGGCGCTTGCCGTGATAATTCCGCGCGCACATTCTTCGGACGTCAAGGTCAGAATCTTGTTCAGAGCACCGCGTTCCTTGAAGGAACCCGTCATCTGCAAGTTTTCCAGTTTCAGATAGACATTGCTACCCGTGAGCTTGCTGAGCGCGTGTGAATGACCGCAAGGCGAGAGGTAAACGGCCGACTGGATGCGTCGCCTGGCCTCCAGAATGTCGTCGATGCCAATCGATTGTTCACTCATGTTTCGTTTATGCCCTTAAATGCCAAGCGCGCCGACAATCAAACGGCAGGTCGGTTCATCGAACACCGAGCCATCCACGCCCGCAGGCTCGAGAACGCCACCGTCGGTGACGGGCGCCGTGTCTGCCACGGTGATGGCCACCGTCAGCCGCAAATGCGTTTTGTCGCCAGTCGCGCCGACGATCAAGGGCGCCGCATTGACCGCCGGTGCATTGGCCGCTGTCGTCAAAACAAACGAGCCCAAGGACGCATCTCTCTCGATGGGATTCGCAGAGAAGCCAACCTTTTCAGCTCCACCCGCAACACCCAGCGTGATGGGACCGTTGTAGTCGGAACGCCGTTGCACGTGGACCGAAACCGTACGACAAGTTCCGCGTTGCAAAACGATTTCCATGGGATCGATGTGCCAGCTGAACTCGTTGTTCTGAACTGCCACGTCGGGACCAGCGTTTGCCGGTGCATCATGACCGGAGGCGGCATCCGTAACACCACTGGTCGCGGCAACGTCTGGATTCGTTCCGGGGAGCATGCCTTGTACTCCGATGTCGGCCGAAGCATCATTCGCGCCGGTTGCGGCCGTGTCGTCGTCACAGCCGAAAAGACACCCACTCAGGGCGAATACCAGGGCAGAACGGGTCAGGATTTGGCGGGCGAAAGGCATGAAGTCGCACCCTAGCAAATTCTGGCTCCTCGACACGGGCGTTTCCCCGCGAAAATCGCTCAGCTGTGACGGACGATACGCGAAAGCTTCGATCTGAGGCGCGGTTGGAACGCGCTGTGTTGCGGAAGACCAGTTTTGCGACGGAGTCAGTTTCGGCGGATGGAAGTTGGGTGGAACCTTCTGTCTCCCAATCGGCGCACACCCAGTAGAGGCAAAAACGCTTGACCTGAAACGCGTTGTCACATGAACGGTGTGGACGTGACGGCACCTTCGGACAAAACGGCAAAGTCTGGTTCACCAACCGATATTTGGTCGGCGATGCCGTAATGGGCGTTCGCCGTGACGGTTCCTACGTGCCTTGTGGCCATTTTAAACGTAGAAACCAAGCGTGCCGGATACCAATAAACATATTGTCGTGGTGGGCGCGGGGTTCGCCGGGTTGAATGTTGCCAAGAAACTGGGCGGCCGTCCGGGCATCGAGGTGACGGTGATCGATCGCAGCAATCATCACCTTTTTCAGCCCTTGCTTTACCAAGTTGCCACCGCGGGCCTCAGCCCCGCCGACATTGCGGCCCCGGTTCGTGGGCTTTTGTCCGGACACCGCAACATCCGGGTTGTGCAGGGCGCGGTCAACAAGTTTGATCTACAACAACGCCGGGTCAGCGGTGACTTTGGCGATCGAGACTATGACGCCTTGGTCGTCGCAACCGGAGCCCAGCACAGTTATTTTGGCAACGATCAGTGGGAAGAGCATGCGCCTGGTTTGAAAACGCTGGCCCAAGCCACGGAGATCCGGCGCAGGATCTTGAGCGCTTTCGAATGCGCCGAGATGCAGGATGATCCGGACAAGCGGCGAGCGTCTCTGACCTTCGCGGTGATTGGCGGCGGGCCAACCGGGGTCGAGTTGGCAGGAACAATAGGAGAAATGAGCCGACAAACCCTGGCCAAGGATTTTCGCCGCATCGATCCCAAGTTGACCCGGGTGATCTTGATCGAGGGCGGACCGCGAATCTTGGCAGCCTTCAGCGAAAAGTCGGCGACCCGGGCGACCCGCGATCTGGAAAGCCTTGGCGTACAAGTGTGGACCAACAGCCGGGTGACGGGAGTCGATAAAAACGGTGTGAACGTGGGGGCCGAACGTTTGCAGGCGCGCACGGTATTGTGGGCGGCGGGGGTTCAGGCTTCCCCGTTGGGGCAACTTCTAACCGCAGCACCGGGGCCTGGAGGACGTGTCGTGGTCAACGACGATCTGTCGTTGCCGGAACACCCCGAGGTTTTCGTTGCCGGTGATCTGGCCTTCACAAAAGGCAAAGACGGCCATCCCTTGCCGGGCATCGCTCCTGTGGCCATGCAGCAAGGGCGTTACATCGCGTCGATCATCATCGGCGACTTGTCGGGAAAGGTTCGCAAGCCCTTCGTGTATAGGGACAAGGGGAAAATGGCCACGATCGGACGACGTCGTGCGGTTGTGGAAAGCGCCGGCATTCGTATGACGGGCATGTTGGCGTGGTTGGTCTGGCTTTTGGTCCACATTTTCTATCTCAGTGGCTTCAAGAACCGGATTCTAGTTTTGGTGCAATGGGCGTGGTCGTATTTCACATTTACGCGGGGCGCGCGCTTGATCGTGCCGCGCGATTGGCGATCGCACGGGCTCGAGACCGAGAACAAAGGTTCGGCAATCGACGACAAGTGTTAGTCCGGTCAGCGCGCAGGTGGGTTTGCCTGGCCCAAAGGCTTGTGCGCTGACAACATTTCACAATCCAGCAGGTCTTGCGGACGACCGCTCGCCCGCTTGAGTGAAATTAGAACATCCCGGTTGACGCACTCGACCTTCACTCCGTTGATAAAGAACGCAACGCGACTGGCCCATGCCAAGTCAAAACTGCCACCCGGAACGTTCACCATGAGATCGATGCGCGAAGGGGGGTGGCCCATCCAAACCACATCCAAATTTCGCGCGCTAACAAGACCTGCCATTGTTTGCTGTGGCGCCCCAAACGTTTCCAATGCGGCGAGTGCGCGTTTGATATTGGAAGGGCTCTCGCGCAGCCAAATATCAGCGTCGTTGGTGAATCGTGGCACGCCGTGAAGCGCCAGCGCTTGACCGCCAACAAGCAGCGCTTCAACGTGCTCGTCGCCGAATGCCGCCCACAGATCGATCAAGTCGGAGGGCAATTCCATCGGGGTTCTCCATGCGCCACCACTGTACGGCCATTACCCAGACGGCAGAAAGGCGCTCCTCGGCCGTGGCTTGGCTCCAGAATGCCTGATCCTGCGCGTTGCGCTCGCCAGCCCCAACGGAACCACCCTGCCACCCATTGCGCCGGGCATTTGCTCGTTCTTTCTGGTTCACGAATCGATAGATTATCACGAAACCACTTTGCGGGCCGAATACGGGGTTCGATGCGCCGCTTGATCAACGACGAATTGCTCAACATTACATATGGATAGTATTCCGCAGTACCGTTCTTCGTGACCTAAAAAGTTGCCGATTGACGGCGGCGGTCGTCCTTTGATATTGGACGACGCCATGACGCGGTTCAAGGTGGCAATGGTTGTTGTGTGCGCGGGTCTCGTATCACAGGCAGATGCTGCCGGACCCAGTCCGGGTGAGCCCAAGGAATTCTACGAATCCCTGCAACAGCAGAACGTGATCCAAACGCAACGCAAGGAACTGCTGCAGCAGATTCAAAACGTCGAGCAGGACCTGGATCGCGCGGCCCGAAAGCAGACCGTCGAGGAACGGAATGGATCAACGGATGCCGCACGTTCCCGACTTGCCGCTGCCATTGCGGAGGCCCGGACCCTGCAAGCACCGAACAGCACCTTTCCGCCCGCCGTGCGCGATTGGCCGGCGGTGCAAGCCATTGTGGCGGCGCAACAACGCAGCCAGGAAGCGTTTGAAAAGCTGAAACCCATCGAAGGGCGTCTGAACGCAACCGACGACATGGACGTGAACCAGGTGCTGAACGAAATCAAAGCGGTACGCGGCCAACTTGGCAGCGCGATGGCGGACGTCGAGCACAACCTAAAACTCATCGAAGAGAAATACCAACCTTTGGCCGGGGTCGTGGTTTCAGGTGGTGTGTCCCTGGGATCCTATCAAGCTGGATTCCTGCACTACTACACGCAGTTCATGCTGGCCCACGGCCGATCAATCGATGCCGCCTTCGCAGAGATCTTCGCAGGCAAGACCAAACAGAATCCACGCGGATTCCAGATTGCCACGGGTGCCTCGGCAGGTTCTATCAATGCGTTCTTGGCCGGGATTGCTGGGTGTCGATTGCCGGTGAGCGATCCAACGCAAAGCCTTTTCTATTCGACCTGGATTCCGGTGGGCCTCGATGGGTTGGTGCATTTGAAAGACGTCAAGGTGGATGGCCTGCTTTCACGCGCGCCGATACAAAATGCCATCAACAACATTCGCCACCTGTGGGATGAAAAGCACCTTATTGCCGGATGGGACACCAGTATGCCCTGTCAATCCTACATGGGATTCTCCGCAACACGGATGCAGGCAAGAACGATCGACGTCCGCGAAAACGGCGTCAATCGAGCCAGCGGTGGAGAAGGGGCACACGCCGCCGTCGAATCCGTAACACGTTTACAGAAACAGACCGAACAGTTCGTTTTCGGCATGGCAAAAAATGGTGGCGCGCCTACCTTCGCTGCGTTTCGACCCACCAACAGCATTGAAGAAACGGCGCTCAGTGAGTTCTTCCCGGTGTTGGGCGCAAACATCCCTGTTGCGCCGGGCAAACCCAAATCGATTGCCATCGACCTTGGCGACGTGATGCAACTGTTGGCGGCGTCTTCGTCGTTCCCGCTTGCCTTCCCACCCGTGCGTTTGAAGTATTCTTTGTGGAAGCCCGCCAATGCAAGCAACGGAGGTGTTCACCTGGAATACGAGGGCACACAATCCGAAGCACGTTTTATCGATGGGGGCGTATTCGACAACGCCCCGCTCGGGTTGGCCATCAACATGCATCGCTGGTTGCAGGACAAGAACATCAACTTGCCCTCACGATTTCTTTTTCTTTCTTCCGGAACCATCGGTTGGCGCAAGGGCGACGCCGCGTACGCCAGGCGGACCGAATTGGCACAAAAGAACAAAGGCGGCGCCGGCGAAGATGATCCCGATGACGATGCGCCCAGCACCATCTTCGATGAGTACTTGCCGTTCCTGTCAGATTTCGTTGGCACCGCGGAGAACACGCAACTGGTGAGCACCATCGAATCGAATTACTTGGTGGGGCGCGAAGTCCCTGCCCGCATGGTCCCCATCATGGGTGAGCAACTTGCCCATTTCTTCGCATTTTTCGAGAAGGACTTCCGCCGGTTCGATTTCTACATCGGCATGGTGGACGCGCTGGAGCACATTCAAAGTCGTTCACGCGAGGCCTTTGATTTGGTGACGGCGCAAAAAGCTCTGCACATCGATTCGGCGTTGTTCGATTGTTTCGCTGAGCACCGCCGACTGATGCGCATCGGGGCCGCGAAGGAACCAACCGACATCTCGCAATGTGAGGCGCTGGTTCAAGGCAAAGAGCACAACATGATGGCGCTCTTGGTCACGTCCACGAAGCTGAAACAGTATACCGAACAGGATGGCTACAATCCGAAGAAGGAGTTCGAGACGCTCCTGTCGCTTTTGCAAGACAGCGGCTATACGTATCACGATTTATCGTATCGAGGCACGCTAGCCAATAAAGACACGGTTGTGCCCGCCATTCGCGACCAGATGCAAGAGCTGTTTCACGTGATGGGCTCGAAGCAACACGATGTCCTGCCGAAGCACCTTGTTTGGATATCCGGTAAAGCAGCCGCCAACTACTTCGACTACCGACCGGTGCCCCTACAGCTGTCGTTGGGTGGCGATATGGCCGGCGGAGGTCTACAGATCGACGCGGGCTTGAATCTCTTCGGACGCGTACATTCGCTACGGCTCGGCGCCTTTGTGCGGGGCACGGATCTGGGTAGACGGCGCGTGGAATTCACCAGTGCGGCAGATACGCGGTTATCGGTCACGCTGGAAACCGGCGCAGGATTGACTGCACAGTGGGCCGTCAGTCCTTCCATCCAGTTGGAACTGGGCGGAACGGTGAACTTGCGATTGATCTCATCGTTCGCCCAGCTTCTTGAGCGCCCCCACGTCATGCAGCTGGGCTATGAAGGATCCCTCACCGTCGTTGGATTCCAACGGCTCTTCATGGCGGCGAGCGTGGCCGGCTATCCGGATGCATGGGATCTGAAAGGACGTGGTACGCTTCCCGGCGATCTGAATCGTACTTGGTTTCACCTGATCCTGGGCTGGCGGTTTCTGTTTTTGTAGGTCGGGGTGCCCGACGCCGGAGTCCGCGACGGTTCTTGAGGTCGCAGCCGCGCGAGTCACGGGATAGCTCACCCTGGGACCAACGTTGCGTATTTCTCGAACAACGTCGCCGACAGCGGGTGGTCCAGACGCCACGTGACGGCGATCGGCCGATCGCCCGTGTGTGATTCGTAACGGACCGGCCCAAGGTAAGCAAACGCGTCTTCTTTGGTTGAACGCACGAACAAGTGGAAGGTCATTCCATTGCCCGGGCTTTCGATGTACCGAAGGCCGCTTGGACGCGACGCACTTGCAGCGCTCTGCGTCTCCCAATGGAATCGATATCGGCTAACGGCGTAGTCTCTGTAGCGCGTCGTCGGGGAAAAGCCCGCACCTGACTTGTCGAGTGTTACGAATAGCAACTCAGAACGAATTGCTTCCAACTTCAAGATCCCGCCTTGAATGCTTTTCTTCTTTTGGCCTGGTCGAACAAAACCGACGGCTGCCAAGATCTCTCGCCTGGTGTAGTGGCGGTGAAGCCCGATCGGCCACGCCGGATTCGGATACACCATTTTGGAACCCATACTGGGTACATCGAGTACATCGCGAAGCTGGGCAAGTTCGGTAGCGACGAGTGGATATCTTGTCAATTTCCCGACCGTTTCCTCCGCCGTTGCCATCTCACCGCGATCCCAAAGTTGCGAATCAAGCATCTGTATCCGCGTGCGATCGAAATCAGACAGAGAGAGACCCGTCACCCCTGACGATCGAGAAACTGCACTCGCGTACGTGGAGAGCCGTTCGGCATCATCGATATGAAGGAGATGTAGAAGACGGGCACTTAAGGAATCCGTCTCACCGTCATCGCCGGCAACAAGACCTGCTTGTCGAAGCAACGTTGTCCAACCGCCGGCACGATAGATCTCATCCACCTCTCGACTCGTCTCATCGAGGTAGTCGCGCATTGCCAAAGGCGAGTTCCTACCTGCCGAAAGTTCGCGCAACTCTGGAACGATGGCTCGCGCGCCCCCAAGTGTGGTCTGAAGCGAGTGCATGATCGTGTCCCGTGCTACCCGATCCAGTTGCAGCGTGCACCCACTCGGCAGATACGAAAAGCCGCCTTCGATCGCCTTGCGCAAACGCGATCGTGAGACGCCGGTCATCGCACTTAGCAGCGTGTCGAATCGATATGCCTCGTGCTGCTGCCCAATGAAATCAAGTACCAAACAAGATGCTTTGCGCTCGTGGTGACGCAGACCGCGCCCCAGTTGCTGCATAAACAACGTCGCGCTCTGAGTCGGACGAAGCAACAAAAGCGTATCGACGAATGGAAGATCGACCCCTTCGTTATATAGGTCACAGGTGAAGACGACGTTGACGTCACGTTGGCGCAACCGGGTCGCAGCTTGCGCACGATCTTCCGGATCCGATTCACCGTGAACGGCCATCGCCGGTATGCCTGCAGATGTGAAGGTCCTTGCCATGAACGTTGCGTGCTCAACGCTCACGCAAAAGCCAAGGGCCCGTACAGCCCTAACATCAGAAACACGGCGCTCCAATTGCTTCATGACAAGCGCCGCCCGGACGTCGTTTCCAGTATAGAGCTTGGAAAGCGCGGCTTGGTCGTATCCGGAACGGGTCCAGCGAATGTTTCTCAGATCAGTTAAGTCTGAAACACCGAAATACTCGAACGGAACCAGCAACTGTTGGTCAAGCGCCTGCCAAAGTCGAAGCTCGTGTGCGATGTGCCCTCCAAAATCAGGGAGCAATGATTTGCCATCGCTGCGCTCTGGAGTAGCCGTCAGACCAACCATCAAGTCGGGGTTGATTTTTTGTATCACCGCTTGATACGAGGGCGCGGGCATATGGTGACATTCGTCAATCACAACGTGTCTAAAGTGCTCACGACCAAGTCGTCCAATGAGATCACTGGCCAACAACCCTTGGATTGTGGCGAAAACGTAGTTGCTCCCTTCAGGTTTTTCGCCGTCAGCAAGAATCTCGCCAAACGACCCGTCTTGGAGCGCGTGTCTAAATGTATCACGCGCTTGCAGTA
>JAWXBF010000209.1:0-10453 GCA_034439895.1 Deltaproteobacteria bacterium
CAGCCAGAGCCCGAATGCAATCAAACAGAACGACAACAGCGAAAAGACCAACACGTTGATGCGTTCGGGCGGTGGAGGTGCGTCGTCAGGAGGCGTCACGGCGAAATACAAATACCACTGTTTTGCCGCCGAATCACATTAGATAGGTGGCGACCACGACGATGAGAAGCCCCAGGGCAGCGATGGCGAATCGTACTACCCATGGATCGGGTCCCAGGGCTCGCAGGAGCGCTTGGGCGGCGGCCTGCGCGTCGGGATTGGCACCGTCGGCCGCCTGTTCCCGCGCGAGCCTCCCGGCCTCCTTCCAGTCTCCCTTTTCAAAGGCGGCCTGTGCCGGGGTTGAGGGGGGAGGCACCGGGGTGTTGGTTTGGTCGGCGTCGGTCATTTGGGCATCTTGTCCTGCCGCCATGCCGATGGTTCCGAACTCGCCGTTGGTGATACGGCTGCCGGTTGCAAGCTGGCAGCCGCGACGACCGCGGCGGCGACCGCGATATCTCGGTTTTGCGTGGCCGTGGGAGGCGGGGGGGTGAGGCTTGCCTTGTGAAGCGCGATGAAACCGGTGTCGTATTCGCCGCGAACAAAGGCCTCGTTCGTCATCGCCAGTCGATGAAACGCGAGGTTGGTCTTGATGCCTCCCACGTCGTATTCATCAAGCGCGCGCGACATCCGTGCAATCGCGGTCGCGCGATCCGGACCATACGCGCAAAGCTTCGAGATCATCGGATCGTAATAGATTGAGATCACGCTTCCTGCTTCGACGCCGGAGTCATCACGGATGCCGGGACCCGCCGGGGTTCGCAGTGTGGTGATCGTGCCCGGGGAGGGCAAGAACTTCACCGGATCCTCGGCGTAAATGCGGCACTCGATCGCGGCGCCGTGTTGTCGAATGTCGGCCTGAGTAACCGGCAGTTTTTCTCCGGCCGCCGTTTTGATCTGCCAGTGCACCAGATCGATCCCCGTGACCAGCTCTGTCACCGCGTGCTCGACCTGTAAGCGTGTGTTCATCTCCAGAAAGTAGAATTCGCGCGTGACCGAATTGTAGAGCATCTCCACCGTGCCCGCTGACACATACCCAACCGCAGAAGCAGCCTGCACTGCGACCGCGCCCATCTTTTCTCGTGTTTCCGGTGAGATCGCAGGCGAAGGACATTCCTCGATCACCTTTTGATTGCGCCGCTGTACCGAGCAATCGCGTTCGCCCAAATGTACGACGTTTCCGTACGCATCGGCGAATATTTGAATCTCGATGTGTCGCGCGTTGACGACCGCTTTTTCAAGATAGACCGTGTCGTCACCGAATGAGGACTTGGCCTCGCGCTGCGCGGCCTCAAAGGCAGCCGCGAACTTGCTTGCCTCGTGAACGAGGCGCATCCCGCGACCCCCGCCGCCGGCCGTTGCCTTGATCATGACGGGGTACCCAATGCGAGCCGCAGCCTGTAACGCGGCCTCGACGGAGGCTATTCCCTTGCCATCGGGACCATTGTCGCCGGGAACAACCGGAACGCCGGCTTTTTGCATGTACTCACGCGCCGAGGTCTTGCCACCCATGGCACGAATGGCAGCGCCAGGCGGTCCGATGAACACGATGCCGGCGGCCACGCAGGCCTCGGCGAATTCGGCGTTTTCGGAGAGAAAGCCATATCCCGGGTGAATCGCATCGGCACCCGTTTGGCGAGCGGCATCGAGGATCGCCTCCGCCCGAAGGTAGCTGTCGCGTGCGGGCGCAGGACCAATGAATACGGCCTCGTCGGCGCGACGAACGTGCACCGCGTCCCGGTCGGCTTCGGAGTAGACCGCGACGGTGGCGATGTTGAGCTCGCGGCACGCCCTCATCACGCGGCAGGCGATCTCACCTCGGTTGGCAATCAGGATTTTGCGGATGGGTCGGGTGGTCATGGCCCTAGTATCCCGCAGGTTCGCCTTCGCCGCGCCATTCTGCTGCGGCTTCGATGCCTTTTTCCGAACGGGACACCACATTGACCTTGGTGATGTGGCCGCGCTCGACCAGCTTGTGGCCGCGTTTGGCGAGGGCCTGCACCACATCGGCGACGATCTCGGGCTCGTGGGCAAGGGTCTCGGGCATCCACTGATGGTGGATGCGGGGGGCGGCACTGGCTTCCTGCGCGTCCATACCGAAATCAACGATGTTCAGCAGGACCTGCAAGGTACCGCTGATGATGGTGGGGCCGCCGGCGCCACCAACCGCAACACGAACGCCCGTGTCGTCGATCACGAGGGTGGGGGACATCGATGACAGGGGTCGTTTGTTGGGGGCAACGGCATTCTTTTCGGTGCCAAGCAAACGAAACGCGTTCTCGACGCCCGGCTTGATCGCAAAGTCATCCATCTGGTTATTCAGCACCACGCCGCTTTTGGCGGTGACGAGGCTTGCGCCGAACCACAGATTGACCGTGCTCGTCAGGGCCACTGCGTTGCCTTCGCCGTCGATAACGGACAGGTGCGTGGTGCCTCCGTCGTGCGGGGGATCGGGGTTCGCGCCCGGCGTGCCGTATTGATCTTTTTGTAGTACGTTTTCGCCGACTTTGGCCGCGAGCGTCGCGTGGTACTTCGGATCCAAAAGGTGTGCGACCGGAACCTCCACAAAATCTGTGTCGCCCATGTGGCGAGCGCGATCGGCAAAGCCGTGCTTCAGCGCCTCGGCAAGCACGTGCAAATACGCCGACGAGTTGTGGCCGATGGCCTTCGGATCGGGGATCTTGCGTTCCAGAATACCCAGGGCCTCGGCGATCACGATGCCCCCGGAGGACGACGGCGGCATGGAATAGACCTGTCGGCCTCGATACGTCAACACGAGCGGCACTCGGTCCGAGGTCTTGTAGTTGAGCAAGTCTTGCTCGGTCATCACGCCGCCTGCGGCGCGCACGGTCTCGACGATCTCGCGGGCGATGGCGCCCTTGTAGTACGCATCGGGTCCCGACCTGCGAATCGCGGCGAGGGTGCTTGCGAGACCCGGTCGCTTTAACATCATGCCGGCCGCGATGGGCGGCTTGTTCGAATAAACCTTGGCGAGAAACGCCGATTTGCCGAAGACATCGTTGAACATGCCCGCCGCACCCGATGTTGCCGGGTACCCCCGCGCCAGCTTTTCGGCAGGCGCAACACATTTGGCAAAAGGGAGCTTGCCCCAGCGCTTGACGAGCTCGGACAAACCCAGCACTTCACCCGGTACCGCCACGGCGAGTCCACCCTGGCGCGACAACTTTGGGTCGGGTTTGCCATCCCTGAAAAACATCTTTGGGTCGATGCCGGACGGCGCGCGTTCGCGAAAGTCGAGCGCGTAGGTTTTCTTTTCCTTCGCGATGTAAACGAGTGCAAACCCGCCGCCGCCGATACCCGAGGAATGCGGATTGGTGACGCCGAGGGCGAGGGCCGTTGCGCAGGCGGCGTCGATTGCGTTGCCGCCGGCCTTCAGTAATGAGGCGCCCGCCTGCGATGCCAGGGCGCTTTCGGACGCGACCGCCCCGTGAGGCGCCCTCAAGGGACCCTTCACCGCTGCCGATGCTGGTCCTACACAGGCGCACAACGCCCAGAGACTGGTGAATAGGATCCGCAATTCCTTTGCGCCTTTGGTGAGGGCATGAGAAATCGAGGGTTTATTGGGGCAGTTTTGTTGCAGTGGCATGGGCCGGAGCGTTAACCTCAGATTACTCTCGATTCGAGGCAGGGGGGGCCTGTCCAAGTAAAACAACCATGAGTCAACTGCCAGGCAATGCGCTTTCGCTGAAGATTAAGTTCAAAAGCGAGACCTACGACGCGTTTGTGGAACGCTATGGAGGCGATCTGAGCCCCGGCGGGATCTTCATTCGCTCGCGAAATCCGTTGGCGATTGGCGCCAAAATCAATTTCGATCTCTCGCTTTCCAATGCTGAACCGCTGCTGACTGGCTCCGGAACCGTGGTTTGGGTGCGCCAGCCCGATCCCCGTCAGCCCTCGACGAGCCCCGGCATGGGTGTTCGTTTTGACCAGATTACCGATGAAAGCCGGGTCCGCTTGAATCGAATCTTGGCCGAGAAGACCAAGAGGGAACGCGCCGGACAGCCCGTTGGGCGTGGACCAACGCCGATTCCCGAAGGCCCGGTTGCGTCGGGTGACGACGATTTGCGCACCACCGCGCCCGTGGCGATGAATGTTCCGCCCGCGGCGCGACCCACCGGCAATCGTTCTGAGTCGGCACAAAACCGCGCTCCCACGCCGGCCCGGGGCGTGCAGACCGTGGCAGGTCGTGCGCCAGCGGGCTTTAACATGGCCGCGGTGAGTGACGGTTTCTCTGAAACGACGGCCGCCGTTCCACCTCCCGGATGGGGGCCTGCTCCCACACCGCAGGGTGGAATCCCGGCCCGGGCGGAGATGCCAGCGGGGCCGCCTCCGGCAGGTCCGGCCGGTTCTTTCAACAAGGGCGAATCGACGCGCTCGGGTGGACCGAGCCAGGAGTTGTTGAGTCGCGCAACACCGGTCGCCCCAAGGGCTGTGTTTGCTCGAAACCCAATTCCGACCGCACCCTCCAATAAAGGGGGATTCGAGGCGGCCCCCACCGCTGCGGCGCCCCGTGGTGCGGTTGCGGGTCAGGCGACCGACGTTGTGGCCGGAATGATGACGATAGGAGCACCCGCTGCGGGCGGTCGTTCCGCTGCTTCTGAATGGGATTCGGAACACACCGAAATCATGGAGAACATCCCCTCCTTCGACTTCGGCGAAGCGGTGGATGACGATGAGCTGGAAGAGGGCAGCACGACCACGGTTCGCGGTCAGGCACTTCCCGCCCAGGGAATGCCGGTCGCGGCGGCACCGTCGGCAAAGCCGGTTGCGGCAACCGTCCGACCTGTTTCTCCTCCCGCAAGGCCTTCCGGAATGGACATGCTGGCCCACCTGATGCCCGCGGGCGAGTCATCGATGCCTCCGGAAGAAAAAACGCCAGCATTCGAGGAGCCACAAACCGTTGGCCTTGGTCCGAACCGTCGTCTGACGGGCGAATTGAACAATCTTTTCGACGGCGAGGAATTGCCGGTTTCGATGGAGCAGTCGATGCCATTCGTGGCTGCCGTCAGCTCGTCTTCGTCCGAACTTGAACAAGCCTCACGGGGTTTGGCCGGTGCAAGTCGAGTCGCCATGAAGGTTGGCCCCGCCAAGCCGCCGTCGAAGGGTCGCAAGCCTCTACTCATCGCACTGGCAGCCGTCGCGTTGCTAGGTGGAGCAGGCTACGCCTATGTCGAGTTCATGGCCGGTCCGAATGTCGCGGACGATCCCAATCAGCCTCCGACGAAGGGTTCCTCGTTCGCGCCGCCGCCGGTAGCGCCGGTCCCGGCTGCGACGCCGCCTTCGGATCCACCCGCGCCAACGCCCGAACCAACGCCTGCGCCCGAGCCAACGCCTGCTGCCGTCCCAACGCCTGCGCCCGAGCCAACGCCTGCTGCCGTCCCAACGCCTGCACCCAGGATACCCTTGCCCGCGGCAAAACCGCCCGTTGCACCGAGCACAGGGCACTGGACGGCCTCGGGCAGTCCCGTTTCGGCGGATGCCGAGGTGGTTCACTGGCTGCGCGTGCGCTCGGTTCCGAGTGCCGCCGAGGTGTACATCGACGGGGTCAAGGAAGGCGCCACGCCGTTTGAGCGTCGTATGTTCGACATCGCTCGACCTTACGCACTTTCGGTTCGCAAGGATGGATTCGAGTCACATGAACAGATGTTGAGTGCCTCCGATCCGTGGATCCGTCGCGGCAAGCAATTCAGCCTCACAATCGCCACACGCTTGAAGCTTACGACCGGTGCTGCCCCGGCACAACCGGCTCCGGCAGCGCCGTAGTACGATTTCAGATCGAGCGCGAACATGGCGGTCAGACGGCAAACGGTGGTCGGGGTCGTCG
The DNA here is from genome assembly GCA_034439895.1 of Deltaproteobacteria bacterium. Lineage (GTDB taxonomy): Bacteria > Myxococcota_A > Polyangia > Fen-1088 > Fen-1088 > JAWXBF01. The sequence goes on from JAWXBF010000209.1 coordinate 5,882, forward strand.
TGGCGGCGCTGATGGTATCGGTGGGTGTTTTCATTGAGACCCGACCGACCTTGTCGCCGGCGTCGAACGACGTTGCACCGGCCTCGTCATCCGCCCCGTCAAAGCCTGACGTCCGTGCTGCGGTTGCCCGTCACTATTGGCGCATCGATACCCATGTGCACCTGAGCGGCAATTCGATGCCGAAGGTCTTGTCTTTGATGGACATGTGGGGCCTCGCAGGGGCGGTGAACCTGTCGGGCATGCATCCGGGTCCGCCGCGATATTTGCTGGAGTCGCAGCTCGAACTGGCGAAACAAAGTAAAGGTCGTTTGGCGGTGTTCATGACCCCGAACTTCATGCGTGCCCTGCGGACGGCCCCCACCGGCTACGGCAAGGTGTTGGCCGATGAACTGGAGGCCGGCCACAAGCTTGGTGCGGTCGGATTGAAGATCACGAAGGGCCTGGGTCTTGGGTATCCGATGCCCGACGGGCAGACGTTGATGCCGGTGGACGATCCCGGTCTGGATCCGCTGTTTGAAAAGGCGGGTCAGCTGCGCATGCCGGTGGCGATTCACACGGGCGATCCGAAGGCCTTTTGGTTGCCGAACGATGCGAACAACGAGCGCCAGGACGAGCTGACCGCGCATCCGGGGTGGTCGATGTTTGGCGAATCGGTTCCGACGTGGCAAGCGCTTTACGATCAGTTCGAGCGTCGGATCAGGCGGCATCCGAAAACGATCTTCATTGGCGTGCATTTCGGCAACGCTCCCGAAGATCCCGCGCTTGTGTCACGAATGCTGGACAGCCATCCGAATCTGTACATCGACACGGCGGCGCGCGTTCCGGAAATTGGCCGCCACCCGCAAGACGCGATGCGCGCGTTTTTCATCAAGTACCAGGATCGCATTTTGTTCGGGACCGATGCCGGCGTCGGCGATACCCAGGAAGAAATGATGTACGGCTCGACCGGCAGTGAGCCGGCAACGCTTGCCGATGAGGATCGCTTTTTCACTGCGACTTATCGGTACTTCGAGACGGCCGATCGTGCGTTTCTTCACCCCACGCCCATTCAGGGGCGGTGGAAAATCGACGGGGTAGGGCTGCCGGAGTCGGTTTTACACAAGGTCTACTTCGAGAACGCCGCTCGCCTGTTGCACTGGAGCCCGCGTGGGTTTAGCGTCCGGGAACGTTCCGGGGCCCTGTAGGCTCTGGCTCAATTCTTGGAGGCTTTCTGATGACGATGCGTGCCGTTTCTCGTGTGCTTTGGCTGGGTGTTTTGGTGGGGTCGCTGGGTTTTGCGACGGGCTGCAACAAACTGAAACTTCCAGGTGGGGGTCTGCCGCAGGGGCAATGCGGCGATTTCGAGACGGTCGATGGCGTCGCCAAGATCGACTTTGCCGGCAAGTACAAGCTTGCCGCCGACTCTGCCTCGAAACTGCGCGCCTCGCTGCAAGCGGCAGCGGCCCTGGGCACGATGGCGAACGACATCGATGCACAGCTGATGACGGCGTGTGCGGGCATGGCAACGGATCTGGGCGGCAGTGGCTCGTTCTCGGATGCGAAGGCAGCCTGCGATGCGGCGAAGGCTGCGTTGACCGACGCGCGCTTGAAGGTGGGCGCGAAGGCGGCAATTTCCGTTGCTTACACGCGGCCGGTTTGCAGCGCCTCGATGAGTGCGATGGCGGATTGCGCGGCCAAATGCAGTGCAGAAGTTGATCCGGGCAAGGTTGAGGTTACCTGCGAAGGTGGCAAGCTTTCCGGCGAATGTTCCGCACGTTGCGAGGGCAGCTGTACGGTTGAAGCGGGCGCGCGTTGTGAAGGCCAGTGTCGCGGTGAATGCACGGCGAACTTCAACGGCAAGTGTGACGGTACGTGCAATGGCAAATGCGATGGCGCGAATACGGAAGGTCACTGTGATGGCAAGTGCGTTGGTTCCTGCGACCTCGTCGCCTCGGGATCATGCAAGGGCGACTGCAAGGGCACCTGCGAGCTAAAGGCCAAGGCCGAATGCGGTGGCACGTGCACGGGCTCGTGCTCGGTCGAGATGAAGGCCCCGCAGTGTACGGGCGAGGTCACGCCGCCGACGGCAAGCGCCGAGTGCAAGGGTAGCTGCCAGGCTCAGGTCGAGGCCGAAGTTTCGTGCACGGAGCCCAAGGTGGTCGTCAACGTGATGGCCTCTGCGGACGCCGATCTTGCGACCCGCTACAAGAGCGGCCTTGAAAAGCACCTCCCGAACATCCTCAAGGTGTCGGTCGGCATGAAGGATCGCCTCAAGGGCGTGGTCGAAAATGCCCTGGCAGCCGCCAAAGCAGGCGCCGAGGTGGCCAAGGCCGGCGCATCCGCTGGCGTGGAAGGTGCCAATCTGGCGAGCTGCGTGGCGGCCCGAATCGAGTCGGCGGTGAAGGCCAGCGCGAGGATTGAGACAAGCGTCAGCGTGTCCGTGAACGTCAGCGCTTCGGCGACGGCGTCAGGAAGCGCAGGATAGTTGCACGCAAGGTGTTGACTCGGGGCCGAGATTTCGCATAATCGCGACCCCCATTCCGGAGTAGCTCAGGGGCAGAGCAGGCGGCTGTTAACCGCCGGGTCGGGGGTTCGAAACCCTCCTCCGGAGCCAGTTCTTCCTTCACCACCAACCGAGGGTGGAGGATCAGTTAACAGAAGCCCCGCGAGGCAACTCGCGGGGCTTCGTCTTGAAAGCGCCAGGGAGAGAACAATGGAGAGCGGTTAACAGGTCACCTCGATCGCGCCAGCCCGGTTAACAGCTTTAGCGTCACCCACGCGTTATATGCGTCACTGAAATGGCGTATAATCGCCCCGTGAAGAGACCGCCCCGAAAGAAGACTGCCGCCGTGGCGAAGGCATCGACCGCGAGCCACGAGGACGCGCTCTTCGCTCGTGTCGTCGATATCATCGAGGCCGCGCGCGGGCACGTGGCCCGCTCGGTGAACACGGCGATGGTCCAGGCGTACTGGCTCATCGGGCGCGAGATCGTCGAGGTCGAGCAGCACGGCGAGAAGCGAGCGGGTTACGGCGACGAGATCATCGACCGGCTCGCGAAGCGCCTCGCCGCCAGGGTGGGTCAGGGCTTCGGCGCTCGACTACGAGATCGAGGCGGCGCGCGAGAGCTGGTCCAGCCGCGAGCTCGAGCGGCAGACCGCGTCGCTCCTGTTCGAGCGCCTCGCCAAGAGCCGCGACAAGGACAAGGTCCTGGCGCTTGCCCGGCGCGGACACCAGCTCGACGGGCCATCCGATGTCCTCAAGGATCCGTTCGTGCTCGAGTTCCTCGGGCTTGGTGAGCGCTCCGAGTGGCGCGAACGTGAGCTCGAGCAGGCCATCATCGACCGCATCGAGGAGTTCCTGCTCGAGCTCGGCAAGGGCTTCTGCTTCGTCGCGCGACAGAAGCGCGTGACGCTCGAAGGCGATCACTTCTACGTCGATCTCGTTTTGTACAACCGGCTGCTCCGTTGCTTCGTCCTGGTCGACCTCAAGCTCGGCAAACTGACGCACCAGGATCTCGGCCAGATGCAGATGTACGTGAACTTCTTCGACCGCTTCCAGCGCGCCGAGCACGAGGCGAGGACCATCGGCATCGTGCTGTGCTCCGAGAAGAACGACGCCATGGCGAAGATCACGCTGCCCGAGAACAACGAGCAGATCCTGGCGGCGCGCTATCAGATGTACCTACCCACGGAAGAGGAGCTGCGCGCCGAACTGGCGCGTGAGCGGGACGAGGCCGAGCGGGCGCTGCGGCTTGCGGCGGATGTGAAGGACGCCGACGATGGCCAAGGCTGACGCTCATAAATGGGAGTTCAAAGCACGGTTCCGCCGGCACGCCTTCGGGTGGAAGTCGCAGCCGGCGATCACGCGCATCAGGCAGGCGGTCGCCGAGATCAAGAAGGTCGCGAAGACGGAGCCGGTGCTCGCCGCCGAGGGCGCCATCGCGTTTCTCGAACGGGTGTCGCCCGCGCTCGAACCGGTGGACAGCTCGTCGGGGTACATCGGCACCGCCGTGAACAACGCGATGGCGGAGCTGGTGCCGATCATCACGAACGCGCCGGCGGACGCGAAGACGCGTGAGGCCTGGTTCGAGCGCCTATGGGAGGCGTATCAGGATGACGGCATTCCCCTACATCGAATGGCTCGGCGACCACTGGGGGGCGCTCTGCGCGTCGAAGGAAATCGCGTCGGCGTGGGCCGACCGTCTCGAAGGCACCGTGCGCATGGCGTGGAGCCCCGACCCGAAGCTCCGCGGCTTCTTCAAGGGCACGAGTAACTGTCTGAGCGCACTCATCGCTGCGGAGCGGTACGATGACGTGCTCGCGCTGCTCGAGCTCGCGCCGTACAAGATGTGGCACGACCGCCAATACGGCGTGAAGGCCCTCTCGGCGCAGGGCAAGAAGGTGGAGGCGATCCGCTTCGCTGAAGAGGGTCGCGGCCTCAACGACAGCCCGATCGCGATTGCGCGCACGTGTGAAGAGGTGCTGCTCTCCTCCGGTCTCGCGGACGAGTGAAGGACGCCGGTCTCTACGACGATGCCCTCGCGCTCGCGAGCCGCACCCCGTGCGATCCAAAGACGCTCACGCGAGCCGCCCG
>JAWXBF010000210.1:0-4220 GCA_034439895.1 Deltaproteobacteria bacterium
CAATGCGAAACTGATCCACTTCGGCGTTTTGAGGAGACACAACTGTGAATCAGGTGTCGTTGGCGTCCGAAGGCCGATACGAGGCTCGCAATTCGCGCCGCATGATCTTGTTCGACGCGGTGACCGGTAGTGCCTCGACCTTGACGACCTCGTGGATGCGGAAAAGCGGATTCAGTCGGTTCTTGATCGCGTTCTGTAACACAGAGCCGAGTTTCGTGAGGTCGAAAGCCGGGTCGGCTAGGACGACGTACACCACCAGCAAGCTTGGTCCACCACCCTTTGGGTTGACCGCGACGGCGGCTGTTCGCCCAATACCAGGCTCTGCGTCGAGTACGCGTTCGATTTCGGCGGAACTCACTTTGATGCCGCCCAGATTCATGGTGTCGTCGACACGACCGAGCGCACAATAGCCCCCGTCAGGCATGCGCGCGATTTGATCGCCGTGACGCCGCAAGATTTCGCCATGGGGGCCGGCCGGCGTGCCTTCAAAATACGTGGCGTGGTGATCGCGGTTGAGCAATCGCTCCGAATAGCCAAGGGTCGGCGGAATGAGAAAGACCTCGCCGTTGTCGCCAATCTGGCCCTGTTCGTCGAGTAGTACGAAATCCGAACCAAGGGCTGGGGTGGAGAAGGTCGCAGGTTTCTGGGGTTGCACCAACGTCCCGGTGATATATCCACCTCCGATTTCGGTCCCGCCGCAGTATTCGATGACCGGTCGTCCACCGGCGAGGCCCATGAGGTAAGCATAATCTTCGGAGTTGGAGGCCTCTCCGGTTGAGCCAAAGCAACGCAGGTGACTCCAGTCGAAGACCTTCATCCGATCGTCCGAGCGCCACGTTTTGACGATGGATGGCACGACGCCAAGCATCGTCACCCGAGCGTCCTGAACAAAACGCCCAAAATCGGCGATGGTCGGTGCGTCGCAATACAGTGCAATCGTAGCGCGGTTCAGCAGGCTTGCGTAGATGAGCCATGGCCCCATCATCCATCCGAGATTGGTTGGCCAAGCCACAACATCTCCGGGTCGAATGTCGAGGTGCAAGTGTCCATCAACGGCTGATTTGATGGGTTGAAGCTGTGTCCACGGAATCGCCTTGGGTTCTCCGGTGGTGCCGGATGAAAAAAGGATGTTGGTCGTGTGATTGCTGTCGCCCATCACGGGTGCAAACGTCGTTGTGTCGCCCTTGCGTAAAAAGTCACGCCAGACCGAATCCTGAGGTCGCAGGGTTGCGCCTTCCGCGTCGTCCACGATCGTGGTTGGCGGACTCGCGTTGAGCAGTTTCTCGTAAAGCGGCAATCGTTTGCCGCCGCGAAGCATGTGACCGACCGTAAACAGCACGCGCGCCCCGGCGATCCGGAGCCGTATTTTGACCTCGTCGGGAGCCATCGAGTCCGCGATCGAAACCACCGCCATTCCCGCCCGAACGATGCCGATGTAGATGGCGATCGATCGGGGGTTCATCGGCATGTCGATCGCGATGGCAGTCCCCGGTTCCAACCCCATTGCCACGAGCGCTTGTGCTACGCAACGCGATTCGGCATCAAGCTCGGCAAGTGTCACTGTCGTCAATTCCAACCCTGGACCGGTCCACACAATCGCAGGGCGATTGGGATCGCCTCTGAAACAACTCTCCGCGATGTTGTATCGGGCTCCAGGCAGCCAGCGGGCCCGTTCGACGCCGTCGCTGTCATCCAGGATCGTGGTCGCTGGCGTCTCAAATTGCAGGCCGAGTCGCCGAATTCCCCATAGCCAGAATGCGGCCCGCTCCTTCACCGACCAGGCATGCAGGGCCGCGTAGTCGGGCAGGCCTTGTTCGCGCATCAGCACCGCAATATTCGAATGGTTGAGCTCCTCCGGTCGAGGCATCCAAACGGGGGTGGTCGCTGACATGTCCTCAAATTCTACAACGGCTCGGCAGATACAATGTGGTTGTTTGACAGTTCGACGCGGAATACCCCCGCGTTGCCAATCGGCGGTATCGCGCATTCGGTGTGGTGGGAAAGCCAGACGCGAATCGCGCCTCCGTGCGAGATGAAGACTGCGGTCTCGTCTTTGCCAAGGTCGGCGACGAGCGCCAGGGCCGTGTCGTGCATGCGATCGATCACGTGCGCATGAGGCTCCGCACCCTCCGGCATCATCCGGCCTTCGGTATGGTACGCGTGCCACAGGTCCGGGAACCGTACGACCATTTCTTCGCGCGAAACGCCCTCGAGAATACCGAAGTTCCGTTCTCGCAATCCCGGATGCGCACCGGCGAACCGTGCGCCGAGCTCCCCCGCGACAATTTCGGCGGTTTCCCGGGCGCGTGAGAGATCGCTCGCGTGGACGTGGGTGATGCCAAGTGCGCCCATCCGTCGGCCGAGATCACGTGCTTGCGCGCGACCCGTGTCGTTCAGCGGAATATCGGTTTGACCCTGCCAACGTCCCTGCCGGTTCCAGTCGGTCTCGCCGTGCCTGGCGATGTAGAAAATTCGGTTTGAATTGGACACAGGTGACGACGTTCTAGCGCCACTTTCTCAGGATCGCAGGCGTTTTTCTTCCTCGGATTCCAGCCACATTACAACCTCGGCGAAACGGTCTCGGTTGTCGTCGCTGATGTCGGCGAGCGCGCGATGGGCCTCCAGCATGGTGTTGAGCATGTTGCCCTTCGAGGCGATCTCAAGACCGACACTTTGCCCTTCCGCCGATAACGCGTTCTCATCGGTGAGCTGAAAAATTTCCTGAAAACTCATGCTCCGGAGGAACGCCCGCAATTCTTCGTTGATGGTCACGAGCACCGGGCAGGTGGCATGGCGCTCGCGAAACCGAATGGCGGTTCGGGCCAGCAGTCCCAAATTGGTGCTGTCGATCGAAAGTACCCGGGTCAGATCAAAGACCATCCCGGTCACCTTCTCCTCGCCGAGCAATACCTCGAAAAATTGTCGCAGCGACGGCGCGATGGCGTAGTTGACCCACCCGATGTATCGCACCACATGCACCGTGTTGTGCTGCGAATGAAACACCTGTGCCTTACGCATGCCGTCCCCCCCACCGAATTTGCAATAGCGCGATGTCATCGCGGAGGGTCACGTCGCCTGTCAGTCCCAGTTTCTGCTCCATTGCGTCTAGGTCGGGGCACGTTTCGCCGAGGGCAAGAAACGTCATCTGCTTGGTCTCGAAGGTGCCCTCGATGCGTTCATAGATGCCATCGGTTGCGAGCACCAGTGAGCCCGAAGAATGCAGCGGCACGTCCCAGCATCCGTGGCGACCGTCGCCAAAAAGTCCAAGTGCGCGACCCGGGCAATCAAAAAAACGGGTACCCTGACTATCCGATAGAATCGGATAGGGGAACATGGCCGCGTTCCCAAGGACCAGTCGCGGTTGCTCGAAATCGAAGACGCCGTAGATGAGCGTCACATGTCGGTCCATACCGAGTGCGTCGACGTCGCGATCGAGCAGGGTCAGAAGTCTGTCGGGATGGAGAATCGTATCGTCTCCTCGGCCAAGTGCCGAACGATACTTGCCAACGAGGGTACTGACGATTCCCGTGATAAGCGCCGATGCGGCGCCGTGTCCTGCCACGTCGGCCAGAAAGAATCCGGCGTGTCGAGGTCCGAGTGCGAAGTAGTCGACGAAGTCTCCGCTTAACAAACGAGACGGATGCAGCCGACGTGAAAAATGACAGGGACCTATTTGAATTTCGTCTGGTGGCAAGAGCTGAAACTGCAACGCACGCCCTGCGGATTGATCGTCGCGCAGTTCACGAAGGGCTTCGGACAGTTGCGTGTTGGTGAGCTCCAGATCGCGCCGATACTCGTCGTTTTTCTTTCGAAGGGAGGCTTTCTCGAGCGCCCGCACGATGACGTGGGAAAGGATCTCGGTGTTGAATACCGGCTTGATGATGTAGTCCCAGGCGCCGCGGCGAAGCGCCTCGATGGCGTCTTCCATCAGGCTCTGGCCCGATACCACGACAATCGGAAGGGATGGAAATTCGTTCACGATGACGGGCAGGGCATCGATGCCGGGCATGCCGGGCATGCTCAGATCCAGCAACACAATATCAGGCTGGCTTTTGCGAATGGCTGCGAGTCCGGATGCGCCGTCCTCGGCCTGTACGACCGACATTCCGAGGTGCGCGAGCATCGCCGTCATGGCAGCACGCACCATGGGATCGTCGTCTACGAGAAGTACCGTTGTGTTGGCCACCGTCACGCTTCCTGTCCTGTCGCCCACCCGGGCA
>JAWXBF010000211.1:0-3460 GCA_034439895.1 Deltaproteobacteria bacterium
AGCGGCGTGCGCCCCAAAACACCGACCGAAGTCGCGAATACCACAACCACCGAGCCCAAGCGGGCTACCACGCGCGACAGACCCAGCGTCAGCGCGAGGCCGAAAAACTGCAGGGCCAGCACGCCGGCCAGGACCGCCGACGCAAGCCTTGATCCCAACACGGTCAACCCGTCTCGCGACTTCGGCGCCAGCTTCGAGCCAAGCTGTATGAGCAGCGCACCCGGTAAATGCACTACCGAATTGACGAGCGACGCTTCGCCCCAGACCCGCTCCTTGCGCGCGGGCTCACCCGTGGCAACGATCTTGGGGGTCCCATACCGTACAAGTGAAATCGCGGGCTCGAATAGCTGACGGGCCTCTCCCTCGGGCTGGCCACGGCCGCCGAAAGCCAAAAGGATGGCTGCAACGGCTAGCACCAGGGCGAAGTTCCCGGTCAGGCGTTGGCGGAGCGTGTTTGACCCCATACGGTAATGCTCAAGAATTTGACGCTTTAAGACAGCAGGGCGGCATGTGCCCTGGCGATTTGCTGACCGTCAAGGCAACATTGGCCGCAACCATGACAGGTATCGACGCAGACCGTAAGGGCAAAACCCGTGTCTCCGTGGCGCTCTGCACGCACAACGGCGCGCGATTTCTATCCCCCCAGCTCGAAAGCCTCGCAGCCCAGCGACAGCAGCCCGACGAGCTCATCGTTTCGGACGACGCATCCAGCGACGAGACCCTGGCGCTATTGCAGACGTTTGCCAACCGTGCGCCATTTGCCGTACGGATCGAACAGAATCCCGTGGCCCTCGGCGTGGCGGCCAACTTTGCCCGGGCTTTCTCTCGTTGCACAGGCGACGTCATTTTGCCCTGCGATCAGGACGACGCCTGGCATCCGAACAAGATCGCGACGCTCGTCGACACCCTCCTGCAAGGCGACGCCGAACTGGCCCTCTGTGATCTTCAACTGGTCAACGAAGAGGGACGCGCCACCGGCACGACCCAGTGGCAAGCGCTCGGTTTCGATAGAAAGGCGCAGGCGGCATTCCTTGACGATTCATGGGACCTGCTCTTGCGGATGAACGTCGCCACGGGCGCTGCAATGGCCTTTCGGTCTCGCCTGTTGTCGGCAGCGCTGCCGATTCCACCTGGTTTTGTACACGACGAGTGGCTTGCCTTTCTGGCGTCGCTTCACAGGCCGATCGCCCTGCAAGAACAGCCGCTCGTGCAGTACCGGCAACATCGCAACCAACAAATTGGGGGTGGGGTGAAGGGATTGCGACAACAGATCGCCCATGCCCGCAACCGCATGAACCGCGATTATTTTCTGCGGCAGGTGCAGAAGGTAGAGGCACTCCTCGAACGTCTCGCCGAACACAAGGTGCCACCGGTCCGGCTCGAACAATTGCATGCGCGCCTCAAACACCTGCGACGCCGCGTGGCGCTGCGCGATGAGGGAATACGACGCCCACTCGCGATCGCCTCGGAATGGATTGAGGGAAACTACCAGCGCTTTGGCTACGGCTGGAAAAGCGCCGCGCAGGATCTTTTCCTGTAAGCGCCGTGGCGGGCGAACTAGGCCTTGCTGACCTTTTCTTTTTTCTTTTCGGGCTTGTCGGGCTTGTCGGGCTTGTCGGCCTTGGGCTTCGCGGCGGCATCGGTCGATGCGCTTGTGCTCGACGCGTCCGACTTGGAATCCGATTTGGAATCCGACTTGGTCTCAGACTTCGGGTCGCTTGGCGCGGCGCCCGCCCCCGATTTCGACGAGCCGTAAAGATCCGAATACCAGCCGCCGCCCTTCAGGTGAAAGGAGGTGCGGGAGATCAGGCGCTCGACCTTCTTCTTCTTGCACTTTGGGCAGACCTTCACCGGACCGTCGGTGATCCGTTGCCATTCCTCAAATTCATGCTCGCACGCAGCACAGCGGTACTCGTAAATTGGCATGGTTTGATTGTTGACCGAGCGGTAGGTATAGACACGGGACAATGGCTGTCAAGCCCGCCTCCCGAGGCGCCTCCACGAGGACCCCCGGCAAGATCATACAGCCAAAGGGTTGGATTGCCCCCAGGGGTTATGCCAACGGGATACTGAAGACCGGGCAGTTTTTGGCGATCGGCGGCCAGATCGGCGGAAAGCCCCCCGGTATGGCGCTCGAGCGCGGCATGCCGGGACAGTTTGCACAGTGTCTCGACAACGTGCTCGCGGTGGTGCACGCGGCCGGTGGCGAGCCGAAGGATCTCGTTTCGATGACGATCTACGTGACCGACCAGCGGCAGTACCACGCCGCCAACAGAGAAATCGCGAACGCCTGGCGCAAGCGCATGGGCAAACACTATCCGGCGATGGCGCTCGTTGAGGTCGCCGGTCTGATGGAGCAGCGGGCCCTCATCGAGATTCAGGCTTTCGCGGTTCTTTGAAGACGAACAGGACATCGGCCGCCTGTTCCGCAACGGCGTCGTCACGTTCGTCCGGCTCAATGGCAAGGACAAGCAAGTAGGGAAAATCCCCGCGCCGCAGAAGCCGCTCGGGAATCGCCGAACGACGCGTGTGGCCCTCCCCCGCAAGCACGACCACGCGCGCAGGATGGCCCGGACCCGAAAGGGCGCGGCCCAGCGACTCGGCCATGGTTTCGTCCCACAAAAGCTGCGCCCGGTAAAAGCGCTCGAATCGTCTTTCGACAAAACGTCGCGTCGAATGTGTACCATAGGCCTGTCGTACGAATTCCCGGTGCTCGGCCGGTCCCACCACGAGTTCGGGCAAAGCGGCCCGCTCGTTTTCATCGAGACCCTCAATGCCCTTTTGTGAAACGGCGCGCGACAGACTTCGGGGTGCATTGAGCGCAAAGGCCGGAAAACCGAGGGTTCGACACCGCTCGAACATCTCCCGGAAAAAGCCGTACGAATATCCCCAGGTCTCGTCCCAGTCGACGGCCTTGCGAAAGGCAGCCTCGTCGAGCTTCCCCGCCACGAAGGCGTCGAGTGCTGCCTGGTGGGTCACGGGCAACATCTCAAGCGCAAGTCCAGTTGCACCCGATTGCCCGGTCGCAAGTTCAAAGACCTTGGTCTGCACAAAATGGTGATGGGGATTGTCGTGCTGTTCTCCGACGAAGATTGCCCGCGCAGACGCCATTTTTTCTATCAACTCGCCCTCGCCAAGAGAGGCGCCGGTTAAACCATCGACGAGATCGTACGCACGCGCCACGGGAACGTCTGCCTGCACCTCCGTTGGGGACGGCGACGTGTGTGCACAACTTGCCGAAATACCGACGGCGATGGTTGCCCGGACCACATCCAAAAAACGCATGCCTTCAGGGTATCAGAGGCGGTGCTATTCTGCGCCGCGACCATGATGATCGATCCCGACATGCGAAAAACACTGCGTTTCTGGGCGATCTGCGACGGGCTCTACGGCGTTACCCTGACCTTGCTTTTGCTCTTTTTCGTACCGTGGAAATTTGCTGCCGCAAACAGCACAGGCC
>JAWXBF010000212.1:0-20673 GCA_034439895.1 Deltaproteobacteria bacterium
CTGGAAAACGACCGCGCGAATCGCGTGATTGCCCTCTTGCGAAAACCAATCACCACGCGTGCTTCCAAGCTTGAGCAATGGATGGCGTCGGGTCCACTCATCTCGGGCATGCGTGATGAACACGTCGACGCGGTGATCTGTTGTCTGGGTACGACGCTTGCCGATGTCGGCGGAGACAAAGAAAAATTTGCCGCGATCGATCGCGATCTGGTCGTGGCGCTGGCAAGTTGGGCCAAACATCATCAGGTGCATTCGATCGCGATCGTCAGCGCCGTCGGCGCGGATCCGAAAAGCTCGATCTTCTACACACGAACCAAGGGCGAGATGGAGCAGGCAGTGGCAGCACTCCAGATCCCTGCGACGCATTTCTTACAGCCCTCCAGTTTGGTGGGACCGCGAACGACCCGACGCATCGGCGAACGCATCGGAATCACGCTGAATCAAATCGCGGCTCCCTTTCTTGTCGGAACCGCGCGGCGATATCGACCCATGCCCCACGGCGTGCTTGCGCGTGCAGTCGTCCAAACGGCGCTCGACCGGAGAGCCGGTCTTTGGCGTCACACCTTCGACGGCATCGTGGAGCTCACGTCGGTCGCAAGTCGTCCCGAAAACCAGAACGAATCCTGATGTTTACAACGAGTTTTCGAGATCGCGCTTTTTACTTTGACTTGTAAGTGTGTACTCACTACGCTCGCCAAGAGTTCGGTTTCGCGAAATATTTTCGGCTCGACCGGCGCCCAATATCGATATTCCACACTGGTTTGCAGCAGGAGAACCCCCATGACCAAGCACCGTTTGCTCCGTCCCTTTCCACTCACCCTCAGTGCCATCGCCTTGTTATCCGGCGTGTTCGGAAATTCCGAGGATGCCAATGCCGAATCTCCCGAAGAAAAGGGTCTTAAGATTGCGCAATCGCTCGACCGGGCCAACGAAGGCTATGCGAGCGAATCGAGCACGATGGAGATGACGCTCGTGAACGCACACGGAGACAAGACATCGCGGAAGATGAAATCTCAGATCCTCGAAACCAAGGACGACGGCGACAAGTCGCGCATCGAATTCGAGTGGCCGGCGGACGTGAAGGGCACGCGAATGCTGACCTGGACGCACAAAAAGGACGACGATGATCAGTGGCTGTTTCTCCCGGCGATCAAGCGCGTTAAACGAATCAGCTCCAAGAACAAATCGGGCTCCTTCATGGGCAGCGAGTTCACCTACGAAGATCTCGGCAGCCAGGAGGTCGAAAAGTTCAAACACAAGTTTCTGGCCGACGAAATGCAGAATGGTCGCAAGATTTGGAAGATGGAGCGCATCCCGACCGCGGCCGATAGCGGCTATTCAAAACAGATCGCCTGGGTGGATCGGGAATACAACAACCCCATCAAAATCGAATACTACGATCGCAAGGGCGAATTGCTGAAGACCGCTGCCTTTTCAGATTTCAAAAAGTTCGGCAAGTTCTGGCGACTCGGAAAGCTGGAAATGAAGAACCACCAGACGCGAAAGTATTCGACCCTCGTGTGGCACGATCGCAAAGTTGGCGTTGCCGTCGACAATGCCCTCTTCGAGTCGGATGAACTGGAGAACTAGACGGCATCCGTTCGCGCAATCAAAGGATCGCACCCGATGTCGCAGCTGTTGACGCCAAAGGCCTTTTTCGCCGGTGGACTGTTTTGTTTGATTGCTCTTTCGACCACGGCAAACGCCCAGTGGGCCGTCGAAAGCCGGGGTGAACTCGGTCTCGAAACCCGTGTCTTCCAGCCCGATGACAACCCGGGCACAAACGACCAGAACGTCGCGGCTGCCGCAAGGTTGCAAGTCGATTCGCGCAAGGGCGACCTACGCTTGCGCTTTCGCGGATTCGTACGACACGACCAAACCGATCGAGGCCGAAGCGCTGCGTTTCCGGAAGAGGCGTGGGCGCAGTGGAAGGGAGAGCGTTTTTCGTTGACGGTCGGTTGGGACATGGTGACTTGGACGGCTACCGAAGCCTTTCACCCTGCCGACGTCGTCAACGCCCGATACTTCGATAGCAACGTCGAGAACTTCGAGAAGGTAGGCGAGCCGCTCGCACAACTGCGCATGAAACTTGGGCAAGGAAACATCAGCGCCTACCTGATGCCGTACTTTACGTCGCCGATCTTTCCTTCGGCGCAGTCCCGGCTTTCGTTCACGGGACCCGGTGTTTCCATGGGCGGCGCGCGCTGGCTTACCCGCGACGGCGATATCACACGCGATCGCCTCGGCGCACAATGGGCGGTCAACTTGCAGCAAACGGTGGGTGATGCTGACCTTTCCTTCCACGTCCTGCAGAACCAGGACCGTTACAACCCTGTCATCGGAATCGACCCCACGCGCCTCGAGGTTCACCCCTTGTTCAAGCCGGTCACACAGATCGGTGGTACCTATCAACAGGTCATTGAGGGCCTCATCGCCAAAGCCGAGTTTGCCTATCGATACTACGACCGCTCCGACGCCAAACCTTCCCCGACCTTCATTGCGCTGGATCCCCGACAATTGACAGAGAACCGAGATCACGGGGTTGCGGCACTGGGCCTCGAATATTCCGTGTCACACGACATTGGGTGGGAGTCGACGTTCATCGTCGAAGGTCAGTCGGTTTTCGCCGAAGGCAAAGGGCTGAACGGCAACGCGCGCATTCGACACGAGCTGAATATCTTTCAACGCGACGTGATGGGCGGGTTGCGCCTCGCTTTCCAGGACGCAGCGGACAGCACGCTTCTGCTTTTCGCCGTGGTGGATCTCGAAAACGCCGAACAAATGTTTGGCAATCTCGGCTACAACCGCCGTCTCGGCGAAGAGTGGAGTCTGAAGGCCGGGTTGCGGTTCTTCAATCTACCCCCGAAAAATCCGGACATGCCGGTTGGCTTTGAACGCTGGCACAAGGCGAACCAGTTCACGTTGACACTGATGCGCCACTTCTAGCTGGCGGCTCCCTTCAAAACGGCCCACTGCGCAGCAGCTCGACCGCATGTAATCGATATGATATCACTTAGATATCGCCCAATTCTGGACGAGTCAAAGGAGAAACGTCGATGGTCATCGAGAAACAAAGACCGGGAGTGCCGGGATTGCCGGTGTTGGTGTTGGTGCTGGGTGCCTGGGCCTGGGCGGCGATGCAAGTGACACAAGTCGCCGACGGACCCGACGCCGCCGCCGCATTTTTCAAGATGGCGGTACCAGTCGGCGTGCTTGGTGTGTTGATACTCAAGGGGCTGTTCATGGTTCAGCCCAACGAATCCAAAGTACTGCAACTCTTTGGTCACTACGTTGGCAGCGCGCGCATCGCAGGGCTGCGCTGGTCGAACCCATTCTACACTGCCATACGCGTATCGTTGCGAACACGGAACTTCGAGACGAAACACTCCAAGGTTAACGATGCCGACGGCAATCCGATTGAAATTGGGGCCGTCGTCGTGTGGCAAGTACGCGATTCCGCAGAGGCCACCTTTGAGGTGGATAACTACGAAAACTTTGTCCACGTGCAAAGTGAAGCGGCACTGCGACAGATCGCCTCACGCTATCCGTACGACGGTTCCGAAGGCAAAGACTCACTGCGCGCGAATGCCAGCATCATCGCCGATCATCTGAAGGACGAAATCCAGGAGCGCCTCGCACGGGCCGGGGTCAAGATCATCGAGGCGCGCTTCTCCCACATGGCCTACGCGCCGGAGATCGCGTCGGCCATGTTGCAGCGACAGCAGGCAAGCGCCATGGTCGCCGCCCGTCGGCAGATCGTCGAGGGTGCGGTTGGCATGGTTCAAGACGCCCTGGCACAGCTTTCCCATCACAACATCGTACAGCTCGATGAAGAACGAAAAGCGCAGATGGTGTGCAATCTTCTGGTCGTGCTTTGCGGTGACCGGGGTGCGCAACCCGTGGTTAATGCGGGGTCGAACTACCAGTAGCGATCCCGATCATGCCGCCACGCAAAAGTTTCCTCATGCGCATCGACCCCCTCGTGCTTGAGGGGATCGAACGCTGGGCGGCCGGTGAATTGCGAAGCACGAACGCGCAGGTCGAGTTTCTGCTGCGCGAAGCGCTTCGTCGCGTTGGCCGTGGCAGCAAGAAGTTACACCCGAAGAACGAGAACGAGCCGAAGGTCCGGAAGACCTGAGCCAGTCGCGCACCGACAACGTCTGAAGCGACGCCACTATCCCGGCCGCGTGTGCATCGAATCGATCCTTGCGTCCGCCGAACTCCGCCAGCACGATGGTCCTGGGCGTCAGGAACAACTCGCTCAGCCGTTTCAACTGGCCCTCCATTTGTTCCAGCTCATCCCCAATCCGTCTCAACTCGCGCTCGACAGACAGCGCTTCTTCGATGTTGGTCGTCTTCTTCAAGAGTTCCGCAAGTCGATCGCGGACCGCGCGGGCATTGCGAATGCGGGCTTGCAGATCGAAAAACTGATCGGTGACATCCTGCACCGAAATATTTTGACTCGGCACATTGCCGAACGTGACCGCCTTCTGCAACGCTTCACGGAAACGCTCATTCGGGACACGAATGGTAATCGCCTGATCGGATCGGTTCACCAGATAGCCGCCAAGTTCCCGAACGAGAGCATCGACCTGGTCGAGGGCCTTGCTCACCTGACACACGGCGAGATTCAACGTCGCCTGATAGACCAACTGTTTGTTTGGCGGTGCAACGACGGCGTTGCCCGCAGGCGGCGCCACAGCGGCACTCGACGGCATCGGAGCGCCATATTCCATTGCTGCGGCGGGCGCAATCGCCTCATTCTAATCCGAAAACGACGACGATTCAGCGCGAGATCCGGTGGTACCGCAACCCATCCCAAGGCAGCCCAAGAGCAGGGCAGTCAGTGCATTCAATTTCACGACGGCATCTTCACCCGGCCCAATAAAATGTACAACACAAGGGTGCAAGTACGATAACACCCGAAGCAGGAACAAGTGCATGAGCCATGACGAACAGGCATTCATCGAGCAACACAAGCGGCGTCTATCCTGGATGCCGTGGCTGTACTTCACGCTCAAGGAAAAAGAACGCGCCTGGGCACTGCCGTGGCAGACAGAACTTCAACGCGAGTTACAAAAACTGGAGACGATCACCATCGCCGAGGGTTGCTTCATCTCGCCAGACGCACAACTGTTTGCCGAGCCCTACCGGCCAATCCTGCTAACCGGCCCAGGAACCAGCATCGCTGCCGGAGCATTCATCCATGGACCGGTAACGCTCGGCGCGCGTGTCAGCATCAACGCCCGCGCAAGCATCGACGGCGGATCGGCCGGCGTGACGATCGGCGACGACACCCGCATCGCCACCGGGGTCGTCATCTACGGCTTCGATCACGGTTTGTCGGCATCGGAACCGATCCGCACACAAGCAGTCACATCAAACGGCGTTCACATCGGCAATGATGTGTGGATTGGCGCCAACGCCGGCATCACGGACGGCGTGCGCATCGGCGATGGTGCTGTCGTCGGCATGGGTGCCGTCGTCACTCGAAACGTCGATCCGGGGGTGATTGTGGGCGGCGTTCCGGCGCGATTCATAGGCCGCCGCCGTTGAGATGAGAACTGTAAACGGTTCGAATCTCCACGCATAGTTTGCGCGGTATTTCGCGGTGTTTGCAATCTTTGCACTGTGCCTCAATCGTTTCCACGCGTAATTTGCAAACCTGTTTCGCCGACGTGTCCTCGCATGCTGTAACGTCTGGCTCGGACATTTGCTTCACTCTATGCTCGATCTGATTCTCGTTTGTGGTTTGATTCTGTGCTTGGCGCTCGCGGTCCTTGCATGGATCTGGGTGCCGCGATTCGCGTTGTCGCATTCTGGCCGTTGGTTGGTTTTGATTTCCGTCGCTATTTTGCCTGTCGGCATTTCCGCAGCAGGGCTTACGGTTCAACTCAGAACCTCTTCGCAGACGACTTTTTGCCTGTCGTGCCATCCAATGCAGGAATACGGTCGCACCTTGTTTGTAGACAACCGCAAGGCGCTCGCGGCGGTGCACTACCAAGAGCGATCGATAGAGCGAGACAAGACGTGCTTTGCTTGTCACACCGACTACGCGATGTTCGGTAACATGAAGGCGAAGCTCAATGGTTTGCGCCACGTTTGGGTGCAATACGTTGGCAAGGTCCCCGAAAAGTTGGCGCTTTACCAACCTTATCCCAACCACAATTGCTTGCATTGCCACGAAGACGCCCGCGGATACGTCGAGAATCCTGTGCACAAGCCGTTTTTCGCCGAACTGAGTGCGAATACCCGGTCGTGTCTGCAATGTCACAACGTTGCCCACGACAAGAAAGCCGCGGCCGATGGTCATTTCTGGCAAGCCGGAGGGGGACAATGATCGTGGCTTCTGCCCTCATCCGTTCCATACGCATTGGCCTCGCCGTGGTTGCAGCTGGCATTGCATTGCAACTCGCTTGTGCACTTTTCTTCAGTCCTGCGACCTTCGTGATCTCGGCGGGTGTTGGTGTCCCATTGGTCCTGGTCGGCGCGTTTATTTTTGGCCGCGCGGCGACCCGCGTGATTCCGCCGCCTGTTGTCGAATCTCCCAATCCTTCGGTGCCACATGATCGCGGATGAAACGGATCGCAACCCGAGTTCTCGGGCGCGCGTACTGCTGCAATCGATGGCGTTGGTCGGTGTGACAACCGCAGTGTTGGCATTGGTTATTCCTTCGTCGCACGGCCAGACGTCGGTGCCGGCAACCTTGCGGATTCCCCACGTCAAGCCACATCCACCGGGCACACCTGCCGCAGATGCCGAATTCTCCCATCGCAGCCATGGCGGTTTTCAGTGTTACGCTTGCCACCCCTCTATTTTTCCTCAGGTGCGCAAAGGGTTTACCCACGCGCAAATGCGAGAAGGCCAATACTGCGGAAGTTGCCACGACGGGCAAACGGCAATCGCCATCCAACGCTTCAGCTGCGAGTCGTGTCATGTTCGGTAAGGCAATCGGAATCAGCCTGGCCGTTGCCCTGGTGTCAGCATGGAGCGCATCCGCGGGGGCGCAGGTTGAGAACGAGCAAGAAAGAAAACGCATCGAGCTGCTCAAGCAACTCGGCCTCGAAAAGCGTCGCGAGTCGCCTCCCCCACCGCGTCAAGCAATCGAGACCAACGAGCCGGCCCCGGCGGCGTCCCTTCGAGATGACGCGACTGAAGACGCACCCAAAGATGCGAAGGCGGAGGTTCCAGGATTCGTTGGAAATGTTCACCGGCTGTTGGTCAACGGATGCCAGGCTTGCCATTCGGAATCAGGCATCGCAGGCAAAACGGGCTTCATCGTAGCGGGTGATCTGCGCTTGGACCACCAGTCGGCATTGAAGTTTGTCGATGGGTCGAACGCGACACACAGCAGCTTGGTCAACAAAGCGGCGGGGCTAACCCACGCGGGTGGCGTTGTCTACGCTTCCACAAGCGCTCAGTACAAGGTGTTGATTCGGTGGATAGGCGCCGGCGCGCACTTTTCGGGCGTCCAACCCCGAGTGATTGTCCCACCGCAACGGCGTCGCGCGGCGGTGAAAGCGCCCCTTTTGCGGCCAGCGATCGTGCCGGCGCAGACGGTGGAAACACCTCCGGCCCCTGTCGATCAGCCCGAGTCGCAAACGCCCACTGCGGTCAATACGTACTACGCACCCCGAATACACGAACTGATCGTTCAGGCCTGCGGTACCTGCCATAGCGCATCGGGAATCGCCGGAGGAACGCGACTGATCCTTTCGAATGACAGTCAGTCAGACTTCTATAACGTTGTACGTTTTGTTGATTATTCCAACGCCAAGCAGAGTCCGCTACTGGTGAAAGCACTCGGCAATGCGCACGGAGGCGGACAGGTTGTTGCCGAAACCAGCGAGGTTTATGCGCGGGTTCTGGAGTGGATTGAGGGCGGGGCGATGGGACCCGCCGCGCCACTTCCGGTTGCGTCGTCTGACAAACCCTGGGGGGATCGTGGCTCCGCTCCCGGCAATGCGCACGGTGGTCACGCATCGGCCGCACCGGGTGAGCGTCCCAGTGGGATGGCTCCGGTGCCGGGGAGTCGAATCGTGTATCCGGGAGGACTGCGTCTCAATGGTCGTTTTGATCTGAACTACGAAAGACGGGGCATGGGGGGCGCTGCGCCTGGGGACAGTCGAAACGCGATCGCGAATTACCATCGATTCGTCTTTCTAACCCGAGAAACGGCCGACGATCCCTTTGGCTTCACCGCCGAGCTGTTGACCCTTCAGATGTGGCAAGCGCATATGCGAATTGCGCCCGAAACCGTGCCACTCAAGTTGTGGTTTAAGGTTGGCAAGTTACTTGTCCCCTTCGGGACCGAGCCATTGTTTCATCAGTATTACGGCGGCCACGGTGGTTTCGATCAAAGGGTCATGCCGACGGTTTGGGCCCGCGAAGGGGCTGCCGTCCACGTGTTCCATCGACGGCACGATCTTTCTCTGACCTGGGATCTATACGCTGTACGCGGTTACGAGTTGCGCAGCCAAGATACCGTTCTCAATTTGCAGAATGATTTTTCGGACAATGATCCGGTCACCATCGGATACGGTCAGCGAGTTGGGGCCGCATGGGGACCGCTGTCGGCCTACTATTCAAGCTACGTCAACAACATTGGATTCGATCGGCTGTTGTTCCTGCAAGCCTTGGACTTCACGGTCGCACAGTGGCACGGCATTCCGGTTTTGGAGCGTTTGACCGCAGGATTTGGTTTGTTGCGCGCCGATATTTCTGGTGGCGGATCAGGTCAGGACTACTTTCACCTCGCGAGCTATTTCCGGGTGCGTTACTTCCTGCTGCCGTTCGTGTGGCTGCAATACCGACAAGGTCTACGCACCATCAACAACCGACGCAATTTGATAGGCGACGACACCCGTTGGGGCGTCGAGGATGGATCGACCCACAACTTTGCGCTCTGGGCGCGCTACCGGGGTGTTTCGGGTGGCATTTCGTATTTCTTGAACTTTGAAAAGGCCGATGAAGTCGACGACGATTTCTTTCGCTTGACGGTGGTCTATGACTTCTAGTTGTCGCGCGATGTTGGTTCTGGTCGCGCTGGCCGCAGCGGGATGCGCGGACTTCGAACGCGGATCGCCGGCGATGCGCGATTCAACAAACGCAACACAGGACGGTTCAGTCCGTGCGGAAGACGCGGGCGTGACGGTGGATGTGTCCATTGAACGGGTTTCCTATACCGGACAGGTATATCCGTTGCTGCTAAGTTTGTGCCGGGATTGCCATCGGATGGGTGGTGAAGCGACCACTTCGGGATTCGTCCTTGGCGGGGATTCGCTGGCGGACTACCCGACGATCGCGCGGCTGTCGTCTTCTACCCGTCCGGCGGAAAGTCGCCTTCTTGCCAAGGCAACGGGCCAAGGCCACCAAGGCGGCGTGGTTATTTCAGCCGGCGCAGATGCTTTCGAAATTATTGTGCAGTGGGTTCAGCAAGGTTTGCGGCCCTGATGAAAATGAACGATTTAGGGTGAGAATATGATGAAACTGAGCGCAAAACGTTGGGTTTGTGTCCTGTGCACGGTGTTGTTGTCATCGTGCGCGGATCTCGAAAAAGAGATCGTCTACATCGTGGTGGATGCTGCCGCACCACCGGATGCGGGTTGGAGTGGTGCGACGGATGCCCCGCTTGGCGTGCAAACGGATGCTGAACTTTCGCCGCGCGACGATGCAGGTCCTTCCCTACCGACGTCGTTCGTTCCGTATTTCGAGAAGTGGAAAGGTTCGGTTCACGCCAACGCCTCCGCCGAGGCTTTCAGCCATTGGAACACCGATGGAAAAGTCCCAACGACCTGCGCGAAGTGCCACAGTTCCGAAGGGTTCTCGGATTTCATTGGAGCCGACGGAACGGCGGTGGGCACGGTCGAGAAAGATGCGCCGGTTCAATCTGTGATTCGTTGTGAAACGTGTCACAGCGAGGGTGCGGCGAAGTTGTCGACGGTCACTTTGCCGTCTGGCGTCGTGGTTGATGGGCTCGGGCCGGAAGCGCGATGCATGACCTGTCACCAGGGGCGGGCGTCGGGCGCAACGGTTGATGAGGGCATCAAGGCCGCGATGGTGGCGTCGCCCGATGAAGTCAGCGACAAGCTGCGGTTTACCAACATCCATTACTATCCGGCCGCTGCGACGCTATACGCTGGCGTCGCCAAAGGCGGGTACCAGTATGCGGATCGGGTTTACGACACACGGTTTCGCCACGTGGAAGGATTCAACACCTGCACGGGGTGCCACGACCCACATTCAACCAAACCGCGATTTGATGCGTGCGCGACTTGCCACCAAGGCGTAAGCGACGTCGAGGGTGCGCAAAAGATCCGAATGATCTCGTCGTTCTCACGCGACTACGATGGCGATGGCAATCGATCCGAAGGGATCTACTTCGAGTTGTCCGGTCTGATGGACAAGCTTCTTGCCGTGATGGTCCGGTATGGAGCCGAGCGAGCCGCACCCTTGTGCTACAACGGTGACAGCTATCCCTACTGGTTTTCGGATACCAACAACAACGGACAATGTGATCCGGATGAACGATCAAGTGCCAATGGGTTCAAAAAGTGGACGGCACGTCTTGTGCGAGCCGCCTACAACTACCAAATGGTACGGAAGGATCCGGGTGCTTTTGCCCACAACGCGAAATACATCATGCAGCTGCTTTACGATTCTGCTCAGGATGTGAATGCGGGCCTGACGACCAAAGCGGATTTGTCGTCCACCGTGCGGGGTGATGTTGGACACTTTGATGGAACAAGCCTCGCCTCGCGCAATTGGGACGCAAACGACGAGGTTGTTTCGACGTGTTCGCGTTGTCATGGGGGTGAGGAGGGCTATCGCTTCTTCTTGCAATACGGGGTCGGAAAAACCGTACAGGAAACCGCAAACGGCCTTGAATGTGGGACCTGCCACACAAGCTTTGGCAACCAGTTTAAAGTGCTCGATGTCGCGACAACGGCCTTGCCTGGTGGTGTTATCGCCAAACAGATGGGATACGACAACCTCTGTAGCACCTGTCATGCGGGTCGTACCGGGAAAGCCGACATCGATGCGGCCATCGCTTCGGGCAGTTACAAATTCTTGAACGTCCACTACTTGGCAGCAGGCGGGACCAAGTTGGGATCATCCGGAAAGATGGGATACGAATACGCAGGGAACACCTATGCGGGATCGTTGGTTCACGCCGGCGGCGTACAATGCACCTCTTGTCATGACCCTGTCGCCAGCAACCACACATTTGCAATCGATGATGCGTGGGATATGCGCTGCAAGGGCTGCCACGCGGATGCTGGCGGAGATGCCAGCAAGATTCGCATCACGCACACGTTGGACTATGACGGCGACAACAACACTTCCGAATCGTTGGCGGCCGAGATCGAAGGAATGGGTACGAAAGTTCTCACCGCGCTAATCGGGAGCGCCGGAAGTTTGTGCTACGCAGAGGCGACTTATCCTTATTTCTTCAAGGACATCGACGGCGTCAAGCAACCGCTGTGTTCGAGCACCGACGCGCAGATGGCGAATCGTTTCACGGCTTGGACGCCGGCGTTGATGAAGGCCGCCCACAACTTTCAGATCAGCCTGAAGGAGCCGGGAGCGTGGGCGCACAACTTCGACTACATGGCTCAGCTACTGTACGACAGCGCAGTTGATCTCAGCGGCGCAGGGCAAGGGATGCGACGACCCTAAGGTGCGCAATCCGCGGCGCGTGTTGCGGATGTTCGCCTGTCGCTCATGGCGTCTCCTGACCGGTGGCGAGGCACAAAAAGGCACAACGTTCGACAGGTTTAGTTCGTGGTAACTCCGCGAGGATCTTGTCCCACGTCGCAGTTTGAACCGCTCTTCGGGGGATCACCCGCCCGCACTGGACACCACCACCCGAAGCTCGCCGAACCCCCTTCGTGAGCGCCTTGAGGTCCAAGTACTCTTCTCCTTCGGCAAGCCTTGTGGTGGTTTCGGCGCAGCTGAGGCACACCAATTCGTCATCGCCCAAAAGGACAAAAGTATTATCGCGTGTTACGCGCTCGGATCGGCTCGTTGCGGACTCGGATCGTTCCTTCGCTGCCCCCATCGCTGAAAAAATGGCTCGAGCATGTTCAACGAAGTTCGTCGCACCCCGCTCAGGCAGTAAAAATCGGTTAACATAAATCGCGACAGCCTTCTCGGTCTGGATGTTCTTGTTCATGATTCCCGAGAGTGCATTGATCATGCCGCTTGAGCAGGAGCCCCTCGCCTTGTGATAATTGCTTTGCAGCGAGGTCGCTGAGGCTTTTACTGGCGCCCGGGATCACGTCACGTCGATCGCGTTGTCGAGCTCGTCGGGGTTGCTCACTTGCGAGTTTGGAAAATGGGCAGCCAACGCGCGCGCAATCGTGTCGATGGCGGACGTGATTCCTTCGGTGTAGCGGCCGGCCTTGAACGCCTCCGCGGTGATCGCAATGGTCTCATCCCAGAAACCGGACCCGACCCGTGTGGCGATTCCGATATCGCCCACGATGACCGTGCGCCGGTGCCAAGGCGCCACCAACACCAGCACCGCGTTGCGATCGCGCGTGGCGGACATCCCCAAGCGGGCAAACGCACTCTCAGCAACCCGGCGCGGATCGCCCCAAAACAACCCCGCCACTGACACGCGGATCTCGCCGGTCGTAATCCGTTCTGCCGCACGGATCGCTTCCTCGATCCGAACCGTGTCGAGGCGTGAAAGGAGCTGTCGTCGTGTCATGGGTCGGTGCATGTGTTCCTCACCAGGATCCTGTGGCGCCGCCGCCACCCGAGCGGCCACCGCCGCCGGAAAATCCGCCGCCGCGACTGCGCCCACCACCCACGCCGGACGCAATGCTGTACAAAAGGAAAACCGCCATCGATGGGTGCGTGATCAGAAGTCCCAGAAAGAACAGTCCCGCGATCCCGAGCAGAATGATCTTCACCAGCGAGAGACGCTGCTCGCCTTGCGGTGCCGGGTCGGCTACTCCGCCGACCACTGCCAACACGCCAGAAACCCCCGCACGTGCGGCGCCATCGCGATCCCCGCCTTGCAGCCGGGGCGCCATCTCGTCTCGAATGATGCGGGCCGCGCGCGCGTCCGTGAGAACGCCCTCAAGACCGTATCCGACTTCGATTCGAATCTTGCGCGCGCCGGGGAAGATAAACAGGATCACGCCGTCGTCGAGGCCTTTGCGCCCGACGCCCCAAGATTTGAACGCGCGCGCCGACCAGTCTTCGACCGAGCCATCCAATTGTGGATTGCCGATCCAAAGGAGAACTTGGTGCCCCGAGCCGGCGTTGTGTTGGGAAAGGCGGTCCTCGAGCTCTTGGTGAACGGTGGGCGAAAGAAAGCCGGTGCCGTCGGTCACCCACGTGTTGGGAGTGGCCGCCACCGCCAGGCCAACGGCGAGAATGAGGCTGTGGGCGGCTACCATGGCCACGCTCAGAACTTCACTTGCGGGGCGGTTTCCGCGCCCGGCCGCGCCTGAAAGTACGGCTTCTCTTTGAAGCGATTGCCGAAGAAGCCTGCAATGAACACCGTCGGCACACTTTGCCGCTTGGTGTTGAAGGCCTGTGCCGTTTCATTGAAGCGCATGCGTTCGACTGTGATGCGGTTCTCGGTGCCCTCCAGTTGCGACTGGAGATCGCGGAAGTTGGCGGTGGCCTTGAGATCCGGGTAGCGCTCCGCCACCACCAACAAGCGCGAAAGCGCGGAGCCAAGTCCCTCTTGTGCCTTTTGAAAGCGCTGGAAGGCTTCCGGGTCGGCCGCGAGTTTTTCCAAACTGGCCGAGGAGACCTTGCCCACCTGCGCCCGTGCTTCAGCGACTGCCGTGTACGTTTCCTTTTCAAAGGCCGCCGCGCCTTTCACCGTCTCGACCAGGTTGGGCACCAGATCCGCACGGCGCTGGTAGACGTTTTCCACCTGGCCCCATTGTGCGCGAACCGCTTGGTCGAGTGACACAAGGCTGTTGTAGCCGCCCACCACCGACATTCCGATTATGAGAACCAGCACAACCGCGATCGCGAGTATCCACTTCTTCATCGTGTGTCTTTCGGATGCAACGACTGGACCACCCTCCAACCGCGACGCGAATGGCATGCGCGACTTGTGGAACGGATGTTGCTGAGTCGCTATCGCAACCCCGACTTCAAGATCGGAAATGCCCCTATGGACCCAAAGCCACCCAACACCCGCAAGAACCTGTTCGCCTTCCTCATCATTGCAACGGGGATCGTACTGGTTTCCAACTACTTCCAGTCGAACCAACGCCGATCCATTCCATACAGCGAGTTTCAAACGCTGGTCGAAACAGGCAAAATCAAGCAGTTGGTGCTGTCCCCGAGCGACATTCAGGGCGAGGCCCAGGGCAGCGACGGCGCCGAATATCAGTTCACCACCAACCGCGTCGAACCCGACATCGCCGCCACGCTTTCCAAGCACAAAGTCCAGTACGCGGCACGTTCCGGTAACGCTTTTCTTGGAACGATCCTTTCGTGGATCGTTCCGACGCTGCTGTTTTTCGGCGTTTGGATGTTCCTGCTCAAGCGAGCGGCGGGTCAGATGGGAGCGGGTGGCGGGTTCATGTCGGTCGGCAAAAGCAAAGCGAAGATCTACGTCGAAAATGACACCAAGGTTTCGTTCAAAGATGTGGCCGGGGTCGACGAAGCCAAACAAGAACTGGAGGAGATCGTGGCCTTCCTGAAGGATCGCGAAACCTACGGCCGCCTCGGGGCGCGCATGCCGAAGGGCGTGTTGCTGGTTGGTCCTCCGGGCACGGGCAAGACGTTGCTGGCCCGCGCAGTCGCCGGCGAGGCAGGTGTCGCGTTCTTGTCGATCAGTGGGGCCGAGTTTGTCGAGATGTTTGTCGGCGTCGGCGCGGCGCGCGTGCGCGATCTGTTCGACCAAGCGCGAAAGAAAGCGCCCTGCATTATCTTTATCGACGAACTCGATGCCCTAGGACGTGCGCGATCCTCGCAGGGCGGCATGCCCGGCCACGACGAGAAGGAACAGACCCTCAATCAACTGTTGTCCGAACTCGACGGCTTCGACCCCGCCGTCGGCATCGTGCTACTCGGCGCAACCAACCGGCCGGAAGTCCTCGATCCAGCTCTCCTGCGCGCCGGGCGCTTTGACCGCCAGATTCTCGTCGATCGCCCCGACAAAAAGGGGCGGGTGGCGATCTTGGCCGTGCACATCATCAAGGTAACCCTTGGCAAGGACGCCAATCTTGAAGAAATAGCGGCGCTCACCCCCGGTTTCACCGGAGCGGATCTGGCCAATCTGGTCAATGAAGCGGCGTTGGCTGCCACCCGTCGCAAAGCGGCGGAGGTCGGCATGCAGGACTTCAATATCGCGGTCGAACGGATCGTCGCGGGGCTTGAACGCAAGAACCGTCTACTGAATCCGAATGAACGCCGGATCGTTGCGTACCACGAGATGGGCCACGCGCTCGTGGCCAGCGCCGTTCCCGGTACCGACGTCGTGCACAAGATTTCCATCATCCCACGCGGCATCGGCGCGCTTGGCTACACCATCCAACGGCCGCTGGAAGACCGCTACCTGATGTCGCGGGCCGAATTGGAAAACAAGATGGTCGTCCTCATGGGCGGCCGCGCAGCGGAGAAGGTGATTTTCGATCACTGGTCTACCGGCGCTTCCGACGATCTGGTCAAGACCACGGATATCGCGCACAGCATGGTCACCCGGTACGCGATGTACGAGGCGCTGGGACATATGGCGTACGAGACCGATCCACCCAGTTTCCTTGGACCGACCGCACCCTCGCGCCGGGAGTACAGCGAAGAAACCGCACGGGAAATAGACTGTGCCGTACGGGAAATCGTGAACCGTGCGTTCGAGCGGGCGCTCGGCATCTTGAAGCGCAACCGGGCGATTATCGAGCGAGGAGCCAATTTGCTGATCGAACTCGAGACGTTGGAAGCCAATCAGCTACGCGACCTGTTCCAGAATGTGGAAAAGGAAACGCCCGCGAAACAGGCGGCCGCCGCGTGAGTCTTGGCGGCGCCTCACTGACCAACAGCGATGTCATCCAAGTAAAATCGGAAACTGCAACTTGGGCTCGCACACCCTGCGAATCCGACCAAAATTTCGGTGATGGTTGCGGCCGATGGTGTTCCAACGATATCGGCGATCGGTATCACAATTTGATTCCAACCGCCGCGCAGTGCGTTTCGATTGTATTTGATCGTTTCCACACCGCGGCCACCACCGGGCGCCGCATAGGCACCACCCACCTTCAAGGTGATCAATCCGTTACCGGGGGCCGACTTGCCGGGGTCGCGCACCATGTTGACCCAAAAAGCCAACTTGGGCGCCCGATTGGCAGCAGTCGCTTGAACACCCCATCCGAACTCGGCGTAGTTGATGTTTTGCATCGTGAACTTGACCGAATGGCTGTTCGAGAACGATTGTTCGGTCGTGTAGGTGAGCGTCGTCTTGCCCTCTTGCCCACGGCCCATCCATTGAGCACCGCTGCCATTGCCTACGCCGTCGCCATTCCAAATGAACTTCTCATTGACGAGCGCCGACGGAGGCAAGGGAGAAGCCGCGTCGACCTTGGGCACGGCGGCATCCTTTTGAGCTGGCTGACCCGCATCGAAAACTATGGTCGGAACAGTCCCGCCTTGGCCGCCTTCAATGTCGAGACCGCTCATCCCTCCCATGGTTTCACCGGCACTGCCACCGGCCTGTTGATCGGATCCCCCGGCAGCCCCACCCGCATCGGGATGGCCTCCCCCGTCGGTCGTTTTATAATTTGAACATTGGGCGCTGAACACCCCCATTGCCACGAACAAAACCGATCGGATGCTTCTCTGAACCACGCGAGTACTCCTTGGCCAACGGTAACATCTTGATGTCGAATTCGGCACCGCCAAACCTCTGGTACAAAGGAACTATACTGCGGACGTGAAAACGCCTCAGGGACTCTCCACCGCCACCGCCGCGGAAAGGCTGCGAACCGAGGGACCAAACGAACTGCCCCGAGACCAGAGAAACGGCATTGTCGCACTGGTGCTGGAACTCGCCCGTGAGCCGATGATCTTGCTCTTGATCGCAGCGGCACTTCTATACGCCCTCATTGGTGACACGCAAGAAGCGATCACGCTCGCAGTGTCGGTGTTGTTCATGATCACGATTACCTTCGTTCAGGAATGGAAGACCGAGCGCGCGCTGCGATCGCTCAAGGATCTGTCCAGCCCGCGCGCGCAAGTGATACGAGACGGAAACGCAATTCGGATACCCGGCCGCGACGTCGTCCGGGGTGATTGGGTGGTTCTGTCTGAAGGCGATCGCGTGCCTGCCGATGGCGAGATCATCGAAGCGCAAAATGCGCTGGTGGACGAGTCTATCTTGACGGGCGAATCGGTACCCGTTCACAAGTTGGCCCGCGATCCAGGCCAATCGCATGACAACAACCGCGTGTTTTCGGGAACGCTGTTTGTGCGCGGACGTGCGGTCATCGAAGTGATCTCAACCGGATCGAAGGCAGAGCTTGGAAAAATCGGAAAAGCACTGTCTGAAATAAAAAGTGAACCATCCCCACTGCAAATGCAGATCCGGGCGCTGGTTCGCACATTCGGACTGCTGGGCATTTGCATCTGCACGCTGCTTGTCCTTTGGATCGGGTTCAGTAAAGGTGAATGGATTGCGGGCCTATTGGCCGGGCTCGCGATGGCGATCGCGATGATGCCTGAAGAGTTTCCCGTCATCCTCACAGTGTTCCTCGCGCTGGGCGCGTTTCGCATGTCGCGCCGAAACGTTCTTGCCCGCAGGATGGCCGCGGTAGAAGCGCTCGGCGCAGTCAGCGTCTTGTGCACGGACAAGACAGGAACGTTAACGGAGAACCGAATGCGCGTCTCGGATCTTTGGTCGTATGGCGCGGACACCCAACACCACGACGTAGGCGACGCTGAACTGCCCGAATCCGTTCACGAAGTCATCGAATACGGCATCTTGGCCAGCCAACGCGATCCCTTTGACCCGATGGAGCGCGCGTTTCGCGATCTCGGTATGCGAAGGCTCAAGGGCACCGAACACTTGCACGACACCTGGAAGCTGGTGCGTGAATATCCGCTTTCTGCGGAACTCTTGAGCATCTCTCACGTTTGGCAGGCACCCGATGGGCACGCGTTGATTGTTGCGGCGAAGGGCGCGCCGGAAGCGATCGTCGATTTGTGTCACGTTTCCGAAGGCGAGGAACATCGCATTCTGGAGGAAGCGTCGAAGATGGCGAAAAAAGGCCTTCGCGTACTGGGTGTCGCGCACGCACGGCAAAACGAAGGGCCGCTTCCCGACATCCAACACGACTTTGTGTTCACCTTCGTCGGCCTTGTCGGCTTGGCAGATCCCCTGCGCCAAGAAGTCCCGGGCGCAATCGCCGAGTGCCAACAAGCCGGAGTTCGCATCATCATGATCACTGGCGACTACGCACAAACCGCACGCACGATCGGCCGATCGGCTGGCATCGACACCACCCACGTCATCACGGGGTCCGAACTGAGGACCCTATCCGAATCCGCGCTTGCAACACGCTTGGAACAAACCTCAATCATCGCCCGGGCCATTCCCGACGACAAGCTGCGCATTGTGCGCGCATTGAAAAAGAGTGGGGCCGTCGTCGCCATGACCGGAGACGGCGTGAACGATGCGCCCGCATTGAAAGCGTCTCACGTTGGAATCGCGATGGGAGGCCGAGGCACCGACGTTGCCCGAGAGTCGGCCGGGCTTGTTCTGACCGATGACAATTTTGCATCCATCGTCACCGGCATCCGACTTGGGCGACGCATCTTCAACAACATCCGACGCGCGAGTGCCTACGTCCTGTCCGTGCACGTGGCAATTGCAGGAACAGCGCTGGTACCCGCCCTCTTTGGGTGGCCCCTGTCGCTTTTGCCGGTTCACATCGTGTTCCTTGAACTCATCATCGATCCCGCTTGCTCGATTGCGTTTGAGGCGGAACCCGAACACAGCTCAACCATGCACAGTCCACCACGCGCGCTCGACACCCCGATTCTGACCCGGCGCGGGATCGAGTTCGCAATCCTACAAGGCAGCTCGCTGCTGGCTGCCGTACTCTTGGTGTCGTTCTACTCACGCCATTTGGGGCACACGCTTGCGATCTCGCGGGCACTGACGTTCTGCACCCTCGTGTTGGGAAACCTCTCGCTCATCGTGGTCAACCGATCGAACAGTCGACCGCTCAGGGCAACGCTTCGTGTGCCAAATCCAGCGGTCTGGATCATTGTGGCTGCCACCCTAACCATATTGGGACTTGCACTTTTTACCCCACCTTTGCAGCACCTTTTCCACTTCGCCCGACCTCGCACCACCCATCTTCTGCTGGCCGCCATGGCAGGAACTCTCAGCGTTTTGTGGATCGACTTCACCAAGAGCCGAAATCGCCAAGCACCGGGCGCACCGAATCCGTCCATTTGATAGTGCGCCGAGGACCGCCTCGACAGTTTGCACGTGTACCTACGAGGGGCATCCCACCCGCTCGTCGTCCACTGCCACGGCGTCGATCCAGACCTCGTGGCCGCGCGGAACCACGAGAAACAAGGCGTCAAACGATGGAAAAATGACGGCTTTGTTATCGGGCGCGCGATCAATCAAGGTCTGTGGCAGTTCCATGCCATCAATCATCGCCTCGGCGCGACCGGCGACCCCATCGAAGGACCACTCAAGGCACACCCAGCCGCCATCTTTAATGAGGCGCTTGGTCCCTTTATAAAACCACAAGCTTGGGTAGTCGCCTGAAGGGCCATAGTAGAACCCGGCGAACGCGTTATCGTATGCGCCCACCGCCACGTAGCCGGTGCGACCCTCGCCGCGAATGTAGTCCACGTGATTGGTTGGTGTTCGGCGCGCGAAAAAGAAATAGCCGCGCCCCCACAGCCGATTGGCCTTCAAACCACGCAACGCTTGATGCAGTCGGATCCCCGCCCCACTGTTGTTGGTTTCAGGTGTGGCGAGGCGAACCGAACGTCGGCCATGAAAAGCGCGAGTGCCATCCACTGTAACAGTGCCGCCGTTGTCACGAACCGGGGACCATTGCATTCCCAACGCGCCTTGCTCGAAGTCATCGCACATCAGCCACCGTGGGTCGCAAACAAGACCGCGGTCAAGCGAGGAGACGTCTCCCATCGCCGGCTCTGCATCGCGCAGTTGCGAAGGCAATGGTGCTCCGTCGATGTGGTCGGTTGTAGATGACGATCCGCTGTCCGGCATCTCGTCCGAACGTCCTCCACCTTGACCTCCTTCATGGCCGTCTTGCGGGGGTTCAGCTTCGGTCCGATCGGCCCCGTGGGATCCGGGGGCGCAGGCGATCACCGATGAAAACAAGAAAAACACAACCCAGATGCGCATCGTCAGTACCACGCCCCATCAAACACGATTGTGCAAGAAATCTAGATGCGGCAGACGACTACCAGCGGCCCATCGCCTCCGAAACGACGCCGACAAGCACCCCCGCCCCGGTCCCCCGAAAGGGGTTAAGAGTCAGAATGTTTGTAACTGGTCGGGGTGAAAGGATTTGAACCTTCGGCATCCTGCTCCCAAAGCAGGCGCGCTACCAGGCTGCGCTACACCCCGTGAATCAACCATCGTAGCGAAAAACCGGGGACTTGCCAGTCTCGCCGCGCGAGTCCAGTAATTTTCCCTCCGCCGTCCCCCCC
>JAWXBF010000213.1:0-44304 GCA_034439895.1 Deltaproteobacteria bacterium
AACACAGCCACCGAGTGCCCGCCCTGGTGGCGCACCATCTTCATTGAAGGGATGTCGGTTTCGCCATCGCCAATAAAGATCATGCGTGTAAACGGTATCGGGCGTTCGGCCAGCGGCATCCACTGGTTCACGCGTTCGTTGTCCCAAAAATTGTGAACGCCTTTGTTGATACGAAAAAGGAACTGCGTTTTCGTGGTGTAGTTAATAGCAACGCCGGGCCAAACCGCTTCGCCGTTGTTATCGAAAATATAACGAGAGGCATACACCATGCGGAAGTTCTGGAAGATCGAACAGCCGCGAATGATCTCGTAGTTGCCCGACGAAACCACGTAGTGTTCAACATCCAGATTGCGCGCTTGGGCGAACTTGTTGATTCGCTCAAACCAAGTGGCCACGCCATTGAAGTAGGGAACCGCCCTTCCATGTTGTTCCAACGCTTCACGGGTGATCGGTTGGTTGCTGGCGCGGGATGCTTCCAACATGCGCCACATGTAAATGAGGATCTCATCGGCGTCGTTCGCGCGCGCGCGTTGTTTGACGTCATCCCAAAATGCAGAAATATCTTGCTGAAATCCTGGCAGAAAGCCGTGCTCTTGGATGTTGCCTCGGGCCAAGGTGCCGTCAAAATCGTAAACAATCGCGGTACGCGCACGGTTCATAAGTGGCAGAGCTTAGCCAACGCTGCGAAGTTCGGCCACCGCCGTTACTGCCTCGCAACCTTGCGAGGTCGTGCGTGCAATGGCAGCGATTCTGAGCTGATCTTTGGGCGATGACACCCAAAGTGGTTGTTTTACAGCATGTGGCTATGGAAGGCCCCGCAGGGGTTGAAGGGGCTGCAGCCAGGGCAGAACTTGACCTGCAGTCCGTGAAACTGTTCGAGGGTGCCAGCGTGGAGAGAACGCGTAGCACGATCGAGGGCCAGCGGGCTTTCGGCAGGAAAATTTGGTGAAGCAAACAGCATTGCGGCGAATCAGTTGCACCAGTGGGCGTACGAGCTGAAGAAACGCCCGCGACCGGGCGTTCGGAGGATTTCGAGCGAAAAGTTTACGCAACGCCCGTTATCGGACATTCGGCCTGGCAGGGATGGTACGCTTGAAATTCGTATGTCCAGCTACGTTTGGCTTCGTTTCGACGCGACCCTTTTCGTCGCACGTGAATTTTCGGCGTTGTCGTCGATCGTTTTTCCGGTCGCACAAAGACTTCGGTCGTTTCTGTTTGGGTGGCTGGTTTCGCCCGCGTGCTTGCTGCTGTCTCCACCTCAATGTTACATTGATCTTCGTGCGGTCCGTGGCTCATCCGTTATTGACATAGAGGGGATGAACCGCCTTGTTGCAACCACGAATCTGAACCGCCGAAGTCGCCCTGCAAATCGTTGATGTTATCCGTGTCTTCGTCGTCCGTCTTGACGAAACCTGTCTGGATCGCACCGCCAATCGAAGCTGGGGCAAAAACGCCGTAGCTTGGTCCAGCAATATTCGGGAAGGGGCTTGTTGATCCCGAAGCGCTGGCCCGGAACTGACAGAACTCGATGCGCGTTCCTTGGGAATCTGAAAAGTTCGGGGGGACATGCCCGTCGGTCGAGTTGGCATTCTGGTTGTCCTCGTTGTCGAAAAAGCGCGACATCGAGACCGAACCGGGAGGGCAATTGATCCCCATTCGTACGACGGAATAGTTACCTGAGGTGCTGGGTTGGAAGCCAAGTCCGGGCACTGCGCAAAATCGAAATTTCGTATTGCTGGTATAAACGGTGGTACCGATGAATCCGCTTCGCGAATTCTGATTTTGGTTGTCTTCATCGTCCATCGACAAAACCAACTCGATTTTGGTCGAACGGCCCGATAGCTTCGGACATGACGCGCCGGCGGCCAAGACCACGCCCACATCGAATTGCGGATCGTCGACGCAGGTGCATGACCAGTTCTGAAAGTGGGCGTTGGATACTGGCCACTGTCCGGCGGGACAAACATTTGGGCATCCCTGGGAGGACAGCATCATCGCCTCCATGCAACCTCCTACGATGTAGAGAATAGTTTTTTTGCAACGACGGAAAGTCCGATCCGCCGGCATGCAAGTATCCCCACTGATGCATCGCTTCGTGCCAGATGGTATTGGCAATCGTAGTTCGGCTGTGTTGGAAAAAATCAGCGGTGGTCGTGAACAAACCGTTGTCGACACCACCGTACCCGAGCGATTCGTTGAAAGTGACCTGCTCGATTTCCAATGCATCGACGCGGTCGACAAAATACTTGCCGTCGATGCCGTCGTTGTCTCGAATCATGAATCTTGGCGCGGAATCGAAGGGAAAGGCGTTGATGATTTGCTGTGCTGCCCAGTCCGCGTATGGATGTTCGGTTACGTTGAAATGAGGCAGTGGCGAGGAGGGCGAAAATCAAGTCCAACGCGCGCGAACGGGAGCTTGACTCGGACGGGGAAACTATCGTTGATTGCGCGTCGTACGGGGTTTTGAGGAGGGACAGGCGGACGCCGTATCCTTGCCGATTTAAAGCTGTATCATCGGTGCCCGGATCGCTTGTCGTTTCGACAAGAACGAGTTTCGATTTACGACCACTGGTCGGTTAGAACTGGATGCCGAGGAACAGGCGCAACGTTTGGGCGTTCAACGCGTTTTCGTTGCGATCCCAAAGGCCGTCGCCGGCAGCATTGCCCGGGCGATCGAGGGCGTCGAACGGCCACAACACGGCCCAGGTCACGCCGGCGTAGAATCCGTCGGCTGGATTTCGGTAGGTGACGCCGAGGTTCATTTCAACACCGTATGACGTTGCGTTGCCCGGCGTGGAGACACTCTCCATTGCCATGCTGTAGATCGCGGAAGCGACGAAGCCAACTTGACGGGTTTCGGCAAGACTCAACCAGTAGGCAAGCTGTGGTTTCATGTAGATCGCGTTTGAAACGGTTCCGTAGAGCCGACGGAACAGGATCTGGTCAACGTGGTACTCGGGAGAGAACTTGAAGTCCGCGATGGTGCTGTCGCCTGCCGGTTGTTTGACCGTTTTCCAGCGATGGTTGAGGTACGTCGTATTGTTCTCGGCCTGATCGCCCGTCGCGCCGCCGGTCTCGAAGCCGACGAAGAACGTATCTTTAAAGAGTGCAAGATCGCTTGCGAGCACCCACCCGGCCTGGCGCAGGCTGAGCGCACGGTTGGCATTGTCTTCGGTCAGCGTGCGGCCGTTGCCAATTTCGCCCAGCACGGCAGCGGCTTCGAATTCGACGGTGAGTGCGCGCCAGCCAAGTTTGAACCAAACGTCGGGAATAAAGACCTTTGCATTCACGTTGGTGAAATACGTCGGGTTTCCTGCCAGATCATCGCGTGACAGCGCCGACCCCTCACCCATAGGCTGCGCATCGTCCATGGGGTAAAGCGCAGCACCGAGCTTGCGATAGACCAGCTGGAAACCGTAGTTGACCGCCAGCTCGCCCATGGCGGCCTGGGTGCGGAAATGTTCCGGATCGTCGGTTTTTGCAATCGATCCGACCCATTGCATCGTGTCGTCGTTTTGCGAGAGATCGAGCGGCGGTCCGTTCAGATCGCGCAAGCCAATGTCGGTTTGGTTCCAATTTCGGCCACCGGCGCCGAAATCCCATCCGAGGTTCAGGCGGTGTCCATAGATCTGTGTCATCACCATCAAGCGATCCACGGTCGTGCCGCCGTCGCAATCGAGACACTGGCCGGCGTTAAAGAACATGCCGCGGCCCCAGTGCCAGGGCATGCGACCGAACATCAACGTTCCGAACTCGGTATCGACCTCGCCCCAGGCGCGTTTCGCGCGCACCGAAGAAACGTATCCATTGGCACCGACCTCGGGTGGATTCTGCGTGTTGGACAGGCTGTCGTGTACCGAAAGGTTGTTGCTGCCATCCAGGCGATCGATGCGCACCAGTGTATCGGGGGTGGAGCCGAGCACGAGGTTATCGAGCACGTCGATCTGCGAACGAACGCGGACCTGCTCGGTGATATTGATGGTGGGTTCCAGGCGAAGACGGAGGTTCGCGTCGGCGAGGTAGTTCTCCTTGCAGGGTCCGAGGTGGATGCCGCAATCGAGCGCAGTTGGGAAGGGTGGAGTGCCGTCCGTAGCATCCTGGTCGTTCACATAACCCTGTCCCATGTCGAGCTGACGGTAGAACTGGCTGCGAAAGCGAAACAGACCGTTGAGCTCGATGATTTGCGAGCGGCGGCGGTAGCCTTCGTAGGGTCCGATGGGATCGGCATCGTCGTCCTCTTCATCTTCGTCCGGCGCTTTTTCGGCGGGTCCGTCGGTTCCTGGATCAGCGCCGCCACCCTGCGGAGGCGCCATTCCCGGCATGCCGCCGCCGGGAGCCATACCACCGCCGTACTGGGCGAGCGCGGGTGCACTGGCGAGCGACGAAAGTCCGAGGAGGGTTACAAGCTGGACTAGCCGATGGTTTTTCATTTTGCGGTCTCCGCATGCGAGGTCTGGCACAGCTCGAACAGGACGCCGCCTGTACTGCGTGGATGGATGAAGGCGACCTGATGTCCTCGCGCACCGGGTCGTGGGGTCTTGTCGATAAGTTCTACACCGGCCGCAGCCAGCTCGTGCAGGGCGCCTGCGAGATCTTCAACCTCGAGGCAAATGTGGTGCATGGCCTGACCGCGCTTGTCGACGAAGCGCTGGAGGCTTTCGTTTCCGTTGGGGGAAATCAGTTCGATGGCCGTGGCGTCATCGTCGGGCGATCCGGTGTGCAAAAAACAAACGTCGGTCTTTTGCGCCGCGACCGATTCCCGGCTGCCGATCTGTAGCGAAAATAGGTTCTGAAACGTGGCGATTCCCGGCGCCAGGGCTGGCAGGGCAATGGCCACGTGATCGATGCGTTTGACCTGGATCATCTTGAAAATGGATGGCTTCGGCAGGGTCCCTCCTGGGGAGGGCCGAGCGGGGCGGACCATAGCACAGGGTTACTCCCGGGAAGCCCCGAAACCGGGGTGCAGAGGTTCATTGGGGCGCCCCGTTTTGATCTGGCGGCAATGGCTGTAGCCTTGCGCCTCCATTCCGCTTGCACAGCGTTGCCAAAAGCCTTGTTCCAAGGAGTCCATGATGTCGATTCGGTGATCTTCTTTCGGTTTTTTCAGGGCGGAGCACCCCGTCCACGGCGTGGCATGCATGGCCCTCCTCGTCCTCGGTTCGGTCGCGTGCGGCGCCAACAAGGGCAACACCGTTTCGCTTGACGGCGGCGCGGGCGGCAAAGGCGGCAGTGGCAACAGCGCCGGCGGTGTTTCGGGTTTGAGCAGCATTCCTGGGCTTGAGAGCCTGCGGATCGAACCCGCGATGGCGACGGTGACAATCCAGAGCGGAATGGCGGCAACGCATCAGTTCAAGGCAATCGGCGTGTTTGCGGGCATGAAGGAACGCGACGTCACAAACGAAGTTAGCTGGCGTACCGACAACAGCCTCAAGGCAAACGCGGACAATGCTGCGAAGAAGGGGTTGGTCACCACCGGCACAACCGTGGGCGGATTGGTGCGAGTGTACGCGTCTGCCAGATTACTTCAGACCGACGCCCGCTTGACCATCCGCATGGTGGCGGCAGTGCCAGACTCCAATCTCGCTGCGGGCAGCGAACCGTTGCCTGCCGATCCTGCCGCAAAGTTTGACGGCGCCGTCGCGGACGCCACGCACAATCCAAAGTTGGTGTATCCGGCGGATGGCGTGCTCTTGCCGCCCAATCTGTTTGGGATCGAAATTCATCTCATTCCAGCAAGCGCCGGCGACAAACTTTTCGAGGTTGCATGTCGCAGTGATACGCTTGAGCTGAGGGTCTTTGCCCGCTGCCAGCGTGCATCCGACGTGTCGATGGGTTGCATTTACGCGCCCGATGCCACGGTTTGGTCGCTGCTGGTTGTCTCCAACCTGGGTGGAATTCCGGTGCAAGTATCCGTTCGCGCCACACCCGAGACGGGCGGTATGGTCGGGGCAAGCGACACCATCAAGATGTCGTTCGCGCAGGACGATTTGTTGGGCGGGCTGTACTACTGGACGACCAAGCCCACCGCTGTGATCATGCGCTGGGATTTCGGCAACAAGGCGCAGGTCACGGCTGAGCGCATCATCGAAGACCAATTGACTGGCGGCACCTGTCCCGGTTGTCACGCTCTGTCACGCGATGGCAGCAAGCTTGTTGTCAGCGCGGGCGGTCAGGGGGACGGTCGGTTGTTGCTCTTCGATCTCAAAACCAACATGCCGATGCAGCCGTTTCCGCTCATGCAGAAAAGCCAATTCGAATCGTGGAATCCAGACGGATCGCAATTTGTTGGCATGTACGGTGACGGCAAGCAGAAAGATCTGATCCTGTTCAGTGGAACGACCGGAAAGGTGGATGGCACGATCGATGTGGGAGCGATGCAAGCCGATCACCCGGACTGGTCTGCCGACGGCAGGAGCATCGCATTCACCAACGTTGGCATTCACCATACCGATCAGGTTTCGTACAAGGGTGCCATCGCGCAGGTCAAACGTGAGGGCCAGACCTGGTCAGCGCCCACCGTCCTTGTACCGGCGGTGTCTGGCAAGAACCATTTCTACCCGGCAATCAGCCCGACAAGTGATTTTCTAGTATTCAATCAATCCACCTGTCCGGCTGGCAAGGAACAAGACGAAGCCTGCGACTTCGACATGGATCCATCGTCGAAACTATGGGGCATGTACCTCGATCAAAGCGTACCACCGTTGGAACTTGTCAACGCGGGTGCTCCCCGTGTGATGGACGGCGCCACCACCAACACCTATCCCAAATGGAGTCCGCTTGTTTTCAGCCTGAACGAGGACAGCAAGCTGATGTGGATGACCTTCACCAGCAAGCGCGCCTACGGATTGCGCGGTTCCAAGATCTTGATCTGGATGGTCGGAGTGTTGCCGTCGAATCTTGCGGCCAAAAAAGATCCCAGTTTCGCGGCCTTCGCGTTGCCGTTTCAGGACATCAACACCAACAACCACATCGCCCAGTGGACCGAGAAAGTCGTCAAGGTCGAATGAGGGCTCGTCCTCCGATCCCGTGGCGCCCAATCACGCATCGTCGGTGGCCTCCAGCGTGGAGGACGGATTCACTGCAACCGTGCGCATGCTGCAATCCGAGCCGCGTCCCACCGCCCTGTTCGTGACTGGAACCCGCCTGACCATCGGTACCGTGGCGGCTATCTTCAGCCTCTGGTTGAAGTGCCCGGACCAGGTCGCCGTGGTGGGTTTTGACGATTACGAATGGGCGGGTGCCTTCCGGCCGCGTCTTACAACCGTAGCGCAACCTGCCTATTGGATGGGCCAGCGCGCGGCCGAGGTCTTGATCGACCGCATCACGGTTGCCCGCGAGGGACCACCCGAAGAATGGGTCTTGCGTGGGCACCTGATCGTGCGCGAATCCTGTGGCCTGTACGCTGGTCGAGGAAATGTGTAACGAATGCCGTACGTTATCGGCTCAGGAGGCCATCGTGTACATATCAACCAGCCTGAGCGGTGCCTCAGCTTCACTTCAAGACATTATAACTTCGGTCGAGACCAACCCGTGCTTGATTCCGGTCGTCGGTAGGCGCAGATTTGAAAGGAAAAGAACAGTCGTGATTCCCTACGAGCGCCGCCAGTTCATCCAACATCTCTTTCCTGTCCGTGGTTCGGTTATCCCGGCAATTCTTCCACGTCTTGTGCTGTTGACGGGGCTGTCGGTATTGAGTGCCTGGTTGCACCACCTTGGACACCTCCGGTTGTTCCACTCGGCTTACACGCCCTGGTCGGAGGCACCGTTGGTTTGCTGCTGGCTTTCAGAACCAACTCGGCTTACGAGCGATTCTGGGAGGGACGAAAAGCATGGGGTGCGGTTGTCAACCACAGCCGCAACCTCGAACGCAAAATCATCGCGAGTTCTCTCGACAAGAAGCGCAAACATGACTGCGTCGTCGACATCGTCGCCTTCGTGCAATCGCTCGAGCGCTACCTGCGTGGGACTTCACCCGAAGTAGAACTGGCTCGGCTCTATCCCGTAGGCGTGGCCCCCGTGTTGCTTACGCCTCCCGGCACGCCACAACGGTGCCTGCTGCAACTCAGTCAACGTCTTGCCGATTCCCGGGCCGAGGGCTGTATCGATTCGATCGACCTTGCCCGCCTCGACGCGGACGTAGCTGCGCTACTCGATCAACTGGGTGTTTGCGAGCGGATACAACGAACACCGATCCCGCTGGCTTACGTACTACATCTCCGGCGTGCGCTTTTGCTCTTCGCGATCACGTTGCCGTTTGCCCTTGTGAAAGATCCCGGCGTGTGGGCTCCTCTCGCGGTGTTTGGCGTTTTGTACGTGATGCTCGGCATTGAACAAATTGGTGTCGAGATCGAAGATCCCTTCGAGACGTCACCGAACGACATTGATCTTGGGGCGATCGCGGGCAACATTGAACGCGAGGCCTTCGCCCTGCTAGATTCCAGTTCAGAGAAACAGGCATGAAGGACATTTTGCAGCGGATCATTCGGTACCGAGCGACGGAACTTCCGGCAGTGGACGAAGACGTCGCCCGTCGGGTTGTCTCTGGGCTAAGATGGCCGCCAAAGGGCTGGTGATCGTGGGGTCGTGAACGAATCCGTCGTGGCTGCAACCGGAGGTGAAATTTGAGCATGCCGATCAAAATTCTGGTGGTCGAGGACAATCTGCTCACGCGGATTGGAGTGACCACCTTGCTGGAGGGTCAACCGGATTTTCAGATTGTGGGTCAGGCCGCGGACGGAGCAGAAGGTGTGACTCGTTATCGAACGCTTCATCCTGATATCGTGGTAACTGATCTGCGAATGCCAGGATTTGACGGGCTCAGCCTGGTGCAGGCACTTGTGCGCGAGAAACCGCCTGCGCGAATACTGGTGGTCACGCACTACGATGGTGAGGAGAATATTTTTCGCGCGATCAGTGCGGGCGCGCTTGGCTATGTCACCAAGGACGCAGCGGCCGACTCTCTATTCGAGGGGATACGGACAGTGGCGCGGGGAGATCGCTTTCTCCCGGCGGAACTTGCCGCCAAGTTCGTCGCCCGATCAATGAGCAAGGGACTGAGCCGACGCGAACAGCAGGTGTTGGAGTTGCTGCATGGTGGCCTGTCGAACAAGGAAATTGCGCAACGGTTGGGTATTGCCGACAAGACCATCCAGCTTTATGTCGCGGCGGTATTGAATAAACTTGGTGCCAGTACCCGCACCGAAGCGGTGTTCATCGCGCTGGAACGCGGATTGTTGATGCCCGCGCGTCAGGGCGGCTGATTGTTCAGGTGAGATTGCCTGGTGGCAACGGCTTGCCTACTCGGTTGACCAGTGCCTCGACAATGGTTCCGGCGCCCGGCTCGGATTCGACGACCAGCGTGCCACCAAGTCGGCGCAGACGTTCGTGCATGCCAAGAATGCCGAAGTGGCCGGAACGTGCGTAGTCGTCGGTCTTCACCACAAAGCCGGGGCCGTCGTCACTGATGCGCAAGCGAATGTTTTCCCCCACTTGCGCAAGTTCGATGAGGATCTTCTTCGCGCGAGCATGTTTGCGCGCGTTGGACACGGATTCACGGGCAACTTGCAACAGTTCGCCTTCGATCTGCGGATCGTTGATCTCAAACTGCGGACTTACGTCGACCGTGCAACGCACGCCTGGGCCGGAATCGCCGTCGTTCAACGCGTGCAACCCGTCAACCAAACGCTGGCCGAGCAACGCGCGCGCGCGCATTCGCCAGATGGCGCGTCGGGTATCGTCCTGCGCATGTGCGAGCACGGAGCGGGTGCGTGCGAGTGTGTCGGCAGCCTCGTCGCTATTCTTGATCTGTCCGGCGAGCATCTCAATGTGATAGCCGAGGGATGCAAAGTCTTGCCCGAGGCTATCGTGTAGATCACGCGCAAGACGTTCACGCTCCTCTTGCACTGCCGCTGCGCGTGCGGTTTGCTGCCGTGCGCGAGTGGTGACGCTGCCCATCGCAACCAGGATCGCGAGAGCGGCGAAGACCAGCCATGGGCCAGGGCGATGATGCCAGGGTTGAACGATGATCCACCGGCGCGTACCGAACTGGTTTGACCATGTACCGAATGCAC
The DNA here is from genome assembly GCA_034439895.1 of Deltaproteobacteria bacterium. GTDB lineage: Bacteria > Myxococcota_A > Polyangia > Fen-1088 > Fen-1088 > JAWXBF01. The sequence continues at coordinate 10,071 of JAWXBF010000213.1, forward strand.
TTGATGCTTGCACCGAAACGACATAGCGACCCGGTCGAGTTGACTCGACCGTGAGGATGTCGTCTTCGGCTCTGGAGATGGCGGTGGTGCCATCTTCGCTCGTCACGACGTAGCGAACGCGGGCGCCGAGTGGGCGCGTCAACGCCGTGATTTCTGCGTAAATCTTCAGGGTCGTGCCGACCACGATGGTGGGTTCGCGTTCGGCGATCAAGTTGTCATTCGCGAAAAGAGAAATCGATGACAGTCTCGGAGCCGTCGGTAGCCGCGCAAGATCGGGGGCGTCGATCACCTCGATGCCGACCGGCGTGGCGAGCCAAAGCCTGCCTTCACTGTCGAGCGCGATCGAAGGTGCGGCCGAGGTCGATGCGGTGTGGCTGTGAAGACCGCCGTCGGTGCGATAACGAAATGGATGAATCTGAAAACCGTGGCCGGGTTCCGTTCCTTGCAGCTCGGCGAGATCGATGCGCGACAGTCCGCCCAAACAGGCCGTCCAGATATGCCCGGCGCCATCGGGAAGCACGGCGACAATGTTGTCGCACATCATGCCGTCTGACTCGTCGAAACGATCGAATTTTCCAGCCTGAACGCGAACCAGCCCGGTGGACGTACCGATCCAGACAACGCCGTTTGCGGACACCGCCAGCGAGGTGAAGATCTGTTGCGAACCCGGTGGGTTCAGACATCGCATCCGTTCTGCCTGAACGCTTCCGAGGGAGCCGCCAGCAAACGCGATCCACAATGTTCCGTCACTCGAATGGGCGAACGCCTTGACCGCACCTCGACACGACGTGGATGCACCCTCGTGGCGCGAGCGCAACGTCAACGCCGCCGGATCGCGAGGGTCGAATTCATGGACATCGACGCGCCCGTCCTGGTAGCCAACCGCCAGCAGGCTGGAACCAACGACAGCCAGCGCAGTCACACCGTCGCGAGCGATCCCGTCCCCTTGCGCGGAAACGACGCTTTCGCCAGCCAGGAAAGAAATGCCACTTGCGTCACCGATCCACAGTGGTCCACGTTCGTCGCTTGCCAGAACGCGCGGCCGGAGCGCGCCCGCCGCGCGGACAACCCGTATCACACCGCGATCGGAAACGGCGAGTGCGCCGTCGCTACCCGCCATCCACATGCGATCGGCGCCGCCTCTGCTCACCGCCGTCGCTCCGGGAAACGGCAAGCCCTCTTCGATCCCAAGGTGGCGATTGGGCGCGAACTCGCCATGGACAAAGCCTGCGTTGCGCGACGAAATCCAGATGCCGCCTTCTCCGTCAGCGCCCACGGACACAAGGTGCCTGTCGCGCAGATTCGGCACCGTCACCGGAAACACCTTGCCATTGACGATGCGGGCGAGACCTCCGTCGGTTGCGACCCAGACGTCTCCTTGACGATCCACCGCGACCCCCCGCACGCTATCGCCTGGTAGGCCGTCACTGATCCCAAAACGTGTTGCGAATTGTCGAGTGGTTTGACGCCACAGACCATCGGCAGTGGCGATCCAGCGCGTCCCGTTCGTGTCCTCCACGATTTCGCGCACGAGACCCAACGGGTTGAGCGTGCCGAAGCGTCCCTCGCGCAAGATCTGGACGCCCGCCCGCGTGCCAACCAGAACATCACCGTTCGCCAGTGGGGCGATTGCGGTGACGAAAGGATCGGCAAGGCCGGCCTCGGTGCCAAATCGCGTGAACCTGCCGTTCAATCGCCGCACGACGCCCATGCCGGTCCCGATCCAGAGAACATCTCCCTGCGCGGCCAGGGCCCAGACGTTGTCATCCAACCCGTCGGGAAGATGAACAATCGGCAGCGGCTTTCCATCCACGACCCGGGCGAGGCCAGGGATGGCAGGCCATTCTTGGTTGCAAGGAACCGAATCGTTACACGCCGATGCGCGGCCACCGAATCCGATCCAGACACCGTCGCGTGTATCGGCCTGCACATTGAAAACCGTACTACGGACCGAGTTGAAGAACAGCGGTCCAAAAATCTTGCGGCTCCGACCGTCCCATCGAATCAGCCGGTTGTTGGTGGCGAGCCAGAAAGCACCATCGCGATCCTGGGCGAAATCAAAGACGGCGCTCACGTCCTCGGTCGCGAATGGGACATCGAAGCGAAGATTGCGTGCGGCACCCGCGATGGACACGAGAGGTGCTTCGACCGGCGCCGCAGGCCCTTGCCCGGCCACTACCGCCAGAAGGAGCATCGCCGTAGCCGTGATCATGCATCCTCAGAATAGACGGAAAATCGAGGAGATGCGGAACTTTGCTTCAGCGCGCCATCGGCGGGCAGAGAAAAACCAGGTGATCTTACCGAATATCGCGTCTCGTCGAGCCCACGCATAGTTGATTCATGGCATTCGGAAGTTTGAATACCCGTGAAAGTCGGCGCCAGGTTCTGCGAGGCACGGGCGGCCTCGCTCTGGCCTTGCCGTTCTTACCTTCCCTGCAAGCCCGCAGCACCTGGGCGCAAGAGGCGGTTCGGCCGAAGCGTTTCATTGCATTTACGACGGGGCATGGCGGAATTCATCCAAGCAACATGTATCCCGGTGATGCGAGTTTGACCGCGGAAACACCGCTTTACTCAAACCACCCTGTTCGCCATGGAGCCCTTGTCGCACGAATGCAGGGAAACGCCACGTCGATATCACCGGTGCTTAGCGCCGCGTCAAACGTACTGACGCCCCGACTCGTTTCAAAAATGAACGTGTTGCGCGGCTTCGACTGGGAGTTCTATGCCGGTCATCATGCGGCCGATCTCGGGAACTTCGCCGCCAACAACGGGTTTGCGGGGCTCAGCGCCATCCCGTCGATCGATCAACTTCTGGCGTGGTCGCCGAATTTTTATCCGAATCTGAACGGCATTGTGGATCGTTCGGTTCCGATTGCGAATGAACGAGACCATTCGATCGCGTTCGGTTACTCCAATCCCGCCGCCGGGACGGGCACGATCGCGCGCCTTGATGCGGCCACGGAGAATCGAAGGCTATTCGATCGGCTTGTGGCGGGCCGAAGTGGACAGACACCACCGGTTCCCGTTACGCCGCCGCGTGTGCGCATTGTCGATCGGGTACTGGAAAACTACCGGCGCCTTCGCCAGTCGGATCGGCGTTTATCGACGACCGATCGACAACGGCTTGACGATCACATGGGGCAATTGAACGATCTGGAACGCCGCCTGACCGCCGCGGAGGTGCCAGCGACATCGGCCTCGTGCAGCGAATTCACCCGCCCGGCCATGGACTCGTCTTCGCTTGGGTATCCGGTCACCGGCCTTGCGAGGGCCAAAACGTTTTGGGGTCTCGTCACCGACGTCATGGCGATGGCGTTGGCATGCGATTCGACCCGGGTCGTGACCTTTCAAGTTGGTCATACGTTTTCAGACGATACGAGCAACTGGCACCAGGACATTGCCCACAACAGTGGGCAACCGGCCGTGCAGCAGGTCCTGGCGCAGGCGCATCAAGCTACTTTCGAATTCGCAATCGCGAAGCTGGCAAGCGCACTTGATTCGATCGCGGACGCACCAGGGCAGACGCTGCTCGACAACACGTTGCTACAGTGGACGCAGGAATCAGGCGAAACCACCCACCAGCAGTCATCGATGCCAATCGTCACCTTTGGTTCGGCGCGTGGTTTCTTCAAGACCGGAAACTACGTCGACTACCGTCGCCCCGCCGATACGAGACTGCGACCTGGGCGCACGGGCCTTTTGCACCGACAGTGGTTGGCAAACGCACTACAGTCGATGGGGATCTCACCCGCTGAATTCGAGTTGCCAGGCCTCAAGGGGTACGGCGTACGTTGTGCCGGCGTGGGCGGAGATCCCTGGGATGCTGCCGCCTGGTCGCCCGGGGTCGCCACGGGTGCGAGCAATCTGTTGTCCGTCATCACGGGGTAGTTGGGTGTTCGGGAACGAGTCGCAGGGAAAATCCGCCGTTTCCCTCCATGATTACGGACACGGTGTCGGCGGTCTTGCGTGATGCGCTCGACATCGTGAAGCGCGACTCAATATTGCCGTCGGCAATCATCGTCATCGCATAAATGCTGGCGTCGAGCATGTTCAACGGAATCGTTACTTCTCGCGGTGTTTTCTCCCCGTTGATCCCTCCGATGTACCAGTCGCGGCCAGCACGGCGGGCAACGACGACCCACTTGCCGGGAAAGCCTTCGAGAAGGCGTGTGTCGTCCCACGCCGAGGGAATCGTCGACAGCAGCGAGCGTGCTTCATCTGGCAACGCACGATAGATATCCGCGTGGTCGGGAAAGTGTACGATGCCGGTCTCGAATACAATCGACAGCGCAAGCTCGTGTGCATCCGTGGTCAGGTGGGCATGGGTTGAATTGGAAAACGTCACGGGCGTGTAGTCCATCGGACCGACGGCGTTGCGCGTGAACGGCATGATCGTGTTGTGCCACGGAGCGCGCTCGGGGAAGGTGCGATTGAAGCGATAGTTTTCTGCGCCTTGTACGCCCTCGACGCCAATCATGTGCGGATAGGTTCGTTCCCAACCGCGCGGCAGGGTGGCGCCGTGAAAGTTCACCAACAGATGGGCGTCGGCCGCGTCTTTCAGAATATCAATGTACTGCTTGATCAACGTCTGTTTGTCGCTATCGAAGAAGTCGACCTTGATGCCCTTTACCCCGGCTGCGGCGATCTTCTTCATTTCGGCGCGTCGGATCACGGGATCGAACATCAGGTCACGCGGCGCTGCGCGCAACACGTCGTTCAGCACACCGCCCGAGTTGTACCAGAGCATGACGCCGACCTTTTTCTCCTTTGCGTGGGCGAGGACGTCAAGCCAGGTCCCCCCCGTCATCAGATGCCACCCCGCGTCCACCAGCGTGTATTCCCAGCCCAATTCAGCCGCGACATCAATGAACGGAACGATCTTTGCGAAATCGCTGGGACTTGAGCCGTCCGACCACCACGACCAAGATGCTCGTCCCGGATGAATCCAGGACACATCGGCCACTGCCGAAGGCCGGGCGAGATCCGTCACTAGCGTCGATTCAACGATCGTCGCAAGGCTTCCCACCACGACGACCCGCCATGGGGTTGCCCACGGCAAGGTGGAACGCGGAAGTGCATGTTCCTGTCCCAGCGCCTCACTTTCCGCCGGAAACGCAACGCGGTAAACGCCAGCCGGCGATTCGGCTTGTAAATGTGTACCGCAATACGATTCGTCAAGATCCGTTTCCGTTACGAGGACGAACGTCGTGTCGCCTCCGGTATGGAAAAGGGCGGGAAAACTCCAGCCGCTTTTTACGGGAGAAAGTGTCCCGACCGGCAACGCCCGATGCCAATCGCCCTCGTAGTTGATGCCCTTGTACTTCGGGTTCTCATGTTGCAATAGCGTTGCGAAGCTGCTCTCCGGAAGGCGAAAGCCAGTCTCTTCATCGACGATGGACACGACGCCGGACGCCAATTTTGTGGACTCCGGGAACCGATAGCGAAAGGCAAATCCGGTGTCGAAGACGCGTACCACCAGTTCCATTTCGGCTCCCGCAGCATTTGCGAAGCGAAGCGTCTCCTGTACGCCAACGCTGTGAACCCGGCGGCGCTTGCCATGGACAAGTGCGTAGTCCTGGTTGACGACGGAGTGATCGGTTTTCAGGATTTTCAGGCCGTCGACAAAGGCCTGGTCGGTGCGACGAATGCCAAGTGGCGACCATGGCATGATCTCTGTCGTGGCGCCGTGAGCCACGCGTTCGGTTCTGTAATAGAGCCGTTCACCGGCGGGATAGCCAGCGGTCCCCGCAAGATTTGCGAACGCAACGGTGACGCGGAGTTGGCGATCGGGCGATTCGACCTGCCAGCCCCCCTTCGGCATTCGCGGCGTTTGTGCTTGCCATGCGGCGCAGGCGGCGCTGCCGGCAAGGGTTCCCAGTAAACACGCTGCATGAAAGATGAATCGACACATCCAGCGAGAATGTCACGGTCCGGTCGAGGTATCCATTAGGTGAATTTGCCGTGGTCGGTCAACGCCACGCCCGTCTCGTGGCATGCTGCCTCGGTGACCGATTCGCTCTCCATCGCTTGTGGCCAGTTGATCTCCGTTGGGTTTGAAGGCACCTCGATGCCTGCAGTACTTCGGGCCCGCATTGTCTCCGGCGAAGTCGGCGGCGTCACCGTTTTCGGCCCGAATCTTGAGGCTCCAGCCCAGGTCGGCGCCCTCGTGGGTGCACTCCGGAAGGCGTCGCCTACCGATGTGCCCCTGGTTGTATCGATTGATCAAGAGGGCGGTCGGGTTCAACGGCTTCGTTCGCCCTTGACGGTTTGGCCGCCGATGGCAACGGTGGGTGCCGCCAACGATCCCGATCGAACTGAAACGCTCGGCAGGTTTTTGGGTGCGGAACTCGCGGCGCTGGGCATCGGCTGGAATTTGGCGCCCGATCTCGACGTGCACACGAACCCAGCCAATCCGGTGATAGGCGACAGGGCCTTCGGAACAACGACCGAGCAAGTAATACGTCATGCCCTGGCTTTTTGGCGCGGATTGCGGCACGCGGGGCTTGCCGGTTGCGGTAAACATTTTCCGGGTCACGGCGACACCTCGGTCGATTCGCATTTCGATTTGCCGGTCGTGTTGCACGACGAGGCGCGGTTGCGTGCGGTTGAGTTTGCTCCCTTTGCAGCAGCAGCCAAAGCGGGCATCGATGCGCTCATGACCGCGCATGTGATGTACACAGCACTCGATCCCGACCGGCCGGCGACGTTGTCGCACAAGATTGTGACAGGTGTGCTACGAAAAGAGCTCGGATTCGAAGGCTTGATCGTAAGTGATGACCTGTCGATGAAGGCGGTGGCGGATCGCAATTCGCCCGGGGAACTTGCCGTTGCGGCCATCGTTGCCGGTGTGGACCATCTCCTCGTGCGCCGACCGGAGAGTGCGCAGATCGAGATGCATGCAGGGTTGGTGCGCGAGGCCGAGAAAAGTGCTGTGTTTCGCGCGCGCATTCTGGAATCGACGGCCCGAGTGGCGGTTTTCAAGAAGCGCATCACGGTTGGCATGCCGCAACCGGGGGCGCTTTTGCCTTCGTTGCTGGGACCGCCCGGGCACAAAGCGCTTGCGGGCTGGTTTGCGGCGCAGGTCAACGGGACCTAGACCGGCGTCAGACGCTTCCGGCGTACCAGCGAGAACACCGACTCAGCGAGCACCAGCAGGATCAGCGCTGCGCCCAGGTTGTGCCACAGGGGCATCTTGTATCTGGGTGCGGGTTGATCGTTGGCGGCGTTGGCCGCGACGGCGCTGTCGTTTCGACGGGTGGGGTTGGATTCGCGCGGATCGAGGTTCACGACAAAGTCTTCAACAGGAAGCCGCGCAAGCGTGTTGTCGGTTGAGGACGCCCGCACGCGGTACGTGCCGGGTTCGTCGGTCTCCGTGAAGGTTAATTTCTTGTCGGGATCGTTGATGCCCCTCCGCGCAATCCAAACTTGCCGGTTGGGCTTTTCAATCTCGAGACGCAAGTGTTTGCGACCGATCGTGATGGGTCGGGGTTGCCCAACCAACACGCTTCGGGTTTCGCCGCCCGATGGGGCCCCCGAAAGACGTCGCACCGACTCGGCCACGAGGGGCAAAAAGCCCGGACGTATTGGCAGATCGGTCCATTCGCGATCGAGGGTGGTCGACAAAAGTAGCACGCGACCGGGATCATGTGCGCCTGCGGATGCCGGTGGAAACGTTCGTTCGACGAGGGCTGGCGCGCCGGTTTCGTAGCTCAAGATGACCTCGCGGTGTTCCGTTTCGGGCGCGGGTTCAAGCAGGAAGTACTTGTAGATGCGGGTCGAAGAAAGGCCTTCGCCATCCGCGCCAAACGTTCCGAGTAGCGGATGTTGTCGATCGATGGGCGCGAAGCGTTCGGCGGGGCGGTCGTCGACAAGTTCACCCTCGGCAACATAGCCCGTTCGTGCACTTGCATTGTGGCCCGGCAGTGCCGATGCCGTTCGCTGCAAACCAATCGGTTGTGGCAACACGGGCCCAAGTTCCAAATTCCACTGCTCGGCACTGACCTTTTCACCGAGCGAAAGGAATAGCCCGCCACCGCGTTTGACGTGTTCAATGAGGAGTCGCGCGAAGTCGTTGGTGGGCGTGGCAACGTTGGCAACGAATACCACGTCCCGATTGTGCATCAACTCAGCACTGACATCGTCAAGCAAGATCGTGTCTATCGAGACGCCACCACCAACGGTTTGCAATGCCGATTCGAGAAAGAAGGTTTCGTCTTCGGTTTTTTCCGTTCGCGGATCGCCATTGACGATGAGGATGCGGGGCGCTTGGCCCGGCATGAATGAGGTGATGCGGCGATCGTCGAGGGGAAATGCGTCGGCCGGAATCTCGACGCCGACCTGGTGCGCCCCGTCGCCATCTGTTGGCAAGACGTGTACGAATTTCTTCCGGCCTCTACCGTCGCTTGAAAGTTCGACAACACCCTGCGTGACCGCGCGGCCATCCACAAAAAGCGTGATCGGCAGCTTGCCTTCGATGGAATCACCCCAGGCTGCAACCTCGGCCGTGACGGCGATTCCCCCAGGTCCCAATTCCGGTTCCGCGATCGTTTCGAGCCCGACAATCGCGCGGTTGTCGGTCGCGCTGGTTTTGCCCACATCGAGAACGGTCACGGTCGGCGAGCCTTCGACGGGCTTGGGATCGACGTTTTCCCACCCGGAGGCCTGGTTGTCTGTGATGACGTAGATGCGTCGCTCGTTGTGAGACGCATTTGCGAGCAATGCCTGTGCGCGCGCGATAGCCCGTGAGAAATCAACCGGGCGTGCAGAGACTTCGGTGGTGGCAAGCGCTGCTTCGATTCGGGTGTGCTCGAGCGTCAGATCGCCTGCGGGGGTTGGGGTCTCCACCGTTGCGAGGACCAGCGCCACCGCGGATTCGGGTGACAGTTGTCGTACGATTTCCTGGGCTCGTTCGATCGCCCGTTCCCACGAGGTGAGTCGTCCGATCTTGCGTCGCATGCTTGCGGAGTCGTCGAGCAGGATGACCGCACTTTGAGGGGCGAGACTGACCTGCGGTGCGAGGGTTTCTCGCTCGATGAAGGGTCGCGAAAAAATAAAGGGCAACGCGGCTGCTGCGGCGGTGCGTAGCACCAACAACGCAATTTCGCGGATGCGGGTTCGCGCCCGCACGCGCCGTTGCGCCTCGGACAAAAGTTGCATCGCCGCGAATAGCACGGGGCGCGGCGTACGTTTCCCAATGCGGTGAACAAGGTAGGGGATCGCTGCCGCGATGAGCCCCAGTAAAAGTGATGGTGCGAGTAAGCCCATGTTCGTGTCTTAACCCTGACCACTGCGTCGCTGTCGCTGACCGATGAACGCCCGCAATAGATTGCCCGGTGGTTCGAGGGTGCTTGCGAAGCGGTATTCGATGCGCGCCTGAACACAAGCCCGGCGCCAGCGATCGCGAAAGTCGAGGGAGGCTTGCGCGAATGCCTCGCGCAGATCGTCGGGCTCGCAAAGCAAGGTTCGGGTGTCGCCGGGTTCGACCGCCAGAAATTCGGTGAGATCTTCGAAGGGCAATTCGACCTCGTCGGGATCGAGGAGGTGAAACACGACCACATCGTGACCGCGTTGGCGCAGTTGTGCCAGATGCTCGGCGGCGGGACCGGTGGAAACCGTATTGCGGTTTGCGTTCCCTTGCACCGGCGGTTCCAGATCCAACAGATCGGAGAATATCAGGATAAGGCTTTTGCGTTCGGCGAGATCACCGATGCGTTCGAGGGCCCGTCCCATGTCGGTGTTGCCGGACGGCTTGACCCCTTCGAGGAGCTGCAACATGTCGCGGACCTGCCCGGCGCGGCCACTGGGTGGCAGGTAGTTTCGCATCGCCGTGTCGTGCAGACATAGCCCGGCAGGATCACCCTGTTTGCCAAGCAGATAGGCAAGGGCTGCAGCCAAATAGGTTGCGTAGGTCAGTTTCGATACGCCGCGGTTCTTGTATCCCATCGATGCCGAGGCATCGAGCAACAAGAAGGTTCGCATTTCGGACTCGTCCTCGAAACGCTTGATGTAGTACCGATCCTGTCGGCCCACGGCTTTCCAGTCGATGCGGCGGATGTCGTCACCGGGCGCGTATTCCTTGTGCTCGGAGAACTCGATGGCCGTGCCGAGGCGCGGATTGTGGTGCAGTCCCGCATAAGCGCCTTCGATGATGATGCGGGCTCGCACCGCCATGGTTGCCAGACGGGCAAGCTCGGCCGGTGAAACGGGCTGGTTTGCGGAACCGGGGGATGCGCCGGGCATCGGCATGATGGCTACTCGGCCGTGACGGCTTGCAAGAGGCGTTCACACAGTATTCGGGCATTCAGCCCGTCGGCCTGTGCATGAAAATTCGGCACCATGCGATGAACCAGAACAGGCATGGCGAGGGCACGGATGTCGTCGATGGACGCCGCAAAGCGACCCATCAAAACCGCGCGTGCCTTGGCCGCCATCACGAGGTTTTGCGATGCACGGGGGCCCGCGCCCCACGCAAGATACTGTTTCACAAAGTCCGGTGCGGTGGGCTCGCCCGGTCGGGTAGCACGCACGAGGGAAACTGCATGGCGAACCACGTGATCGGCGACCGGAACCCGCAACACCAGGTCTTGCAACGCAATGATCCGTTCAGGTGCGAGGAGTCGGGACAGGGTCGTGTTGACCGGCGAGGTGGTTTGACCGACGATCTGAATTTCTTCTTCGGCGGTTGGATACCCAACGTCGATCTGAAACATGAAGCGATCGAGCTGTGCCTCGGGAAGCGGATAGGTGCCTTCTTGCTCGATGGGATTTTGTGTTGCGAATACAAGGAAGGGATTGGGCAACGGATAGGTGGTGCCACCGGCCGATACGCGGCGTTCCTGCATCGCTTGCAAAAGTGCGGCCTGCGTTTTGGGTGGCGTGCGGTTGATCTCGTCGGCAAGGATCACATTCGCGAAGACGGGACCCTTGACGAAGCGGAAGACCCGCTTGCCGGTCGTTCGGTCTTCTTCAAGGACGTCCGATCCCGTGATGTCCGAGGGCATCAGGTCCGGCGTGAACTGGATTCGACCGAAGGACAGGTCGAGGATGTCCGCGAGCGTCTGAATCAACATGGTCTTGGCGAGACCCGGTACGCCAACAAACAAACAGTGCCCGCGTGAAAAGAGCGCGATGAGCAGGTGATCGATGACGTTTTGTTGGCCGACAATGCGCTTGCCGATTTCAGCCATCAAGGCATGGCGGGTCGCGGCCAGCGTTCGAGCCGCCTCGGCGTCGTCACTTGAGGGAGAGGTCGCGGTGGACGCAATGCGTTGGTCACCCGGTGAAGGCTCTTTTGCGCTTGTGGGGACGGTGGAAACGGAGGCCGATTCGATGCTGGCCTGGCTGGACTCTGACACCCGCAGAGAATGCCACGCCGATCACGCTGCGGCAAAGGCCTTATCTGTGTCAAAGGCGCTATTGCCGACCGAGTGCGAGACAGGCGCGCCGGGCGCGTTCCCAGCGTACGTCGTCCTCGGCGCTTCGATTGTTGCTGCGCGCGTAGGCGTCCGAAAGCCCGCATTGAACTTCGGGATCAAAGGGGTTGTTGGCGACGGCGTGGTTGAGCGCGGCGACAGCGGCGGGCGGGTCGTTGAGCAAGAGGTGCGCTTTTCCGGAAATGAGATGCGGCCAGGGCAGCTCGGGATAGATCTCGACGAAACGTGCTACGGAAGACAGGGCGCGGGCCCCGTCGCCGAGGGCCAAGTAAGTTCTTCCCAGCTTGACCGGGAATAACCAGTCACCCGATCGTGCATTGGCCTTGCCTTTTTCGTATTCAATCGCGGCGGCACGGGCACGACCCGCCAGCAGCAACATGTTCCCAAGCCTCAGCATCTGCGTCGATCGCTCTCCCAATCCCGATCCATCATCTTCATTGGGTCCCTTGCCACCCTTGTGCTTTCGCAACTTGGGGGCCATGGGCTCAAAGTCAGCAAACGTTCGGTATTTGCGGGTCTTCATGTAACTGCGCCACAGCCCATCGAAATCCTTCCATGCGATTCCCATCGCCGCCGCAACGGCCGACTGGGCGTCCGCGCCCTCGTTGATTCGCCTCAGGGTATCGCGAAGCAGAAGGGGTCCGCCGTGTTCGTACATGAAGGAAAGCGCAGTGGCGACTTCGGCAAACGCCAACGCTGCAGCCTCCGCACCCGGCAATTTGGCCATGGAAGGGTGCATCGCATCGAAGGAAATCAGGTCGTTTTTCTTCAACGCCTTGGCCAGCAGGTGTTCCATGCTGGGCGCGATCTGTGCGCTTGCAGGACTGCGCCATCGGGCTTCGAGGAACTTTGCAAATCCTTCCTGCAACCACACCGGCGTGCGATCTTGCGTGAGTGAAGATACGGCGTAGTGCACAAGTTCGTGGCCAAGCGTGTCGAGCCATGGGTAACCATGGCGAAGCGCCCGCGGCGTGGTCGCCATCAGGCGTCCCCACTTGCAAAGCGCAATGGTACCGGTGCGCTCGACCTCTGCGATGGTCAAGGGCGAAACGGCAGCCAGATCTTCGGCGTCGCGATAGATATCGACGACAATGGGCCACGCAGGGACAAAACCGATGTCTTGTTTGAGTGCGGCCAGGGCGGATTCCAGCGTTGCAAGCGCCGTGTCGGCCAGAACTTCGTCCTCCGGGGGAAAGCGTATGACAAAGTTTTGCGAACGTCGCTCGGTGTGTTTGTCGATGACCGTTTGCGCAGCTTCGGCCATCTCGCGCAAGCCGCGAACGGTTTGCGAATGAATTCCACGCGATTCGACGGCGCGCAGTTTGACGACCGCGGCGACATAGTCGCCCTTCAGAAATAATTCGTAGCCTTCGAGATACAGGGTCTCGGCGGTTCCGGGTTTTTCGAGACGCAACGCCTGCAACTCTCGACTTGCCACCTCGAATTGCCAGGTGTCGAACATGGAATCGATCGATCGACCGCGCGGAGACAGCAGGTCAATGCCGTTCGCCAGATCTTCGGCTTGCGCGCCGGCCATCGCAGGCAAAAGCAGCATCGCCAGCCCGAGAATGAGCATCTTCCCCGCCCGCATCATCGAACAATCTCCTCGTAGTAACGTCGAACTTGCTCGCGGAAGGTTTCCGGGGGTTTCTCTTTCATGGCTTCAAGTAGCTCTTGCCGCCACGCCCGTGGCGCGCGCGTTTCATCCGGAATGGCAACCGGTTCGGCTTTTTGCGAACGGCCGCCCGACTGTTGTTGCTGCATCGATTCGCGAACGCGTGCCAATCGCTCTGCTGCGGCTTTCTCGTGCGCCAGCCCCTCGGATACGTTTCCTTGTTGCAGCGCCTGTTGGGCCTGTTGCATTTGCTCCGCGGCACCCTCCAGTTCACCGATGGCGCTGTCGAAACCGGGAACACCCTGTCCCTCTTTGCCGGCTTCGCTTGCGAGTTCGCGCGTGCGCTGTTCAATGCCGCTTTGTCGACCCGCCTGTTCGCCGGCTCGTCCTTTTTGTTCTGCACTCGCCGACTGTTGTTGCGAAAGCATTTCAGAAAGCGCCTGGCCGAGCGCCTCGGAGAGTTTCTGAGCCTCGTTCATTTCACGCGAGAACCCCGTTAGCTCGCCGCTGGGTTTCTCGTTGGACACGCGTCGCGCGATCGATTTTTGCAATCGCTCGAGGTTGCGCTCGATCTGCGCGACCTCGTCCCGGGCCTCGGAAAAATCCTTCTCGTCCATTTGTCGTGCGGCACGATCGGCATTTTCTCCCGCGCGTGCGTGATCTTCTCCGGCGCGATTTCCGGCAGAGTCCGGGGGCGGCATCGAGAGTTTCTTCGAGAGTGCCGCCATCTTTTCCGAGGCTGCCTTTTGCAGTTCCGCCATGCGTTTCTTTTCGCTCTCTGCCCTGGCTGACTGAACTTCGTCCGAGAGGGACTGGGTGTCAGACGACAACCCGCGCTGGTCGGATTCTAACTCCGAGACCTTGCGCTGCAATTCCTTGAGCGCGCGACTCTCCTTGGGAAAGCGTTCGTCGTTGAACTCGGACGCGTTGCCATCCAGTGATTTTTTGAGTGCATCCAGGCTCTTGCCCAGATCATCTAGCGCCTTTTCCAGCGCATCGTTGTCGCCCTTGCGCGCGGCATCTTGGACCTTCTGCGCTTCGGCAGCAGCCTTGCGCATGTCCGGCATATTTTGCCATTCGGTCGGGACGTCGTTGCGCCGACGGACGGCGTCTACTTTTTGTGCCAGCTCTTGAATGCGTTTTTGCAGTGTTGCGATTTCCGACAGAAGTTGTTGGCGCAGCGACTCGTCCTTTGTGGATCGATAGCGTTCCAGCAAGTCCTTGAGTCGCGCGTGGGCATCGGTCAATTCTTTGCTGAGCGCCGCCAGATCTTCCAGCCGTTGTCGGCCAATGAGATCGTCAAGCAGAAGACAGGCCTCTTCCAGGGCACCAACGTGATCGCGATCTTGTTGGTGGAAGACCGCCAGCTCGCGGAGGGCCAGGGCACTCTTGTCGCGCTTTTCGCGCAGTTTCATCAGCAGCGGCGATTCGTTGCGCAGGTGACGATTGAGGCGATCGGCAATGCCCGACAGTGAAGCAAGCAAGGTCTTGCTGCCCGACTTTTTGCGTTTTTGTTCGTCGATGATGCGACCAAGTTGTGCAATTTGCTCCGCTTCCTTGTCGTGTCCCTGCTGCAAAGCCAGCAAATGAGAGGGCGGATCTTGAGCCGCCGACACCATCGTCGGGATCTGCCTGCCGTCGCTTTCCACCGCGAGATCGTTGTCGAGGCCGAACTTGAGTTCGATGCGATCCGCAAGCACCGCCAGCAGGTGGTCAAGGATTTCGCGTTGCTGTGCGATGGCTTCCTCGGTGGTTTCGGTTGGACGTTGGAAAACCAGATACAGCGTGCGCGAAGATGCAGTCTTGGGGCCACTGACCGCATCGTTGTCCCGTACTTCGATTCGATAGGCGATCTGCACCCCGGGAACAAGCGCCTCCGCCGAAGCGTCCCAGGTGGTTTTGCCCTTGAGCGAGCGCCGTCCTTTTCCTTCTTCAAGTGAAAGACGTTTCTCGGCGGCGCTGCCAACACGAAACACGAGATCCACGGGACCGAGTCCGTAGTCATCGCTTGCGCCGTAGGCGATCTCAATGGGCTGAGGCGTCGGCAATTCGATGCGATCGGCTGCGGCGCGGATCTCGGCAACCGGCATTTGATCGGCCTGTGCCTGAACGCGGTGGCCACGATCCTCTCGCACGGCCTGGCCCAATACCGGCGCCATCCAAACGCGATACCGTCCGTCTTCATTGACGTTGAAGGTTGCAGACAACGTGTCACCCTCGCGGCGCACCTCGATCTCGAGGCCTTCGCCTTGTTCGCCAAAAAGCAGCAGGACTTTTCGAGTTCGCCGCAGTGCGCGCATTTTCAAGGCGACGTGGGTTCCTCGAGGCGCGACGACATCGCCTGATGAATCCTTGATTGTTCGCGACGCCATGCCGGTATGGGGTGGATAGACATAGGTGACCTCGACCTCGCCAACCAGGGGTTTCGTGGAGACGGTGGCACCTTCGAATCGCGTCGGCACGTGAAAGAGCAGGGCCAGTCCCCGGCCAAAGGATGTCTTCGCGGCGAGAGCCAGGGTTAGCAAAAGGATCAGGGCGCCCCCCAGTGCGAGCAGTGTCAAAACGGCCCTCCGCAGGGGAAGGACCCGGCGCAGGTCGAGGGCCTCCACCCGAAGACCTACGTCGGTGACGAAGGCGTTGACGAGCTCGGGGGACGCAGAGGCGGTCGGCTGTGGATAAAGCTCGACGGCGGACCGGAGATCACTCGAAATTGCGGGTTCGTGCCGACCGACGAGGCGGGCCACGGCGGCGTTGGAACGGGTCTTGCGCCATGCGTAAATCAGCAACAGTGCAAAAACTGACAGTGTGAAGCCCGGTAACACCCGTGTGGTGAGCAAGGGCCAAAATGCCGCAGGTCCAGACGACGCGGCCGCCGTGGCGAGGACAAGGATGCTCGCCACCACTGCGATTCCGAGCAATGCGCCCTGACGCAACCCCGCTTCCAGACGCGCTCTGCGTCGAGCGCGTTCCAGAAAACGGTGAATCGTGGGGGAGGGGTACACGGCCAAGCGGGCCAAATATAGGCGAAATTCGTTCGCCGCGCTGATTCGGATTCGCGGCAGTGCGCCTTGCCACCTACATCGATTCACATCGGTTGCAAATCAAGTCGTTGGCATGTCGGCAAAGTTCGGCCCGGCGTTTGCACAATACCCAGAGCATGACCCCGGAAACTGAAAACCAAAAACAAACTGTCAACAACAACTGTTCAAAAACTGACACTTCCATCAACGATCTCATCATTCGCGCACAGAAGGGTGAACGTGGTGCGGTTGAGCGTCTGTTGCAAGAAGCGCGGCCCCGTGCCATCGCTGTTGCAATGAAGGTGCTACGAAATCCGAGCGATGCCGAAGATGCGGTTCAGGACGCGACGATCAAGATCTGGCGATACTTGCCTCGCTTCGAGGGACGCGCTTCGTTCTTCACCTGGGTGCATCGAATCGTAATGAACTCGAGCCTCGATATCATGCGTCGCGAGAAGCTGCGCAGCGAGCCCCGTGAATACGATGGCGATGATCTTTCGGAAGTCGGTTCACACGAACCGTCACACGGCCGGACGCCAGAGGTCGAACTCGCCTCCGCCGAAACTCGCCAGGTCGTCCGCGCCGCGATGGCGGTATTGTCACCCGTGCACCGGGATGCCCTGCAACTGCGCGAGTTCGAGGATTTTTCCTACGACGAAATCGCCGAACGGTCGGATTGTCCCGTGGGTACCGTGATGTCGCGTTTGCATCACGCCCGCCGACGGCTGGCCGACGAATTGCGCACGTTTTCCGTGACCGACGACGCCTGGATGCCCAACGCCGCTTGAAACCAGGGGCAGCTCCGGCAGGGCGTCCTCGGGAATCGTGACAAACTCGCACCCGAATGGTTGACCGCCTCCGGTTTTTGCTATCCCTTGCATGGGGATACAATCAAAGCCTGTGCCGCCTGAACCCACTCTTTCGAGCAGAAGACGCCTGACGCGCATTTGGCAACACCTTTTGCAGCGACGCCGGCGCTGGCTTGTGTCGGTTTCAGTCGTGGTGTTGTTGGCCTTGTGCTACCCGATTGTCGGGGGCGCGATCGCAGCCCGTATGGCGATTGCACGAATTGCAGCGCGGACCGGTTTGTCCGTCGAAATTGCAAGGTCGCGTGCGTCGATTTGGTCCGTCGAGCTTTCCGGTTTGAAGGTGGGTGACGTGGGTCGGCCGCTTCTGACGGTTGAACGCGTGGTCGTCCCTTTTAGTGTGCTGTTTGGCCCCGGCAGAATCGAGGTCGTCGCGCCTCGCCTGGTTGTGCTCGGTGGCTTTGATGAACTGAAAAAGCTGCGTCAGGATTTTGCAGCGAGAGGCCGTTCAGGCGGCTCAGAATCGCGCGTCGATTCGACTCGCCGTTTGCCCGTGCTGTCGGTCCTGCGAGGCTCGGTGCGCATCGAATCTGGCACCGATGGTCGGCACCTGTTCATTCGCGAAATTTCGGGCGAAATAGACCCTGGAAAACAGGGCAGAATCACGATGCTCGGGGTCGCGGGAGAGATGGGTGACGGGGAGAATCTTTCGGGTTCCAGTTTTGGCGCAGAGTCACTGTTGGTTTCTGCACCGTTAACCGGTCTGCGTCCCACGGGGCTTCCCGAAATCGAGGTCGTGGACGGATATTTGCAGGCCATGCCCCAGCTTGGGTTGACCGGCATTTCGGGACATGTGAGACGAAATGATTCGCAGCCTGAAACCTTCCTCATCGATCTCAGTGGCAGCTATGGTGGATCGCAGGAGACCCTTTGGCGCGCGGAGGGCAGCGTGGTGCCGGGCAAAGACCTTTCGACCTCGTCGGGTACCATCCGCCTACGCGCCGAGAAGTTTTCGCTGGCGCGCATTGCCAACGTCTTGCCGCCGGTAATTCAGAATCCTGCGCAAACCAGTGTGGATGCCGAGCTGGATGTCGGTGCGGTAGACGGGCAAATCCGTATCACGGGTCGCCTCGGTGTCGTGGGTTTGAGTATTTTCCACGAAGGCCTCGCGGCCGAACCGGTGGTTGGCATGAATTTATCAACCGATTTGAAGGCAACGTTCACTCCCACCACGCATACCGTGCACATCGAGAAGCTCTGGGGGCGCATCGGGAACTTGCAGGCGCAAGTCCATGGGTCCGTGCAGATGCTACCCGAACCGTTTAACTTTGATGATCGGGCTCCGCTGCCCTGGACACCGCGGATCGATCTGGTTTTTGAGGTCCCAAAGGTTTCTTGTGCGAATTTGCTTTCCAGTTTTCCTTCGGCCATCTTGCCCACTTTGCAGGGTTTCCAGATGACGGGCCAATTCGAGACGCACCTCGAAACGCATATCGACTTTCAAAACCTCGAGGCACTCGAACTCAACGGCAAGGTTGGCATCGATGGGTGCAAAGTTGTGACGGCGCCTGAGCATGTCGCTGCACTCGTCGATACCCAGGCTGTCGTTACCCAGGAAGTCGAGATTCCTCCCCCGTGGGACGATAAGACCAACATTTCCGAAGTTCTGATGTTTGCAATTGGACCGGACAACGAAGATTTCGTGCCCTACGAATCGATCTCGGTGCACCTGATCAACGCGGTCTTGACCACCGAGGACAGCCGCTTCTTTCAGCACGACGGATTCGCGACGACCGAATTCAAGACGGCGCTTAAACGCAATTTGGCAAGCGGTCGTTTTCGATTTGGTGCGTCTTCAATCACCATGCAGACGGTCAAAAATTTGTTGCTCTCACACGAGAAGACTTTGTCGCGCAAGCTGCAAGAACTTTTTCTCGTGTGGTACATCGAGCAGATCTTGACCAAGGAGCGGATCCTCGAGCTTTACCTGAATGCGATCGAGTTTGGTCCCCGCCTTTATGGCGTGGGTCCCGCCGCGCGTCACTACTTTGGAAAATCAGCGTCCGATCTTTCGGTCGCGGAAGCTGCGTTCCTCGCGTCATTGTTGCCAAGTCCGAAGCGTCGCTATGCGCATTACTGCAAGGGTGCCATTTCAGACAAGTGGCAGAAACATCTCAAGCGCGTCATCACGCGCATGCACGAGCGGGATCGGTTGACCGACGAGGAGTTTGCGCTGGCGCTCGAAACCATGCCGGCGTTCAATTTGACCGAACGAACCATGGACGAAAAGAACTGCCTCGCCTGGATTGCACGCATCGTTGACCGCGGCAGCGAACCCGCCGTCACCCCTGATGATTCCGGTGATGCAGGGTTGTAGGCTGTTGATTTTGGGAGGTTTCGTATTTTTTTGATACGGTGAAAAGGTCAACGTGGCCAAGAAAAACAAAACGATGTACGAAGCGTCCGGACGCCTTCGGCCCCGCAAGGGCAAGGGATCTGCGATCTTGCGGTGGATCGGCCGGCTGTTTTGGCTGAGTGTTCTGTTGGTGTTTCTCGTAGGTGGTGTTGCGGTTGGCGGTTACTTCTATTACACCCAGGACCTGCCCAGCCTCGATAAGCTCGGGGACTACCGACCAGCGCAGCTGGTTCGCGTGCTCGATCGCAGCGGCAACGTGATCGGGGAACTCGGCACCGAAAAACGAACGGTGATTCCCTATGCTGACGTGCCGAAGCTCCTCGTGCAGGCGGTTGTGGCCGCCGAGGACGCAACCTTCTTCGAGAATCCCGGACTCGACGTGAAGGGCATTGCTCGCGCGGTGTTTGAAAACGTCCTGCGCGACAGCGATTCGTCTGGCCGACGCGCAAGCGGTGGTTCGACCATCACGCAGCAGGTGATCAAGCGTTTGCTGCTAACGCCCGAACGCACCATCAAGCGCAAGGTTCAAGAACTGGTACTCGCATACCGTTTGACGAATCGCCTCAGCAAGGAAGAGATCCTCGAGCTCTACCTCAACGACATCTATTTCGGCCACGGGCGCTATGGTTGTGAAGAGGCCGCTCGGTATTTTTTCGGAAAATCGATCCGCGAGGTGGATCTGGGTGAAGCTGCGTTATTGGCGGGCCTGCCGCAAGGTCCAGAGCGGCTCAGTCCTTTCAAACATCCCGATGCCGCCAAGACGCGTCAACGCTACGTCTTGGCGCGAATGGTCGAGCTCGGTTTTGTCCCACGGGAAGTGGCGATTCAGTTCGCCAACGAGCCGATCACGGTCGTGCGCAGCGAAGGTCTCGCTGTGGTTCCCGAGATCATGACGATGGTGAATGCGATGGGCGGCGGCGCTTTGACCCGTACGGGTGGTTCGGTGCAAACGACGATCAATGCAGATTTGCAAGCCCTCGCGCGCCAAGCGGTGCATCGTGGCCTTGAAGCGATCGATCTGCGTCAGCGCTACCGTGAGCCGATCCGCATATTGAAGGAAAAGGGTCTCAAGTCGAAGCTCTCGGAACTCATTGCGAATCGCGGTGGGTCGGCGCCTACGCAATCCCAGATCGTCGAAGCCGTGGTCACCAGGGTTGTCGAACAGCCAAATGATCCAAACGCAGGACAAATGTTTTTGGATCTGGGCGGGATAGAAGCGGTCATCCAGTTGGCCGATGAGAAGCGATTCCACGCAGGCAAGGTTTCGATGGCCAGGCGCTTTGTACCCGGAAGCCTCGTGCGGGTGCGTATAACCGGAAAGCCGAGCGAAAACGAAAAGATCTATCCCGCTGTACTCGAACAGGGTCCTCAGGCGGCGATGGTCGTGCTGGATGTTGCCACGTCGGATGTGCTGGCCATCGTTGGTGGCTACGACTTTCAGGCCGGGGGCTTTGACAGGGCCCGCCAGGCGCGTCGGCAACCGGGGTCATCTTTCAAACCGTTCGTCTACGGTGCTGCGCTTGAAACGCAACGTTTCACGCCCGCATCCATCATCAACGATGCTCCCGATGTTTACGATCTTTGGAAGCCTTCGAATTATTCGAAAGAGTTTCGCGGTCCGATTCGTTTGCGGACCGCTCTGGCGAATTCGATCAACACAGTCTCGATTAAATTGCTCGCAGAGATCGGCATCCCAACCCTGCGGCAATATTGCGATCGGATGGGCTTCGAGAAACCCATAGACGAGCAGGCCGGTTTATCGCTTGCACTGGGATCGCACGAAGTATCGCCGTTTGAACTCGCCACTGCTTATCTTCCCATCTGGAATGGCGGTGCACGCGTCCATCCGCGATTTTTCTTGCGCGTGGGCGATCAGGTGGAAGCCGAGCCGACCCGCCTTCCCGCGATCAGTGCCGAGGTGGGATACCTCGTGTCGTCGATGATGGAGTCGGTCATCAAGGAAGGCACTGCGTCGGCGGCCGGTCGCGTTCTCGGGCGTCCCGCTGCCGGTAAAACCGGCACATCAAACGATCTGAAAGACGCTTGGTTCGTGGGTGCAACGCCAGAGCTTCTGGCGGTGGTGTGGGTCGGATTCGACGATATGAGGGTTCTCGGCAAGGGTGAAACCGGGACCGCTGCGGCACTGCCGATCTGGCTCGACTTTATGAAGGCGGCCAATGAAGGCAAGCCGATTCGATCCTTCACGCAACCACCTGGGATCCGCGTGCAGACAATCGATCCGGCAACCGGTGTGTTACCTGCCCCGGGTGTTGTGGGCATGGACGAAGTATTCATCAACGGCACCGAGCCGCACGAGCAAGCGGCAGCCACCGATGACAGCGCCGACCGCTTGCTGCTGGGTCAGTGACCGCTCACGCCTTCAGTGGCGAGGCTTTGAGCGCCGCCTTGCCATCTTTCACATAGACCGTGAATCGAGCGCTCGGGCAGTTGTACTTGTCGACAATCGCCTTGCGATTCACTTCCAGTTTCTCGCGAAATTTGTCGAGCGCAAGACCTGCGGTGGGCTCGCCACATCGGGCGCGGGTTGCGACGTATTCAGCAAAGACTTCGCGCACATGGGTCTCCCACGCATCGGGGGCCCCGCCGCCTTTTTCACGCACCATGTCTTTGGTCGGCTGATCGTCCATTTCCCGGGCAGGCGGAGCCCCGGGTGGGATAGCCATGCGGGGTGAGGCCGCTGCAACCGAGGGCGGTGCCGCGATAGGTGGTGCCATCCTCGGCACTGGGGCGCTCTGGCCCATCGTGTTTTGCAACGAGGGTAGTGCCGGTGATTTGAGGTTGGCTGCTGGAACTGCGCCCATCCCCATCGAGGGCATTCCTCCCGCCTGATGCGGCATGTTCGCTCCCAGCATCCCGCTCGGCACGCCCGCCTGACCGCCCCAGGACGCACTCGGTCCACCGAGTGGTGGCAGTGGTGGCAGCGAAGAGACGCGTTCACGTCCGGCATCGTCACCGAGCATTTGATTCAGATCGCGCCGGTCGCCTGCGGCATGGCCGCCAAATCGTTCGATGCTTGCGTTGATGTCGCGGGCAATGCCACCAAATCGTCCGGGATGCCGCCCGTCGTCGATTTTTTGCACGTCGCCGCGTGCCAATCGTTGCAAATCGTCGCGCAAGCGCTTGAGCGGTCCTTCTATTTCGCGCGCCTGTAGCACAAGGCCGATGACCAACATGCCGACGATTGCAAGTGAAAGCGGACCCCACGGCAGTTCTTTCAGATCGTTGGTTGCCACGTTTTTCAACAACTCGATGGCGTTGAGCGTGACCTGGCGCTTTTGCAAAAGAACGTAGTAACCGCCCTGTGCCCGCACCTCGCCAACAAACGGGGCCGCCACGGCGACGAAATTTTCGCCGCCAACAGGGACCTCGAAAGCCAGGGTTCGTCCGTTGCTGCGGATCTCGACCTCATGGGCCGCGATCTTGTCCGCAAGACTTCCGAGCGCAGTGCCCGGTAGCGTTCCTGAAATCACCTCGCCACCAAGCAGAAAGGCGATGTCGACGCCAAGGTTTTGCTTCCAACGTTGCGCGAGCGGTTCTCCCACGGCAAGTCCCACGAAGAGCGCTCCCACGATTCGATCGCGCGCCTTGGACAGCACCGGCGCAGCGGCAAGACGCATCAACTTTCCGTCATCGGAGAGCATGCCATCTGTCATGAAGCCGCGAAGTGCGTCGCCGACGACCTCGATGCCAATCATCGAGTCTCCGGATTCATTTTCTTTTTGGCCGATGCGCGCGATGACCTTGCCGTTGATGTCAACCGCGCCGAGAAGCGCGATCCCGGCGGCGGCCGGATCGGGCAAGAGCGCGCCAAGCGCACCACGAACGGATTCGTGCAGCATGCGTTCTTCGCCTGCACCGCGGCTCGCGTTTTCAAGCGCTTCGGTGATCTTGGCGTCACGACTCAAGCCTGCCGCGTAGTCAATCCACTTGCGGGTATCGCCCTTCAGCATTTCATCGGCCGCGTACTGCGCCCGATCGAGGCCCGAGGCCTCGGCTTGCTTGAGCTGGCGACCAGCCGATTGCGGTGCGAGGAAGGCTACTGTCAACGACACGCCCGCCGTCAACGCCACAAGGATGAACCACAACTTGTTCAGGAACATTTCGTCCAGCTCCGGTAGTACGTTTCAAAAAATCTATTTGGCAGCGTCCACTTGCGCCGACACTTCGATGCGTAGGGTCTTGCTTGAGCTCGATACGTCGATGGTTTCCTCGTGCACGTAGCTGCCCTTGGCCCAAACTTTCAACTTGACCGGTCCCTTGGCGACATCGTTTGGAAACTTGAAGGCGCCGCCCGCTTCGACGGCGGCGACGTGTGGGTTGCCAGCAACCACGACCGTGATGCTGGTTGCTGGGTGTTGAGCCGATCGGATCTCGAAGATGCCGGCCGTTGCGAATTTCTGTCGCCGCATCTTGCCGGGGCTGAGCCGTTCAATGGGCATAAGATTCGTGTCAGACGGTGTCGAGAAATCGTGCGGTACCCGATCCTCGTTGGTGATCTCAACCACCGAGCCCGGGCCCACAATCAGAATGGCCTTGTCGGGCGCATAGCCATTGATTTTGACCGCATAAGTTTTCGCTTCAGGGGCCGCGCCAGCCGCGCCCTCCAGAACAACCACGGCGCCTGACGGCAAATCCTTGACCGGTACCGTTCCGTTTTCGACGCGCCAGTAGCCGTTGAAACGTCGACCGGATGCAAGTTGTCGTGGCAGCTCGACGCGCCCTGCAACAGCATCCGCCCAGCTCACGGAGGGACTTCCAAACCCCACGCCAAGGCTGACCAATCCAACCGCCAAAGCGATCCACCGACTGGCGGCGGGAACACGAGAAAAACCAACACTTTCCATTGTCATCACAGACCTCTCAATGAACGCGGACGTTATCCTGCGCGTTCTATTGGTGTCAACGCATGAGGGCCGCTATCCTCGCGGCAATGCCGATAAAAAAACAGCCCTCGGGCAATCGCCTCGGCGCGACCCGGAACGTTCCGGACACGCGCCTTCAGACCTTTGCCAATCCCAACCTGAATCGCGACTACGTGATCCGGTTTGAGACACAGGAATTCACCTGCAATTGCCCGGTGACGGGCCAGCCCGATTTCGCGACGATTCGGGTGGAATACGTTCCCGATGCGGTCTGCGTGGAGTTGAAGTCGTGGAAGCTTTACCTTTGGTCCTATCGGAACCAAGGGGCGTTTCACGAAGCAGTCACCAACGCCATCCTGGATGATCTCGTCGCCGCCGTGAAGCCGCGCCGGGCCCGCGTGGAAGGCGACTTCAACGTGCGCGGCGGTATCCACACCGTCGTGGTGGTGGAATACGACGGCAAACGCCGCGCCCGTTAACTCGGGCCGCTCAAGCGGTCGGCACATCACCGTGCTGCGATTCGTGCCAGGACGACGCGGGTTTCTCCCAGGAGATCGCCCGCGCCCGGAATACGGAGCGCGCTCTTTTCGTCTTTTTCGATCTGAGCGTTCAGCTTCTCGACACATTCGGTGCAGCCCTTGCCTGCGAGCTGGCCGAGGGCGTAGAGAATCGCCTGGTGTACCAGGAACCGTTCGTGCTTGAGGCTGGCAATTGGCTTCATCGCGCCGAGGAGCAACGGAATCCCTTTCTTGGGATCACCCGAGAAGCCGATCGCAAACGCGGCTTTCTCGGCGCGCGCGGGGCTTTCGTCATCGAGGTTCTTTGCGTAACACGCAATGTCTTTGTCACAGGTGTTCGCGAGTTCCATGCGTTCAAGGACCGCGTCAAATATTCCCTCCGCGTCTTTTTCGCTTTCGGCGATGGCATTGAAAGCGGCGAAGTATTCCTTGCCTGCGATGCGGGCCAGATCGACGGCAGCGCTGGCGCGCAGGTCAGAGGCTTTTTGGCCGCCAACCACGACGTAGCCGGATTTTGCGATGTCAAGCAATACGGGAACAGCGCGTTTGTCACCCGACATCGAAAGACCGTTCGAGGCCGCGGCGCGAACACCAGGTTCGATCTTGTCGTTTTTGAGCGTCGCGATGAGCGCATCTACGCCTTCGGGGGCGCCGATTTGGCCGAGCGCGATCAACACCGAGGAAAGCTCGCCGCCTTTTTGTGGTTGCTTCAATTGTTCAAGCAGGGCTGGCACGGCCTTTTTGGCGCGCAGGTCGCCCAGCACGTATGCGGCCTTGTAGGGGATGATGCCGTTGTCCGAGAAGTCTTGCTTCTTGGCCATGGCCTCGACTTCGGGGTTCTTGCGCTGCAAGAGGGCAATCAGCGGAGCGATTGCCGGCTCGCCGATGCGGACCAGTGCCAGCCGACACTCTTGAAATACGTTTGCGCCCCGGCCCGTCATGAACAAGCCCTGCAAGAGCGCGGGAATGGCGGAGGCGTCAGCGAGTTCGGCCAGCGCGAGCGCGGCTTTCTTGTTGAGCAAGAAGTCCTGCTCGTCAGCCGATCCGGTCAATGCGCGGGTGAGCGGCTCGGTTGCGGCTGGATCGCCAATGGTGGCCAGCGCCCGAATGGCTGCAAGACGCACGGTGTTGGCGCGTGACTTGATCGGCAACGAGCGGCCGACGGCCTTGCCCAGTGCCGGAACCGCTGACTTCACCTTCATGTCGCCAAGAAAGCCCACGGCGATGGTGGCATTCTCGAAATCGTCCGACGTAAAGTCGAGTTCTTTGATGAAGAGATCGACAGTCGATGGATCCTTGAGCCGCGCAATGGCGCGGAGGTGTTCGGGCTTGTCCGAATTCTCGAAAAGCTTCGTAAGCTCGGGCAGCGCCAGGCGCGCCTTTTCGGGCTCCATTCGGGCCAGGTTGTCGAGCGCTTCCTTCTGGGTGCGCAAGCTGTCGAGCTGCTTGGCCCAGGTGCGTGGATCGTTGGGGTCGTTACATCCCGCCGAAACACTCAGTACAAGTGACAGGGCCCCGAGCAGTGTCGCGAGTTTGTTCTGGTTGGTCCGCATGATCTCTATACCCCCGGCATCGAATCGAAAATGGTGTGCTACAAAAGAAAAAACCCGGGGTTAGCCTTGGCCAGTCCCGGGGTCAAAGGGTTGGGGCCGCGTCCCACTACTCGGCGGCTGCTGCGCCTTTTACCTTCGGCTGTACCGCGAAGTTCACGTTGGCGTATCCGGCAAGGGCTGCGGTGTACATGACCTTCTTCAGCGCCTTGAACTCAACCTGCTTGTCGCACTGAAGCACGACGCTTCCGAGGAAGTCCTCATTGGGGTGCAAGAGCTTGTAGTTGTTTTTCAAGGTCACGAGGTTCTCGTGCAACTCGGTGAGCTTGGAGTCGCCCGTTGCTGGATCGGCGTTCAAGTCATCACCGGTTGCCACTTGGCGACCGTCAAGCGTCACAACGTCTTTCGTGATGCTGACGACCGGTGCGCGATCCAGTTCGGACCAGTTCAAAGCGTCCGGCAAGACCAGGTTCTTTTGCACGAAGACGATTTCACCCGTGGCCGAAAAGGACATCAACAAGAAGATGACGAGCATCGTCATCATGTCGATGTAGGCCACGAGGTTGAGTGCCTCGTACACTGCACGACGACCACCGTGTCCCAGCTTTCCGCTGATGACGTGAAGGTTGATTGAGCTGAACAGATGTGAATGGGGTGCGCGAATCGGCATTGCAGACTCCTTAGATTCCCGCGCCACCGGCGTCGATGAGGGACACGTCCGTGAACCGGGCGCTGATCACGGTGTCCATGGCCTGGACGACCCGTTCAAAGTGAATGGCATCTTCGGAAGCGACGATGACATCGTTCTTGTCCGGGTGCGCTTCTTTCAGTTTCTTCAACTGTTCGGACAGCGCCTCGGTGTCGTAGGTCTTCTCGTCCACCTTGGGGATGGGCGTCTGATCCTGATCGACCACGAGGTTGTAGCCCTCCTCGTTGATGATGACCGTGATCTTAACCGTGGGAATGGTCGGCTGCTCTTCCGTGGAAGCTTGCCCAACCGCCTTTTGCTTCGCCTCCAAACGTGCGAGCTGCGTCCAGACTGCCGTGATGAGCAGAAAGGCCACCATGCACGTCAGAAGGTCGATATACGGAACCAGGTTCAGATCGGCATTCAGCGGCTTTTTGCCACCTTTACCACCTGTATCTACTGAAACGGACATGGGTTGCTCCTCCGCGGGGGTGGACGACTACTGGTGCGAACGGCCAGCAATAACCAAGTTCAGCGCTTCCACGCAGCCCCGATTGATGCCGTCCAGGATCCCCTGGGTCTTACCATTCAACCAGGCGAAGACTGCGAGACCAAGAATACCGGCACCAAGACCAAAGGCGGTGCAGTTCATGGCTTCCGAGATACCAAGGGAGAGCATCGTGGCTTTCATCGAGGGATCGACGCCGGCGACCGACGCGAACGATTTGATGAGGCCCGTGATGGTTCCAAGCAGACCGGCCAGCGTTGCCAGGTTGCCCAGCATTGCGAGATACCCGGTGCGCTTTTCGATTTTGGGCAACTCGCGCAGCGCCTCCTCGTCCATCGCTTGCTGGATCTCGTGCTCGGTGCCTTCTGCTTTGCGCAGTCCGGCCGCAACGATTTTGGTCAGCGGTGCGGGCGAGCCTTCACAGGTGCTGATGGCGCCACGAACGTTGCCGGAAACAATCTGCGATTTGATGAGCGACAACAACTTGTCGACATCCACGGTCGCCTTGGACAGTGTCATTGCACGGTCAATCGTGATCGCGAGGATCATGATCAACATCACAAGGATTGGGTACATGCCCCATCCGCCTTCTTTGAACGCTTCCGCTATATTTTGCATCTGGTGGTCTCCTTCGTCGTTCCGTTTGAAAAATTCGTTATCCGCGCGCCGCTGCTTTGGCCAGCGACAGGAGGTTGCCGACGTTCTTTCGGACCTCAGCGATGTCATCAATGATGTTCTGGGTCTTGCCGTTCAACCATGCAAAGGTCGCAAGACCGATGATGCCGGTGGCAAGTCCGAAAGCGGTGCAGTTCATGGCCTCGGAGATCCCCTTGGAAAGCAGCGTGGCTTTCTGCGAAGGATCGACGCCGGCGACGCCTGCGAACGACTTGATGAGACCCGTGATGGTGCCGAGGAGGCCCGCCAGGGTTGCGAGGTTGCCCAGCATCGCCAGATAACCCGTGCGCTTTTCCACCTTGGGAAGTTCGCGCAGTGAAGCTTCGTCCATTGCAGCGTCGATCTCGACATCGCTGCGGTTGGCACGCATGAGGCCAGCCTGAACGATGCGGGTCATCGGGGTGGAGTTGCCGGAGCACACCTTGATGGCTCCCTGGATATTGCCAGCCGAGATCTGCGAGCGCAGCAACGATACAAGCTTTTCCTTGTCGATAACGGCTTTGCGCAAAAACACAGCACGCTCGATGACAATCGCCATCGTCAACATCAAGAGGAAGAGAATGGGCCACATGCCCCATCCACCTTCGTGAAACGCGTCGGCCAGCAACTTGAGAACACTCATCGGTTCCTCCTTGAACTCGGATCGGACAGGTCGGTTCGTGCAGCTAAAACCCCTACCCATTGCAAGTGGGTAACTCAGGAATCAATACAGACTCGCGAATTATTCATTCGCCCGTATTGAAGCATTTTGAATGCCATGATTTCGAAGGTCGTGTCCAGTCTCAAACCCGTTGTGGACGGAAGGGAAGGCGGCAATCCTGTGGCGAAATGCCACGATGCGGGGCGAAAGTTCCCGATCGCCATTTTAGGGTGTGGGGGCCAGTCCCCAATCGCGTCGGAGCCTCTTCCCCCAGAGGGATAGCACTGGTAAGAACAAGGACGATGCGCCCCTTGCGGATCCTCGACGTTGCGCTCTTCCTGTTGGTGGCGATTGCTGTGCTTTTGCCTCGACCGGATGTGAAGGTGAAAGCGGCGCTCGCGCTGGATGTGGACAGCAAGGCGCGCTTGGCCGAACTGCAAAGTCAACCCGCGCCGCTGTCCCCTGACGAGGCGCTTGAGATGGCGGATTTGCTGGTGGATGGTGGGCGCCCCGATTTCGCGGTTGCGGTCCTCAAGTCCGCCCTGCAAACCAACGGCGCTGACCACCGCCTGCACTTTCGACGCGGTCTGGCCCTGGCGGAACATTTCCAGATGCCGACGGCTTTTCAATCGACTGCACGTGCCCTGGAACTGTGCGAGAACGGCTCGTCGGTTCCCTGTTCGGACGCGGATCATGCCCGCATCGCGTTGGTTCGGCAGTCGCTCGAGCGGATCAAGGATATCGACGTCCACAAGGACGCAAACACGATGAAAAAGCGGCTCATCGAGACGCTGCGGCCGAGCTGGTTGCGTCGGAGTCGGCCGGCCCCCAAACCGGCTCCCAAACCGACCCCTTGACGCTGCCGGGGTTTTCGTTCAAGGCGGTGGCGGCGGTGCTTGACAGGGCGCAAGCCCATCCGCATATTGTGCCGCCTAACGTTCAAAACGATGACCGCTATATTCCTGCCTGAGTTCGGATTGCCGTTGCGCCCCTAGCTCAACTGGATAGAGCATCGGCCTTCGAAGCCGAGGGTTGGGGGTTCGATTCCCTCGGGGCGCGCAAAAAAAACTGAATACACCGGGTGCGTAGCTCAATTGGTAGAGCAGGAGACTCTTAATCTCTTGGTTCGGGGTTCGATTCCCTGCGCACCCACTAGGAACGGCCCACGAGCGGCGGAACGAATGCAAGCTCTGCTTTACTGCGAGGGCGCAGGAACTCAAGGTCGCACCCTTCATCGGCCTGCAGCACCTGCTCAAGGTAA
The DNA here is from genome assembly GCA_034439895.1 of Deltaproteobacteria bacterium. Taxonomy (GTDB): domain Bacteria; phylum Myxococcota_A; class Polyangia; order Fen-1088; family Fen-1088; genus JAWXBF01. Next base: position 40,083 of record JAWXBF010000213.1, read on the forward strand.
AGTTTCGGATATCCGCGCAGATGGGCGGTGCCTCGTGGGGTCCAGGATCTGGCGCGGAGCTCCAGTTCGCCGGTGGTGACTTCCAGCGAAACCGCGCGTGCCTCGACGTCGAGTGTGATGCGATCGCCCGTCCGTACCAGCGCGAGAGGCCCCCCCACCGCCGCCTCGGGGGCGATGTGTAGTACGACTGTGCCAAAGCTGGTTCCACTCATGCGGGCGTCGGACATGCGGACCATGTCGCGCACGCCGGCGGCCTGCAGTTTCTTCGGGATCGGCAGCATTCCCCATTCGGGCATCCCGCACGCACCTCGCGGTCCCGCATTGCGTAGCACCAATACCGTTTCGGCCGTGACGTCGAGGTCGGGATCGTCGATGCGCGTGAGCATGTCCTCGTAGTTGTCGAAGACCAATGCGGGCCCCGAGTGTTTGAGCAACCGGGACGAAGCCGCTGCCACCTTGAGAACAGCGCCCGACGGCGCGAGGTTTCCGCGCAGGACCGCCAGCGTAGGTGGTACGGCGACGGCTGAATCGATTAACCGTATCACCGTTTCATCCTGAACGGAAAACCGAGACAGGACCTCGGTCCCTGGCTGTCCCGACAACGTGATCGATCCCAGGTTCAAGAAATTCGAGATACGATTCATGACGGCAGGGACCCCCCCCTGCTTCGTGGAATTCGTCGATCAGATGTTTTCCGGCAGGTTGAACGTCGGCGATGCACGGGATGTTGCGTGACAAAGTGTCGAAGCGATCCAGGGTCAGATCCACGCCCAGTCGACCGGCAATCGCCAGCAGGTGGATGATCGCATTGGTCGAGCCACCGAGGGCGAGCAACACGCAGATGGCGTTGTCGAACGCTTCTTGGGTCATCACGTCGGAGGGGCGCAGATTCTCGCCGACCATTCCAACGATTCGCACGCCTGCTTCGCGCGCACCGGCTGTACGCTCTGACGATCCCACCGACATCGAGCTGAAGCCTGCGGGCATCATACCCAGGGCCTCGCTGATGGCATTCATCGTCGAGGCCGTTCCCATGACGTTGCAGGCTCCGGGGCCGCACGACAGTTGTTTCTCAATCTCGTGGAAGGATGCTTGCGGCAAGCTGCCGCCACGAACGTTGTCCCACAATTTCCAGAGATCGGTTCCGCTGCCAAGGCGCTTGCCTTGCCAAACCCCGGCGTCTTTCGGTCCTCCGTTGAGTTGAATCGCCGGAAGATTGGCACTCGCGGCGCCCATCAATTGCGCAGGAACCGTCTTGTCGCAGTTGCACAACAGTATCACGCCATCCACCGGATAACTGCGCAGGTTCTCCTCGATTTCCATCGCCATCAGGTTGCGGTACAGCATCGCGGTTGGTTTCATCAGCTCTTCGCCGAGACTGATCGTCGGAAATTCAAGCGGAATGCCGCCCGCCTCGCGCACGCCTTGCTTGACCGCCTCTGCCAGATCACGCAGCGTCAAGTTGCAGTTGTTGAATTAGGATCACGAGTTCGCGATGCCGATGATCGGTTGACCATGGTAGGCATCCATGTCGATGCCGATCGAACGCAATGCTCCGCGGTGCTGAAATCCAAGCTCATCGCGGCCATAAAACCATTCGTGGCTGCGCAATCGGCGTGTCGTCATTTCTAACTGTCTTTCTGTTCAACGCGGAATGCTCACGAAGCCGGAGTCGAACCGACAGCGTTGATCGTCAAAGCCAACAGGCGGTCGATCCGGTTCAAACGAGACCGGTGGGCGCGCCGAGGCGCTTGCAAAGACGCCGCGCTGTTTGAGAATGTAGCGTTCAATGGCAATGAAACCGTCGATGCCTGGCGCATTCTATTGGTTATAGATTGGTGGAGTCAACGGGACTGCCATCTCAATCGTGAACACACATCAGGCGCGTATCGACTGCGCCCGATTACGCCGGAGTGATCGGTGGCGGCCAGCCTCAATCCGTTTCCGAGTACCTTAGCGCGGCACTGGAACAACGACGATCGCCTGCGGATCGACGACAGTCGGTGTGTTGTTGCCCACCCGGGTCAGCGTTCCGGTCGCGCCAATTCGTAGTACGGCAATGTTGCCTAGAGTAGAGTTTGCAACCAAAAGGAAGTTTCCGGTGGGATCGACCGTGAAGTCACGAGGTACCGCAATGCCGGTGTTTGTGCTCCCGGCTGCTGTCAGGCGCCCCGTGGCCTGGTCCACGGCAAACCCAAAGATGGTTCCGGTGTCACGGCCCGCGGCATAGACGAACTTGCCATCGGGCGTGACCACCACGCGCGAGCCCCAGGCTTCGTTCGCGGCCAATGCCGACTTTTGCGGTGACGATAGGGTTCCGGTTGCAGCGTCGTACGCAAATGAGACGACATTGGCGGGTTTCTCGTTGAGGAGATAGGCCCACTTGGCCGTTGGATGAAACGCAATATTCCGGGGATCATCCGACGCTACGGTTGCGGGATTGTTCGGGGTCAGCGTGCCTGTATCTGCATTGAAGGAAAACTGAATAACTTGATTTGGTCCGCGACAGGGAACCGAAACGAACTTGCCCGCGGGATCGGCCATGATCTGATGGGATTCGTCCCCCGTCTTTTTGTTGTCGGCGATGGCACCGATGTCGCCGGTCACAGCGTCGATGGGAAAGACACTGACAGAGCCGCTGCTGTAGTTGGAAGCGAACAGCCACTTTCCACTCGGATGGACCGACGTGTGGACGGCACTACTTCCCATGGAGTTTCGGGTGGTTTGTTCTGTCAGCTTTCCGGTGCCTGTCGCGATTGAAAACGCCCTGACCGTACCCGTGCCCACCTCATTGGTTGCGTAGAGGTTCTTGCCATTCGGGTTATACGATAGGTAGGTTGGACGAAAGCCGCCGTCTGCCTTGCCGATGCTGGTGAGCGCGCCCGTCGTCAAGTTGAACGAGAATCCTTCAATGTCGGTATCGGTTCCTCCGCTCACATACACGAAGTGGTCAACCGCAGCCGGGTTGCCGCCCGTGCCACCGGTTGCGGCTGTACCGCCGGTGCCGCCGGCATTCGTACCACCGGTTTTGGAGCCGCCCGTACCCGCGCCGCCCGTGGCTGTACCGCCGCTGCCACCGGTTTCCACCGATCCTGCGGTGCCGCCTGTTTGTCCGCTGTTGCCGCCTTCGCCCGCTGTGCCCGAACCACCTTGTGCTCTTCCGCCCGAGCCATTCGTGTCACCATCACCTTTGCAAGCGGGCATCGTTGCCGCCGTCAATAGGTTCATCAAGATCACTCCGGCGCCGAGTCGCGAGTACATCATCGCTCCAATTTTGCATATTGTGGCCAGAACGTCCACTGCATCTTCACTTGATTGTCGTGTCACCTTCGGTTGCGTCGAGAATATCGGTCGCTTGCCAGTTGGGGAGGTCTTGCACGAGGTCCGATAGCAGTAGATCAAGGCGCAGCGATGCCGCATCTCGTCGGGCTGGGTCTGACACGCCATCCGCCGTCTCTCGCCAGTGCGGCGCGGTGATGAGTCGGCTGCGAAGTGCAGCGGTGAATAGGTCGATCCAGGTCGGCGCTGTAAACGTGAAGTTCAGCGAAACGGCGTCGCCTTGTGCTTCGGTTGCGTGCCAAAAACCGCGCGGCACAAACAAGAGCGAACCGGGCAACAACTCAAAGGTCAGCGCGTCGTCGGGCATTGTCTTCGGCAGTGGCGCTTCCAGGTAGGTCGAGAGTTCTGGATCGGACGGCAGTCCCATCGTGTGGCGGCTCATTGGATGCGACACGTGACGGTTGGGTGCCAGACGCCATACCTTGGTTCCGCTAATCTGAATCACAAAATTGATGTTGTGATCGAAGTGCGGCGCCGTTCCCTTTCCGTCGGGGGTGGCGTAGATCAGGCACCGTCCGTAGGTCGAAGCCGAGATCCCCAGGTCTTTGCGGATCGCCTGCAGCCAGTCGGCAAGAATCGGTGACACAAGATTGGCTTCGCTGAACAGGAGCCCCATGCCGTTGGCGAATAGCTTACGAGCATCGGTGCCGTTCGTTTGAATTGCGCTCGCCTCGTCTCTGACATCGGGGAGATGCGCCTCGATCGGTCGAGGCCATGAATGCAACAGCGCTTCGAGCGACTGCAAGAACGGCAACGACGTCAAGGGCGAAATGGGCTCACCGTGGCCGTGAACCACCAGCGGATTTCCCTCGTGGTAGTGCTCGAAAAAATCGACGGTGGAACGAGGGTGGATCAACGCATCTAAACCGGGTTGCATGGCGCG
>JAWXBF010000214.1:0-49079 GCA_034439895.1 Deltaproteobacteria bacterium
CCCGAGCCTACGGATGGGATCGGCTACTGCAAGGGCAGCATCAATCTGTCGTTGACTCGAATCCTGTGACACGATCGCCCAAGGCAGTCGCAGCGCAAATGGTCCCGCGGCCGCCGCCATGTTCAGGGCTGCCGTGAGCCTACAAACGTGGCGGGTACAGGGCGCAAATCCTGGCCGTTGCTGACGGTCGCATTCCAAACGCCCTGGTCAACGCTTATCCCTTTGTTACTCCTTTGGATAGTTCCGATCCCGCTCGAGAAATCGAGGGCATCGAAACCCGCGGACACGAATCGTTTCTTTACGTCATTCGCGATTGCGGCGCGGCCTGTCTCGCAAAGATCTCGCAAGTCGGTCTCGTGTCCGACGCAGATTGGTCCCACACATTCTTTGGCAACCTCTTTTGCCATCGCGGCGCAATCGACCAACGCGATCATAAGGGCGAGAAAGTCGCTGCCGGTGCTTTGGTGCAAGGCCCCGTTGAAGGCGATCCATGCGTAATCGCCGTACGCTAGGGTAAAGCGATGCGGCCCCATCGTGAGTGCGTAACGGTCGGTGCCGTTTGCTTGGAGCGAGACCGCGAGGACCGCTGGCATCGGTGTGACAATTCCGGGAGGATCAATTCGGGGAATGGAAACGACATCAAGGGGTGAGGGTGGGAAGAAACGGAGTGCGACCAATAGATGGGTTGCTCCGGTCGGCCCGTCGCTGGCAATGGTCAGCGCGGTATCCACCCCGAAATCCGTAACGACGGTGTTTCCGATGAGGATGATTCGGTCGATGGTTTCGCTCAATGAGGTCCCGTTGGCCGATTTCTTTCTGAGGCTGGTGTTGATCCAACCATTCAACCGACCTTTCAAAGTGTCGGGCACCATGCCGTAAAGCGAATCGACAGCGGGAACACCGACACCACCGGCCGCCGCGACCAGGGCAGCGGCGGGATCTGCTTTCAACGATCGCAGGAGCGCAAAGGCATCGCCGATTGCGCCAGGAAAAGCCGCCGACAAAGGATACTCAAAACGTGTTGCGAAACGGTAGTCACCAAAGGGCACAAAGGGCGAATCTGCATCCGTGTTGCCGTTTACCCGATCGTGGTCGTCACAGGCGGCCACAACAAAAGTGCAAAACATCAGCAGTGGAACGAGAGATGATCGAAAGCTCATTGGATCGAGGCGACGGCTAGCCAGCGGGTCTTTTCCCAGAATCATTTTGAAATCGCTCCAGTTTTCGAGTTTCAATCCAGGCACGCTAGAAAAGTGCTTGGTGTTGTTGGAACCCAAGATACAGCGGTAAGACGAAGGCTTGCAGCTTCTTGCAATCCCGGGCGATCCGGGTTGAGTTAAAGGATGCGAAAAGGGATCGGACTCGCGCTGCTATTAAGCTCGGCCTGCGTGCCTGCACTGCCTCTGTCGCCCGAGGCCGACGCTGCGCCCACCGCCGTGGACCGTAGCACTGGCGGTTCGTTCGCGAGCCCGACGCAATCGGGAGGTAAGGCAAGCGGTGGTACCCCGGGAGCCGCGGGCCAGGCTGGTGGCGTGGGAGCGGTCGGATCACCAGGCGGAATGCCTGCTGCAGCCGGCAGCGCAGGGGGGCCGGTCTGCGGGGTCGGGTCCGACTGGTGTGTCGGTACCGTCGGCACCGTCGGCTCCTGCTCCGACGCCATACCGATCGGTGGCTGCGATCAGCCGACGGTGCTCGCAGTGGACGGCCTGGCGATCGCCTGGGGCACGCACAGTGGAGCCGTGCTGGCGAGGGCTCTCGCGGGGAGTCCGATCGTGCAACTGGCGCAGGGCATGCCGATCGCAAGCATCGCCCTCAGGAATGGGTTCGCCTACTGGTCTGTTGGGGAGATGGGCGGTTCGGTCGTGCGAGCACCCATTGCGGGGGGTGGCGTCCAGGTGCTGGCAAACCGGCAGGACTATCCGCAGGGGGTGACCGTCGATGCGACCGCCGTGTACTGGACGGAGCGGCAAGACGGGTCGATTCACCGGGCCCCGCTCGGGGGTGGCACCGTTGAGACGCTGGCGCTGGGCGAGACGGAGCCCGGCGGTCTCTCGGTCGATGGCACCCACCTTTACTGGGGGAATTACAACGATGGACGGATCCGCCGGCTCCCGCTGGCCGGGGGCGCAGCGACCACGCTCTACTCTGGTCAGCGATCACCCTGGCGCCTTCTAGTGACCGGCGGCTTCGTCTATTGGTCGGAGGACTCCCCGGATGGAAATATTCGGAGAGGCCCGGTGGCCGGCGGGGCCATCGAGACGTTGGCGACAGACCAGGATGTACCGCGCGAGCTGGTCACCGACGGCGTCTGGATCTACTGGTTCGCGCAAGGCCAGAACTTCGGACAACCGACACCCCGCATCTTTAGGGTGCTCGTCGCCGGCGGCAAACCCGAGCTCGTGCTCACCCCGCGCACGAGCGGGCCGCTTGGGATATCACCCACAGCCTTCTTTTTCGGCACCAATCAACTCTGGACGCTTCCACATTGACCCGCCTCTAGTTCGCGCGGGCAATCGGCTGGCAAGAACCCTCGACGATTGGTTCCAACGCGTGGGCCTATTGCGCAGAGCTTGGCCACTATGACATGAGCGTGCCAACGGCGCGGCCATGGCCCCAGCCCCGTGCGCAGACGCAAGCAAGGTCCAGTAATCTTTACGCAGGAATCGTTCTTGAAAGAGGCCCAGTCGGATGGTCGCGACGCACGGGCCTGCGCCAATTGTTGAAGGAAACTGCGTTTCATGCTCTTGTCGTTTCACATGAAACGGGTTCAATCAGTTTGTTTGTCGGGCTTAATGGCCTTTGCGTTCACCAATGCAAATAAGGTTAGCGCACAAGAGTCGACACCCGCGCAAAGCCAAACTCCCGCCGAAGCGCGTCGAGCAGGGGATGCAGCCGTTGATCGGAACATTCTTGTGCCCACCGCCGAGACCTTGAACGAAGGGGACCTGACCTTCAACAGCTACGAGTTGTTACTTGCGGGTCTGACCTACGGGATCACCGATGATTTGCAGATAAGCGGCACAACACTATTGCCCGTCACCGAGGATTTTCCGTTTGTCCTCGTCGCCGCAGCGAAGTACAGACTGCACAAGGGACCGTTGTCGATCTTCAGCGTGCAGCCTACCGTGGCGATCTTCGCGAACGACGGTGAAAACGCGACTTTGCTAGGCATTCAAGCACTTTACGATCGAATTCTCGATCCCGAGGGCAAATGGGTTTTGACCTTGGCGGGCGGCGGGTACGGCGTATTGGGTTCGACCTCGGGTGATATTGATCTTAACGATGGAACCGTTCTGACAATGTCTGCGGGCATTTCGGGAAGATTGGGCAGGATAGTCAAGTTCATCGGCGAACTCTATTTGCCAGCAGTCTATTCGAACGGCGATTTCGAATTCGGTGAAGAAGCGTTGTTGTTCAACTACGGCGTGCGTTTTTTCAGCCACAGCATCGCAGTCGATCTCGCGTTCCTTCGCCCGATTCACCCGGACGCGGACACTGGCCTTGTGATGGGTATTCCCTTCGTCACGTTTTCCGCGCGGTTCTAAAGCCCGCTGCCGGAAATGCTCACGCCTTCGGATTCGCGAGACGTTGCGGGCGATGGGCTGCTCCTCAAACGCGGCGGGTAGTACCGCAGTTTGAACAGGGCGGGCACACTTGGCATCAACGAGGTCTGTGCCATTCACCGTGCTACGGTCGGCGTGGTGGAGAGAGCGCTGTCAGAAGATTTTCAGATAGTCGTGGGCGATTTGGGCGAGCAGCTTTCGGTTCAGCTCCGGGATCCGCTGGGCGCACGAAACCGAATGCCACCTTGGAAAACCGAGGCCCGTCGGCCGTGACGCTACATGCGAGGTGTAGAGTTATCCCCATGTTGCGCTGTTGGAGCCAGCGGCGGCAAACTGATGATGACTCGGGTGACATGGTTGTAAACGCCGTTGGTGTCGATCACCAGCGTTCCGCCCAAACGGCCAACGGCACGACGCAACTGCGCTGCGAACCAGTGAGATGCTGCCGTGGCGTCTTGCGCGACCGATAGATCCCGGTCGCACGACTCGATCTCGATCGCATAGTGCAGGGGATTGATGCGGGATTGCAGCCTGGTGCGTAGGACGATTCCGCCGTTCGCCGCAACGGGCTTGCCGAGCAAGATGCACCCGGTGAGCAGCAGGTGTTCAACCCCACGGAGGCCCACCGAAACCTGGCACGGATCGGCGGTGTATTCGAATTGAACGTTGGACTTGAAAAGTTCTCCAAGCACGGATTGCATCCCACGGACCACATCATTCAGGTTGCAGCATCCGCTTTTCGTAAAGGCGTCGGCAAGGAATCCGAGCCGATCCAGCGTTGTCTGTGCTGCTCTTGCCGATGCGATGATTCCGTTGATGTCGGCCGTGCGCTCTTCTTCATCTCCCTGGTCTTCGAGCGCCAATTCCGCCGGCAAGAGCACACCGCTCAGCGAACCGCGGAATTCGTGAATGAAAATCCCGACCAGCTCCTGCATGGCGCGCAAGGCCGGATCCTGTCCCTGACTTTGAGTCGATACCGCGATGGCCTGATCGGCCGATGCCTCGGCAGCTTTGTCTTCGACCAGCCCATCAAGAGACCCGGGACGAGGCGGCGCGAATGATTGCCCCGGCTTTGCATACAGATACCCCTGCTGCAGATCGCAGCCCTGAAATGCAAGGAGGTCCCGCGTTGCGGCGGTTTCAACGCCGGCGCCGATAACCGTCAAGCCCAGATCACGTGCAAACAACTTGATCAACGCCGCCGAGACTCTGTGTTTTCGAATCAACGTCTGCAGATCCTGAACAACGGACCGATCGAGCTTCACGTAGTCGGGATCGAGATGTTTCAAGAACCCGCAACCCATTGTCCGGCCGATGTTGTCGATCGAAAAACGGAAACCCATGGCACGCAGTGATTGCAGATGGCGGGTCAGCGTTTCGAATGCTTCGTCGGAGGTATCGTCGGGAACCTCGACGACGATCCGGCGCGCCACATCGAACAAAGGGTTGTCGGAATTGAAAAAGGTGCCTTTGGAGAATTCGTCGGGGTGAACGTTGACAAAGAGCAACGCGTTTTCCGGCAGATCGCCCACCGACTGCGCCGCAACCTCGCGAATTCTGCGGCCCAGCTCGTCCACGCGCCCCAGCTTGCCAGCCGTGGCAAGAATTTTTGCGCCATCGCAAAGATCGGGTTCCGCGCAACGGACGAAGGCCTCGAACCCGAGAACCGATTTCTCCGAGCAGCGCACGATCGGTTGGAATGACAGCGAGATCGATTCCAGGACCCCATCGAAACGTGTTTGCTGTTTCGAGACGTTCGTTTTTCTGCCCATCCCGCAAGATCCCCTAATACATTTTAGTGCAGGATTCGCCCGAAACCTTACAGACTTACTTTTCTCGAACGATTCCAGGCGGTTGGCCTGTATCTCTGAGGCTTTGTCGGCACCAGCCGCGTAACGCGATGCTCCAGATCGAACAGTCCGAGTATCGCGAAAAACGCGCCGTCGCTACCATGGCAGCACACCCTCAGTTCAGTGGCTCGACAAAAAACTCCTCGGCACCACCCAGGAAATCAGCCAACAGGGGCGCAGCAGCCAGCGCGACAATCTCCCGGAAATACCCGCGGGTGCGAGGCGCGCTCAATTGACCCACAATACCCGCGTAACCAATCAGCCCAGACAAGGCCAACAAAAATCCATCCCGATCATGGTTGTTCGAGAAACCAATCGACTCGGTGAGCGCCTCGATCTCAATCGTATCCCAGCGACCCGGTCTGCCCTTTTCGGCAAGCCAACTCCCGACCATCAGCGCCGTATCCAGAATCTCTTCGCGATACGCAGCGTCGGATTCGCCACTCGCGAGAAACTCCTCGGCAAGAGACAGGGCGACGATTCGCGACGACGGAGCGGAACGGGGATTGTTTCTCGATGCACGCATCCCCCGTTGTCGACGGGGTCGCCACAAAGGTTGCGGTGAAAAGTTCACCGAGATTCGATGAAATCAATCAGGGGATCCCAATCTCCTGGCACAGGAAATTACCCGTATATGCGGAGCGGCAACATTGTCGCCACACCTTGGCCGCAAGGCGCCCTGTCGCTGGCCTTTTAACGCCCCAAGGGGCGCCCTGCCAACTCCGCCCTATGCCCGCAACGGTTCGGGCATCAGTCGAGACGGCGAGCCGGAGTAGGTGATCCACAACTGGTGTGCGCCACGGGTCATCGCCACGTGCAAAAGGCGGCGCGACAGATCGTTGTCTGGGTACGATTCCTCGGTGCACTCAAGCAAGATCACGATGTCGAATTCAAGACCCTTGGTTTGACGGACATCGGTGATATCGATGCCGGGGGTGAACGAGAAATCCTGTTCCGACACCAATCGCAACCGTGGCACATCGGCGGCCGACAGGACCTCGTAGTACATGCGGGCTTGCTCCGGATGTCTTGCGATCACCGCAACCGAGGCCGTTGGCTCTTCCCGAATGAGCTCCTTCAGTGCCTGAGCCAGAAATTCGCAAGCCTCACCCGACGCGGAAAAACCAAAGGCCTCGACCGGAGCCCCCGAACGCGGCGCAACCGGACGAACGTCACCGCCCAGATGTCCAAGGACGTGTTCCGCACAATCCACGATCTCACGGGTCGAACGGTACGACACTCGAAGCGGTTCAACCCGATCGTGCGGAATGCCCAGATCATCCAGCATGTCGGACCAGCGCGAAAATCCATGCTCCGGCGCGATCGCCTGGGCCGTATCCCCGGCCAGGGTGATTGATCGAGCGCTCGTCGTGCTGTCGAGCAATACGGCGAGTTCAACTGGCGCAAAATCTTGCACCTCATCGATCATCAGATGTTCGTACTGGATGGGACCGTTCTTGTTGGCGAGTGGCCCCCGCTGCTGCTGATGAATCCTCAACAACAGCGCATCGTCCTCGGGATCAAGCGCGTAACGGTCCTCGTCCCCTGCCTCTTCCCCCTCTTCATACATCGAGCGCATACCGCCACCGTCGTTGGCGTTGATGCGGATGCGTTCGCGTTCGACACACCACTTGTGCACGCTGTCGATCTGGCCTTCGGTGAAAACGCTCGAGGCATATTTCGCAAGGCCTGCGGCAAGGGCGGCACGATCCGTCAGCAGGCGAGCCCATTCGGCCACCACGTCGCGGGTACGCACGCGCAGTCGCTTGCCAACCGATTCGATCGTGGAACGGTCCACCGCATCAACGTTCGGTTGTGCCGACCAGCGCGCCAACTGTGTCACGCGGGCATCCACGGGGCCCTTCGTGCTATCCCACAGGGCGAGGACATTTCGACAAAGCGAAGCGCGATCGCGCAAAAACGTTTCGAGCTCTTGTCGACACCAGGTCGCGATTTCCTGCTGTGCGTCGTCGATCATGTGCAACATCGCACCGTGAGATTTCGCTCGAACAACCGACGAGGGCGTGTTTTCACACAACGGTCCGCTGATGGCCGGCAAGACTTCGGCGCGCATCTTCTCGGCCCACGACGCAAAGGTCATCACCGGTACGCCGGGAACATCCAGCGATGGCAACACGCGTGATACGTATGTCGCCAGCGCGCGCTGGTAGACCACGATCAACATCCGATTGGCGCTGAACCGCCTGGGATCCGTGAAGGAAAGGTAAGCGATGCGATGCAAGCCAATCGTCGTCTTGCCGCTGCCTGCCGAACCTTGAACCACGATGAGCCCGGACGTCGGACGGCTGATGAGCTCGAACTGCCGCGGATCGATGAGCGCCGCGATCGAGGGCAGAAACTTGTCCGAGCGCCGTTCGCCGGAGGAATCCACTCCGAGGCGGCCTCTTGTGAGCGTCTCGGATTTTTGTTTGTCGGTTGCAGTCTTCGCCGGCCACCCACCTGTGAGCTCTGCCCGCCCATCGCGCTCGACCCGCAGGCGTGCGCTTTTTGTGTTGATCTCGCGCCAGTTACCGGTCAGCTGATCGCGCGCATACGTGAGTTCCGAGTTCGTGACCCTGCGCAGCCTGGAATCCAGAATCGTAACGGTCCGGCGGGCGAGAATTTCACCCTCGACATCGCGGTTGCCCAGCTTCTCCTCGTAGGCGTCGCCTTCGTCGTAGCGGTAGAAAAGCCGCGACACGGGCGCGTTGCGCCAGTCGACGATTTGCACGCCACCGCCCGGTTCAACGAAACCGCGCTGACCGATGAGTACGTCGCGCCGCTTTCCGTTTTCCTCGAGGCGAAGGTGACCGAAGTAGGGCGATTTGCGATCGATGGGACCGCTCTTTCCCTTGCCTCGCTGTTTCGAGAGCGCCTCGATGCGATGCATTTGTTCGAGCAGCGACGCTTGATCTTCTAGCTTCGCTTCGGCCATCGCGTCGCGAAGTTCGATCATCGATGCGAAATCGTCGGTCCGTGCCTTTGGGCGCTCGGGCTTGTCGGCTTGATCGATCTTTTGCAGCACGATGGCCAGAAGCGCTTCTTCTTCTTGAACGACAAGAGGAGGCCCGTTTGGGACCTCCTGTTGCTTCTGTGCCCGCCCCTCGCTGTCGAGGTTCTGCGCAGGAGCGTGTGTGGGCTCGAGCGTTTCCACTGTGAAGGGGCACCACTGTAGCACGATGGATCCGCAAGAAAAGGGGAATACTACAGCGCGAAATCTTCCGCGTTTCGGATGGTGGAAGGGGCCAACAATAGAAGTCCAGGACCGAGAGCGTCGCGTCAACACCGGCTCGAATTGGGCGTAAATATTACGGCATAATTTACGGCTACGCTAGCGACCCCCCAATAGCCTTCCGTCAGCACACCCGGTCCGCGCAGGTCCGCGCCACTTCTTCCCCGAAGAGCGCCCCCTGCTTCGACAGTTGGCGCGCAGTGTTTTGGTTCCCTCTCAGGGAAGTTTGCACAGTGCAGACGGCGACCCGGCCCCCGCGCGAACCGCAACCATGCCGTTGCCCTGTGGGGCAATCGCCTTGGTCCAAGTCATTCCATCGTCGCTATAGAAGAAGCTTTTGCCGTCGAGGTTAATGCCGACATAGGTGCCCATGCCGTCGCGGGCGACCAAATCGATTCGCACGGCCATGGGGAGCGTGCGCGTTGTCCAGTTGACGCCGTTGCTGCTTGAGAAAATCTTATCGCCCGTGGCGATCATGAATCCATCGCCAACGAACGCGGGTTTTCCTCGCACCGTTGCATTGATTTTGCTCGCAGCAATCGCAGTACCATTGGCCACATTGACGCCGCAAACGTCTCCCTCATTTCCAACCGACAACATGATACCAAGGCCTGCCATAAATCCGCCATCGGCTCCAATCCCGCCGTGCCGACTTCCGGTGCAGCCTGCGATGCTCGCCCACGAAGATGTTCCTTTTCGCAACACACGGGCCGTGCCGTCCGATCCTGCAGCCCAAATGCCATCAAACGCGGCTCCTTCGCGACCCAGATCGGTTGTTGCCGCGCTCAACTTGGTCCACGTGCTACCATTGTCTTTGGAGCCTTCGTGGTAGTTGGTGCCGACCAGTACGAACTGACCGGCATCCACGCCGAGGCCCGCAAAACCGGTTTGATGCTTCTGTTCAAGCCAATCAACACCGTTTCGCGAGATCCAAGTCGTGCTCGGGTTTCCCCACCCCGACAGGAAAACGAAGGTTCCGTTGGCGTACGTCAGACCCTTCGGGGTGAACGTCGAATGTTCGCCATCCTGGGTCGACACGAATTGATTGGCGACCCAAGTTCTACCTTTGTCGCAAGACATGATGCGTCGCCCTCCGCGGCCGACCGCCACGAACATGGGAACCGCCCCTGCGGGAACCGTACTACCGGCACTTCCCCCCATCGAAAGGGTACCACCGGTGGCTCCCGTTCCACCCGTCGACCCGATGCCCCCCGTGGCTTGGTTGCCCGCTGCGCCACCGGAGCCGCCAGTCATTCCGCCACCACCTGTTCCCGAGGTTCCGCCCAGCGTCGACTCCACCGAGCCCCCCGATGCGCTGTTGCCACCATCGCCACCGGGATTCCCTCCTTCACCCGATGCACCTCCGTTGCCGTTGTCGAAGGCAGATCCACCGGACGAGCCAGATTGGCATGCGGTGACACAACAAAACAGCATCAACCTCGATACAGCACGGTATTGCGACACGTTGAACTTCCTTTCGTGATCTTCGCAGAAAACAGCCAAGTCCATATTGAACCACCAAAATCAACGATCGGACATAGGCATAAAGCCCCATTCTCGTAAAAATCACGGCCAGTTGTTGGCCCGTGCGAAAGGCGCTGCGAACATGAGCGCGCGCTTTCGGACTCCGGAAAGCATTTTCACAGCGACGTGTTGGTAGGCGGCGCAATCGGCACGACCATCGGATGGGGTATGCCACGCTTGCATGGCAGTTGTCTTCGCCTCGGCACCAGTGAATGGATCGCGATCGTCGCGGCACCGATTATGGGGATTGTTGTGGCGACACTCTTGGCACAAGAGCCACCGTAGGTTTCGCGCGCCTGGGCGTAACTTCCGCGTCGGCTCAGGTGAACAATCGATGCACGGGCACGCCCACAGGGAATTGCACGACAATGACCTGCGTATCGCGTCATCGGGAAACCTGAGAGCTTCGACTTGGCCTGGTTTGCGTTAGGCTTGCCTCGCAACCCTTCCGTTCGGCTTGGCATCCAATCAGCTCAATGTTGAAAATCGCCGTCGTCACAGGAAGCACACGCCCCGGTCGCAAAGCGCTCGCGGTGTCACAATGGGTACTGCAAAATGCGACGTCGCGCACCGATGCCCAGTTTGAACTCTTGGACATCCAGGACTTCAACCTGCCGTTGCTCGACGAGCCCCTGCCGCCCATGATGGGCAAATATTCGAAACCCCATACGTTGGCCTGGGCAGCCAAGGTCGCCACTTACGATGGGTTCGTATTTGTGACGCCCGAGTACAACCACGGACCTTCCGCGGCCCTCAAGAATGCCATTGATTTCCTCTATGCCGAGTGGACCAACAAAGCGGCGGGGTTCGTTGGGTACGGTGCTGCGGGTGGCACCCGAGCCGTCGAACAACTGCGCTTGATTCTGGCTGAGGTCAAGGTGGCCACCGTACGCTCTCAGGTGGCTTTGTCATTGCACAGTGACTTTGAGAACGGCAGCACCTTCAAGCCCAGCCCTCATCACCTGGGCAGGTTGAACACGCTGCTGGATGAAGTTTCGAGTTGGTCAGCGGCGCTCAAGGCCACGCGCAAAGACTGATCCCGTAAGCCGCCGAATGCGTCCTCAACTCTTGGCGGTATGAACGTTGGACTTTGCCTGCGACGTCAGGAACACCAGCAACATCAACGGCAAGACATCAAGCCCCGCGGCCACAACAAACAACGTTGAAACCGGCCACTGTTTGGCCAACCATCCACCGACGGGAATGGTCCAGGCGCTGCGCAAGTTGTAAAGCGCCACGAACACCTGGAACTGGGTCGCCGCGACACCAGGCTGACAGTACGACATGAAGAGCGGAATGATGGCGGCGAACACCGTGCCCGCTGCCATCGCATTGATGATCGTGTAGGCAAGCACAAACCCCGGCGTCGTCCAGTACACCCGGCCGAGACCGAACATGAACTCGGACAGCGCATAGATGACCGTTGCCACCACAATCACACGCGTTCGTCCCAGTCGATCGGAAGCCCATCCACCAAGCAACGCACAAGCCGCACCAAGCACAGTTGCCGTCGCGGTGAGGAAGCTTATCCGGTCGTCGCTCAGGTGCAGCTCATTCTTGTAGAGCGGAAAGGTGATCGAGGTAAGCAGGCCCTCGCCCGCCAGAAAACAGAGCGCCAACCCCGCGGCGATGCGAGTCGAGCGTGGGGAAAACGCCTTCAAGAGCGAGCGCAATATCCCGTCCTTCTCCGAATCCCTACCGGGATCGTCCATCCGCAACACAAGTGCCAACGGCAACAGTGCACACGCGGCAGCCACCCAGACAAGCGGTGTCAAACCCCAGCGTGGCGAAAGTGCCATGAACGCAGGGCCACCGAGCAGCACCCCGGCAATCTTGGTGGCGCTGACCACGCCGTAGCTCGTACCGCGTTCAGGTTCGGGGACTTGCTGAAGTAGCACCACCGACAGCGACACATCCTGGACCGCAGCGAATACATTCTGTAATACGAAAAGCGCGATCAACGTGGGCAACGACGCTGCGGGTGAAACGCCGACGATCCCCAGCACCGACAGTACAAGACCGATCCCGGTCACGACCATCACCGGCCTCTGCCGTCCGAATCGCGTGATAGGCATCCGCTCGATCCAGGGCGCGATGAAGGGTTTGCAGACCCAGGGGATCCAGATGGCGGACTGAATCTTTGATAGCTGAAATGGACTCAGACCGGCATTCGTCAACACCAGGACAAACGTGCTGACAAGCCCCCAGGCAACACCATGCCCAAAGGAAATACTGCCAAGAAGAGAGAGACGACGCAGCATGCGCGAACGCATCCTACCAGGGATCAGTCCGGGTTCTGGATACGCTCGGCGAGTTTCAGGAAGTGCTGGGACTGTCCCACATCCGCTCCGAGCGCGTAATGGTACGCGAGCACAAGCGGCTCGGCATCGGGCGCTGCCTTCAGGTTCTCGGCTGCGCGCAGATGTGCCGCACTCCGGTCGTCATGGCTCAACAATTCGTACGACACCTGACGAAGCAGTTCATGGCCAAACGAAAGATCTTCAACGGTGCCCGCGCGCCGGGGAAAGATGATTTCGTGGTCGAACAGCACGCCCAAACATCGTTCAAGCCCAGATGGGTCGTCACCGTGAAGAAAACTCAGCGCCCGTCGCGTAAACCGTTCACCCAGTACGCTGGCCAGCCCCAGGCAACGCCGCGTCGGCTCATCAAGGCTCGCGACGCGCGCGCGCACGAGATCGGGGAGTCCGGCCGGTGATTCGAGCACACTGTGTCCGCCCATCCCAAGTGCCGAACGCAACAATTCCTCGAGATGCAACGGATTGCCGTCCGCACGCGACACGAGCGCTGCCACGCCGTCTTCTTGCCAGTCGGTCAGCAAGTCCCGCGCGAGGCGCTGTCCTGCCTTGTGGGTCAACGGCGGCAAGGGAATTCGATTCAGTGCGTTCTTGCTCCAGAGCCCGGGAAAACATTCGTCGAGCTCGTCGGTGGCGGCGCCGAGCACAAAGAACGGTTTGTTTTCCAGTTGTTCGAGCAACGCCGTGACCACCCCGAGTGTTTCGGCATCAGCCCACTGCAGTTCCTCCATCACCAACACGACCGGCCTCTCCTGCAATTCCTCGGTGATCCAGCGAATGAACGAATCCCTCTGCTTTTGCAGAGCGACACCGGTTGGAACGTGCGACGATATCCGCCTTCGACGGGCCTCGGGCCGCAGGCTTGCGGCCATGCTCCGATCGTCGGCGACAGCCGCATTCAACATCCCAAATGAGATCTCCATCCGAACCACATCGCCATAGATCGCAAGCAACGACATCCGCTCACCGCGATTCTGAATGCGTTCAAGAAATTCATGTCGCAATCGCGACTTTCCGCTGCCGGGCTTGCCGATGACGAGTGCAATCTGCGCCTTCTGCCGATCCACCACGTCGTCGTAGAGCGCCTCGAGCGCTGCCAGCTCGCGATCGCGGCCCACGAAGGCCAGCGGTCGCCCGAACATCGATCGAACCGGCTCACAGAGGCCCTTCTCAAACTGTAGCACGCCTGTCACGACCCCACCGTCGACGTTCCGGATGACTGAAAACCGCATATCCAACAGCTCGATCGAAGCTTCATCGAGATCCACCTGCCCAGGCGAAGCCCGCATGACGAGACGTCCGGCTCGTTCCAACACCTGGCCAATCGGCAATGTTTCGCGCTCATCGGTTCGAGCCGTGCAAAGTGCGATGGAGGCCTCCGGAACGAGCGCCCGCAGCGTCAAGGCAGCACGCGCGGCCCGCACGGCCTGTTCCACGGGATTGCCATCGCCCGCCTGGGTCACCACGAACGAACCGTTGTACAGCCGGTCGGCTTTGACTCCGAATTGCGCCAGCGAGCGTCGCAAGCGCAACAGCAACCCGTCGTCGGTTTCGTTGTTCTTGGCCGTCACACCACCCGTGGCTGCTCGATTCCGTGGCAACGTCGCCATCACCACCGAGAACAGCCGCTGTTCCGGCGCGGTCAATGACGAGGGCGTTCGCAAACGGGCGCGCGCTTTCTCCTCGTCGGCGAGGCGCGCCCCCGCGGCACGCAGCCGTTCCTCGTAAGCCGAAAATTCCCGCGCCAAGATCGCCGTGTCCGATGAACGATCGCGTGGATCTTTTTCCAGCATGGCCATGACCATGGATTCAAAAACCGGCGACAGATTGCTCACAAGCTTGCCGGGTCGACGTGGCGATTCCAGGCAGATCTTGGCAAGCACCGCCATTGCGGTATCACCGACAAAGGGCGGACGTCCGGTCAGGCATTCGTACAACACGCAGCCGAGCGAAAAAATGTCGGCCCTGTGGTCGATGTCGCCCTGACCCCGAGCCTGTTCGGGCGACATGTACATCGGCGTGCCCAGCGTTGCCCCCGCCCGGGTGAGGCGTCGTTGGTCTCGCATTCGTCTTGCGATTCCGAAATCGAGGACCTTCGCCTGCGCGAGATGTCCGTCGGGCAAGAAAAGATTCTCCGGTTTGAGATCGCGGTGGACCACACCATGTCGGTGGGCGACGGCCAGCGCATCGAGAAGCCTCGCCGCGAGTGCCGCCGTCTCAACCACCGAAAGCGCGCCCCGCGCCAGGCGCTCTTCAAGCGAATGCCCGTCGAGCCACTCCATCGCAAGATACGGCTCCCCTTCCGGGCCGGTGCCGTGGTGGACGTAGCGAACGATGGCGGGATGGGAAAGCTCCGCAAGCAAACTTGATTCCTGCGCGAACCGCGCGGCGTTGGGTCCTTCCCGCGAAAACAGAACCTTCAACGCCACGGTTTCGCCCGTCAGGTGGTCGCGGGCCATGTAGACGGCACCCATGCCCCCCGATCCTATCTCCTCCAGAGGCTCGAAACGATCGCTGTAGCGGGTCATAGGCAAAACGCAGGAACACCCCGCTCCCCTTCGTATTCGGTGAATTCGCCCGTGGTCTTGAGCCCTTAACACACCGCGTTCTCACGCGAGGTCTTTGAATTCACGCTCGGCTACGTGTAATAAGCCCCACCATGAGCGGCAACGATTCGAGGCCTCTGCATCCGCTACAGCACCTGCTCCAAAAGCGCATCGCGATCATCGATGGCGCCATGGGCACAACCATCCGTACCTATGGCATGCAGGAATCCGACATCCGCGGCGAGCGCTTCAAGGGCTCTTCCAAGGATTTGCTGAACAACGGCGACCTGTTCTCGCTGACCCAGCCCAAGATGATCTGTGACATTCACCGGCGATTTCTGGAGGCCGGGGCAGACATCATCGAGACCAACACCTTCGGTGCGACCAGCATCACGCAGAGCGAGTTCTTCGTGGACGATCCGCGCGAGCGCGGCGGTCGCAAGGATCCAGAGTTTTACCAGAAGATCATCGAGACCAGGCACCTGAGCGATCTCGCCTGGGAGATTAATCTACAGTCAGCCCGACAGTGTCGCGAGTGGGCGGATCGTGTTGCGAATCAAGACGGCAAACCGCGCTTCGTGGCGGGCGCGATCGGGCCGCTGACCGTATCGCTCTCGAACTCTCCCGACGCGGACGATTCGGGCTTTCGCGTCTGTACATTCGATCAGGTAAAGCAAGCGTACGTCGAGCAAGTCCGCGCGCTCATCGCCGGTGGGTCGGACCTGCTGTTGGTCGAGACCATCTTCGATTCACTCAACGCCAAGGCGGCGCTGGTCGCGATTCAAGAAGTGTTCGAGCAAGACGGCAAGTTGCTGCCGATCATGATTTCGGCCGCCGTGGGTCGCGGTGGCGAGACGATGATCTCGGCGCAAACGGTCGAGGCACTGTGGAACGCAGTGAAGCACGTGAGCCCGCTGTCAATTGGACTCAACTGTTCGCTCGGCCCGGACTTGATGTATCCGTTCCTGAGCGAGCTTGCGCAAAAGTCGGATGTCGCTATCTCTTGCTACCCAAACGCAGGGTTGCCAAACCCGTTGTCGGCAACCGGCTTTGATCTGGAACCGCCCGATATGGCGCGTTTTCTCGGGCAATTCGCCGAGTCTGGCCTCGTAAACATCGCCGGCGGTTGCTGCGGCAACACACCCGAACACATCGAGGCGATCGCCAGGGCGCTCGACGGCCGTCACCCGCGGCAATACGGTGGAGCGAAATCGACAAACACCATATCGATTCCGGTGCCGGACACCGACTGGCGTCCGCTGCGGCTATCGGGCTCGCAGCCTTTCACGCAGCTAAAGGGCGTGTACATGATGATAGGCGAGCGCACGAACGTCGCTGGCTCACCCAAGTTCGCCAAGCTCATCAAGGAAGACAACTACGAAGAAGCCGTGAGCGTTGCGCGCCAGCAAGTGGAAAACGGCGCCAACGTCATCGACATCTGCATGGACGAGGGCATGATCGACGGGATCGCCGCCATGCATCGCTTCCTTTCCCTGTTGGCGAGCGAGCCGGAGGTGGCCAAGGTGCCGTTCATGGTCGACTCCTCGAAGTGGGAAGTGATCGAGACCGGGTTGCGGGTTTTGCAGGGCAAAGGCATCGTGAACTCCATCTCGCTCAAGGAGGGCGAAGAGAAGTTCCGTCAGAACGCGCGCACCGTGCACAAGTACGGCATGTCCGTCGTGGTCATGGCCTTCGATGAACAGGGCCAGGCGGCCACCTACGAGGACAAGATCCGCATTTGCGAGCGGGCGTATCGCATTTTGCTCGAAGAAGGAATGGCACCCGAAGACATCATCTTCGATCCAAACATCCTGACGGTTGCCACCGGCATGGAGGAGCACAACAACTATGCGGTCGACTTCATCAATGCCACGCGCTGGATCAAGCAAAACCTTCCTCACGCCAAAGTGAGCGGCGGCGTGTCCAACATTTCGTTCAGCTTCCGTGGCAACAATCGCGTACGCGAGGCCATGCACTCGGCGTTTTTGTATCACGCCATTGCGGCCGGTATGGACATGGGCATCGTGAACGCCGGCATGCTCGAAGTCTACGAAGAGATCGAGCCCGAGCTAAAGGTGCTGGTCGAAGATGTGCTACTGAACCGCCGGTCCGACGCAACCGAGCGACTCGTCGACCACGGCGAGAAGCTGAAGGCGCAAGGGGCAGGTGGCAACGCCGCCGAGGCAAAGCAGCAAGAGGAATGGCGCAAGGGCACGGTCGAGGCGCGTCTGTCACACGCGCTCGTCAAGGGCATCGACACGCACATCGACGCCGACACGGAGGAGGCACGCGCCAAGCTAGGCAGGCCGTTGTTGGTAATCGAAGGGCCGTTGATGGACGGCATGGGTGTGGTCGGCGATCTCTTCGGCGCGGGCAAGATGTTCTTGCCCCAGGTCGTGAAGTCAGCACGCGTGATGAAGAAAGCCGTCGCTTACCTGTTTCCCTTTATGGAGGCCGAAAAGGCTGAAATGGCTGCGCGCGGAGAAGCGGTGAAAACACAGGGCAAGATCGTGCTCGCCACCGTGAAGGGCGACGTGCACGACATCGGCAAAAACATCGTGGGCGTGGTGTTGGCCTGCAACAACTACGAGGTCATCGACATGGGCGTGATGGTGCCGTGTGAAAAGATCCTCGAACGCGCCAAGCTGGAAAAGGCAGATCTCATCGGCTTGAGTGGCCTTATCACGCCCTCGCTCGACGAGATGGCGCACGTGGCACGCGAAATGGAGCGTCAGGGTTTCAAGTTGCCGCTACTCATCGGCGGCGCCACGACCAGCAAGGCACATACCGCCATCAAGATTTCCCCGCACTACAGCCAACCCGTCGTGCATATCCTGGACGCAAGCCGCGCGGTGCCGGTCACGACCAGCCTGCTGAGCGACGACGGCAAGGCGGCGTTCGTCGAGCAGCATCTCGCCGAGTACCAGCGCCTGCGCGAGACTCACAGCGGGACAAAGCAAAAGCTCGTCAGCCTGGCCGCCGCGCGCAAGAACCGCAGTACGATTGACTGGCGCGAACAAGACGTACCGACGCCGGAATTTTTGGGCAGCCGGGTACTTGACGATTTTCCGCTCGGCACGCTGCGCGAGTTCATCGACTGGACCCCGTTTTTTCACACCTGGGAACTCAAGGGTGTGTACCCGCGCATCCTCGAGCACGAGAAATATGGCGAACAAGCGCGGCAGATCTTCAAGGATGGCAATGCGTTGCTCGACCAGATCGTCGACCAGAAGCTAATCCAGGCCCGCGGGGTGTACGGCTTCTTCGCCGCAAATGCGGTGGGCGACGATGTCGAACTCTATGCCGACGCCTCGCGTACGGCGGTTCAGGCGCAGTTGCACTTCTTGCGTCAGCAACATGCAAAAGAATCCGAACCGAACCGCTCTCTGTCCGACTTCATCGCCCCACGCGAAACGGGCCTAGCGGATCACATCGGAGGCTTTGCCGTCACAACCGGCATCGGCTTGACAGAACTGGTCGAGCAGTACAAGGCCGATAACGACGACTACAACGCCATCATGGCCGAGGCGTTGGCGGATCGCCTGGCCGAAGCGTTTGCAGAGTACCTGCACAAACGGGCGCGAGACGAGTGGGGCTACGGCAAGACCGAAGGGTTGAGCAACACCGAACTAGTCTCGGAAAAATACCGGGGTATTCGGCCTGCCGCGGGCTATCCGGCCTGCCCCGATCACACCGAGAAGGGCACGCTGTGGACGCTGCTCGACGCTGAACGCAGCACCGGCATGTTGCTTACCGAATCGTACGCGATGTGGCCGGGCTCTAGTGTGAGCGGGCTCTATTTCGCGCACCCGGAGGCGCGATACTTCAGCCTGGGCAAGATCGACCGCGACCAAGTTACTGAATATGCCGATCGCAAGCGCATGTCGCTGACCTGTGTCGAGCGCTGGCTCGGGCCAAACCTCGGCTACAATCCCTGAGCAAGCTTCGCCGCCGACGGCGCGTAGTGGTAGTTGAGCTGTGCGTCGCCGTAGCGGGAGTCTCGCCCGACCGGGCACGCGTCGCGCAGGGCGATCCAATCGGTGGCATGCTCGGCTATCGATGCGGACGTGAGCGTCGAGCCGCACGCGGCGATGGCACGCGCGAGCGCTGGCACGCAAGGCGCACTGCACCCGAGGCAGGGTCGTTCGAGTTCGGGCATCGCCGACACCGGCCCGTCGACGTCGATCACGATCGCGGCGCGCAACGCAAACCAGGGGCCGTGCTTTGGATGAATCGCCAGATGGCTCGGAGAAATCGCTGCCAAACCGACCCGCTCGGCCAGTCGCTGAATAGGGAAGGGATGGGGATTGGCCGTGTGCGCGAACACGAGATGTGCGGCGCGTGGGGTAGCGGCCGCGACGATGGTCCTCAACCGCTGGGTCACGTAAGTGTCAAGCGGGTGTTCGGTTGTGGCGAGCGATCGATCGGCGGCAATGGCCTCAATAAAGATAGGCCAAAGCTTGCGCGTGTTGCCGACGAGCATGCCGAGCGCGTTCGGGCGGCCGAAGTCGAACCGGACGTCGGTGTCGGCCGATCGGTGCGCCGCCACGTTGAAGGCATGAAGGATATCGAGCCCGGCTGCCGCAGACGCGGCACGGATCTGCCCTACGATTTCCGGCCATTCGGATTCGCTCACCGGGGCAGCCTAGCGCCTCGGTTAAACGCCTCGACGACTCAATATCCTGGTTGCGGCAGGCGCCGTTAGATTCCGAAGCGGCACCAATTGTTACAACCGAACGAAAGAAATCTCGCCGAAGTGGTTGGCGGGTTTTTGATTGGGTCATTTCGGATAAGTCTAATAATTACAGTCTCTTGCGTAATCTGTCCCAAAATTCTCCAACACACTGAACATGTGGACAAGTACGTAAAAAATATGGACAAGCTCGCCGGGGGCGGGTATTTTGCCTTCGGAATTTTTCCCTTTTCTTGCTCAATTGTAGAAAAGCGTCAGCACAAGGAGACTCTTGAACATGCGTATCGTTAATATCATTCGAGTAATTGGTATCTCGGCAGCCCTGATTGCCCCTGCTGTCCTCGTCGGTTGCGATGATGACGACGGTGGATCGGATCCTGACGCTGCAGTCCTCGGTGGCGGCGGCGGGACTGGCACCGGCACCGGCACCGGCACTGGCGGCACAGGCGCAGGTGGCACCACCACCGGCGGCACCGATGGCGGCACCAGCACCGGCGGCACCGATGGCGGCATCAAGACCGACACGGGCGCTGGCGGCACCAAGTTTGACGGTGGCGGCGACGCAACCGTTGGCTAGTCCGACGAATACTTAAGCCTCCGTTGAGCTGCAGAAGCCCATGACTCGCAAGGGTTGTGGGCTTTTCTGCGTTCGGGGTTTTGCACTCCGTGATACCTTTTGCAAAGGTCACTCGGGCCGGATTTTTGAATGAGCATGTTGCTGCCGCCCGGCGAGGTAATCCCGGGAACGCGTTATCGAATTCTGCGACACGTCGCCGATGGTGCGATGGGTACGGTCTATGCGGCCGAGCATGTCGATCTCGAAAAGCAGGTCGCACTCAAGACGCTCCTTGCCGACGGCGTGCGGACACCCGATGCGATCGAGCGCTTTCGCCAAGAAGCCCGCGCTGCCTCGAAAATTGGTAGCCCCTTCATCTGCGATGTGACCGACTTCGGCGAGCTGCCAAACGGCCAGGTCTTTTTCGTGATGGAGTACCTCGCGGGGCATTCTCTCGCACACGTACTTCACGAAGAAGAAGCACTGGATGCCGGACGCACGGTCGCGATCTTGCGCCAAGTTTGCAAAGCCCTCGGTGCAGGCCACGAAAAAGGGATCGTGCACCTCGACGTGAAACCCGACAACGTGATGTTGATTGCCGACAAGAAACGCGGCGACGGCGTCAAGGTGGTCGACTTCGGTGTGGCCGGACTCGTCGACACGGCAGAGGATGCCGACCGCATTGCAGGCACGCCCGAATACATCGCGCCCGAACGTGCGCTCGGCAAGGGCTACGATCACCGCAGCGACGTCTACTCACTTGGCGTGATGGCATACGAAATGCTGACGGGCGCTGTTCCGTTTGCTGACGACGAACTGGTCGCAGTTCTCAAGATGCACGTGACCGACAAGCCCGAGCCACCCAGCAAACGGGCGCCGGAACGCAACATCCCGACGGCGCTTGAGAATCTTGTGCTACAGATGATGTCCAAGGATCCAGCGCAACGGCCTCAGCGCATGGAAGTGGTCGAGGCGATGTTGTGTGAAGCCCAGATCGCGGCGGGGCTGCGCACCGAGTGGGATCATCTGGATCTGCCACCGGTGGACGAGGTCTGGCAAAAGAAACTTGCCGATCGGATGCCCTCGCCACGGGGACGGCAGCGCAAGGGCCTGGTCATCGGTGCACTCGGACTCGCCACGGTTGCCGCTGCCCTTGCCGTCTATTTCGGCGCCATTCGTGGCCCCGAGATCAAAATTGTCCGCGTTGCCGTCACCGAAACCGAGGAATCAGAAGCGGTGGGCGCCTGGCTTGAAAAAGCCGATGCAGCAGCACGAAACGGAAACTACACACGACCCGACGGGGGCTCATCGCTGCATTTCTTGGTCACGGCGGAAACCGAGGCCCGCAAGGAAGGCCGTCGTTCAAAGGGTGCCGAACGGCTGCGCCGAACCTACGCCTCGGCATTGACCGTCACCGGAAACGAACTATCAAAGGCGGGCTTGCGCGAGCTCGCCCAGACAAAGTATCGCGAAGCACTGAGCTTCCTGCCAGCAGACAAAGAATTGCAAAAGGCAGCAGCCGTGTCGGCCGACGAAGCCCAGGCGATCATGGAGGCCAAGGGCACAAGAGTCGTGGGTGGCAAACGCTCGGCCGGTGAAGACGATGCCAGCGACGAGGGCGCCCGTCTCTTTCTCGCTGCGCGCAAGGGACGCTATTCAGAAGCTCGAGTGGCCGCCAAGGCACTCACCGCCAACAAGGACGCCGGGAGTGTCAAAGCCCGTGTTGCGGATGCGCTGCGCGGACTCGCAAACGGAGAATGGGATAGCGGGGATCGCAAAAATGGGCGCTCGCTATACCAGTTGGTTTTGGAGCTGGATCCTGAAGATCTCGAAGCGCAGTCGCGTACACGACTTGAACTGGAAGTCCCACCGGTGCCGGCCGTTGCAGTAGCGCCTCCCGAGCCAACGCCTCCTCTTCCGTCCGACGAAGACAAGAACAAACGCAGCAAACGCAGCACAACGAAGCCGGAAACCGAATTGGATGTGGTTCCAGAAACGCCCAGGGATGAGGCCGCTGCCTCCAAGGCGGTTGCGGGTGGGCGTCGATCGCTGGCACAAGGTCGACTTCCCGATGCAGAAAAATCATTCAACGAAGCCGTTCGAGCCGATCCGCTGAGTGCCGCAGCAATCGGCGGTCTAGCCGAAGTTGCCTTCGAGCGTGCGCAATATCCCGAGGCGATGGACTACGCACGACGGGCCTCGCGAATTGCGCCCAGGGCGGCGGAATATCAAATCATTTACGGCGACGCACTTTTCAAGTTGCTGCGCTACGCCGAAGCCAAGGTCGCCTATCAAAAAGCCGAAACCCTTGCGGGTCGGCGAAACGAGCAGATCGCGGCGCGACTGGATCGTGTGAACACCAAGCTGGGACAATAAATGGGTTTGCAAAAATTCGATCTCGTCGTGATTGGCTCGGGACCCGCAGGTGAAAAGGGTGCAGTTCAAGCTGCCTATTTCGGCAAGAAAGTGGCGCTCATCGAAAAAGGCCCCGCGGTGGGCGGTGCGTGTGTCCATACCGGAACGCTACCCTCGAAGACCCTGCGCGAGGCCGCACTTTATGTGACGGGTTTTCAAAAACGAGAGCTTTACGGCATGAGCCTCGAGATCGATCGCGATGCCAGTCTGCGCCAGCTCATGGGACGATTGAAAGCCGTCACCGAGCTGCAAGTGGCCCAGATCGGGGGAAACCTCGATAGACATGGCGTGACCACATTGAAAGGGCATGCGCGGTTTGTGAATGCCAACGAGGTGGTGGTGGAACAAAACGGCCTTGAGATCGCGCGTCTTTCGTCGCAGGCCTTCCTCATCGCCGTGGGCTCCTCACCACACCGACCACCGGGCGTACCGTTCTCCGACAGCGACGTCGAGGACTCGGACACGATTCTCGATCTTGATCGCATCCCGTCTTCGCTTGCGGTGGTTGGCGGCGGTGTCATCGGCTGCGAATACGCGTGCATGTTTGGGGCACTCGGCACGAAGATCACGATCATCGAGGGGCGCGACGCCTTGATGGGATTTTTGGACCGGGAGATCTCGGCGGCGTTGCGTACGTCGATTGAACGGGGCCATCACGAAATTCTGTTCGGCGATGCCGTGTCGTCTATCCAGCGGATTCCGGGTGGACCACTTGAGATCACGCTCGGCAGCGGTCGCATCTTGAATGTCGACAAGGTTCTCTATTCAGCGGGGCGAGCCGGCAATACATCGGGACTTGGACTCGACGCTGCAGGGGTCGCCTGCGATCCACGCGGACGCATTCCCGTGAACGAACACTTTCAGACCTCGCAGCCCCATATCTACGCGGCAGGTGACGTGGTGGGTGCACCGGCACTCGCATCGGTCAGCATGGAACAGGGGCGCGTGGGCGTGTGTCACGCTTTCGGGTTCGACTACAAAACAAAGGTCTCGTCGATCGTTCCGTACGGGGTCTATACGATTCCCGAGATTTCAATGGTGGGCGCGACCGAGGAAGAGCTCAATAAGGCCGGCATCCGGTTCGTTGCCGGTCGAGCGCGCTACGAGGGCAATGCCCGCGGCCAGATCATCGGGGATCGCGATGGGCTGTTGAAGCTCTTGTTTGAAGTACCGTCGAAGAAACTACTCGGGGTGCATATCATCGGCGAACGGGCAACCGAGATGGTTCACACCGCACAGATGGTCATGGAATTCGGTGGCACCATCGATGTGTTCATCAACAGTGTGTTTAACTTTCCGACGCTGTCCGAGGCCTTCAAATACGCGGCTTACGACGGGCTCGGGCGCATGTCGAAGTGACGACCGGGCGCGGCTTCAAAATCGACCGCTCCAGCTCACGCCCATCGCCTGTTCTTTTGCAGCGGGCGCCTGTTCGCTGACGACCCACAGTGTGACGCCGCCCAGCGTGAGCACGACCGCGCCGACACCGGTCAAGGCGACCGCAGTGGCGTCCGTGTCGCGAATGCGAGGACATCGGCCATTTACGTCTTTGTTGTCGTCGCTGCAGGCAATCGTCTTGCCATCGATGCGTGCCAAGTAAACACCCGCGGCAACGAGGGCCGTGCCGGCAAGAAGGCCGGACCATCCCAGGGCCTTGAGCGGCAAGGTGCTCGGGATGCGCAACAGATCCACATTCAGCGTTTCATCGACGCCGCTGACCACGGTGAAGGTGCGATCGTGTTGCTCGTAACCGTCGCGGGTGAGGGCAAGTGCGTGTTGGCCACCGGGAAGTTGCAAATCGAGCGGCGTCTTGCCCACAGGTTTTCCATCCACCGCAGCCAGCGCGCCCGACGGACTTGAACGAATCACCACGTGCGCCGGCGTCATGGCAACGGCCTCAAGACGATTGCGCAGCGATGCGGTTGCGAGCGACACTTTCTCGGCTGCCTCGGTGATGCCACATGTCTCGCAGCGCTCACTCGCTTGACCGATGACGGCGCCGGTCCGACCGTTGATGATCGTGAGGACGATGTCGTAGCTCTTGTTCGATTCCTCGATGCGACCCGAAACAAGATATCCGACCTCAAGCGCCTCGGCCACCGCCGGATAACAATCGGTATCCGTACATTCGCGCAAGGCCGGTGTACTGAGTTTTTGTCGAACGGCGCCGCCCGAAAGGACCTGAAAACGTGCCACGGCAAGTCCCTCGACGAGTCGTGATACGAATAAGTCACGTGAGACCTCGGGCACGTCTCCGGAAAAGTCGAGCCGCACAAGACCGACACGCTGAATACCGGCATTCGTATCGGCCTCGGCCTGCGCCACCGCACGGATCGCATCCGGTATCTGTGCGTTTGCGGGTTTTGACGCGCTCAACACCAACAGGACACTGAACATCAGCATCGCCAAATGCACCACATTGCAGGTGTGCGAACTACCTTTACCCGACGTGTAGGCAAACCGAACCAGCGACATTGTCCGAATCGTACACCGAAAAGATCGCGCTCGGATCTCCGACGCTGATAAAATCAAGGGGCTCGACGTTTTTTCGAGCCTTAACGCCCGGAGGTTGATATGCGCATCGATTCGCTTTTTCACAACAGCGTGGTGACGGCCCTTTTGATGGTTTCGGGATTGATGGGTTGTGCCGAACCCAATCCCGCTTATCTCGGCGCACGTCCAGGGGATAACGAAGGTGGCAGCGCGGGCTCCGGCACCGCAGGTTCACAGGGGACGGGCAATTCGACGGACGCTGGGACTACCGGCGGATCGGGCGGGGGCGTCGTGGTCGACGCCATGGAATCCGTGGACCTTGTGGTTCCCAACTGCACCCCCAAGAAGTGCGAAGATCTCAACGGCAAAGCCCCATGTGGGCAGTGGCAGTGCAACAACAGCGTCTGCGCCGTGGTCTGTCAAGGATGTAACCTGGATCAGGATCAGGACGGATACGGACAGGGCGCCGGCTGCGCAGGTCCCGACTGCGACGACAAGAGCAAGTCGATCGGTGCCAATGTCGCCCCCAAAGCGTGTTACAGCGGTGGGGGAGCGACGCAAGGCAAAGGCGTTTGCCGCAACGGCGTGCAAAGCTGCACCGCGGGAACCTGGACCCGATGCGAAGGTGAAGTCCGCCCCGGCGGCGAGGCTTGCAACGCACAGGACGACGATTGCGACGGCGCAACCGACGAGGAACTTGGCACGGTGACCTGTGGCCTTGGCGTGTGTTCACGGACGATCGGCGCGTGCGGCGGTGGAAGTTCTGCGATGTGTGTGGCCGCTTTGGTTCAGACCCAGAAGGACGGCTGCGGCAATGGTGACGAGGACTGCGACGGCGCCGTCGACGAGGACTGTGGGTGCGTGTTTGCAACCACGGCTGCCGCCAACGGATCCGGTGGCCACGGCTCGCTCACCCAGCCTTTCCGATCCTTGCAAATGGCCATCGACACCGCCGAGGCCAGCAACGAAGACGTCAACGTGTGTGTGATCGGTGGCGCAGATTGCGCCAGCCCTTCCGTGATGATTCTCCTGGATTCCACCGTCATAAAGATGAAAAACGGCGTTTCGGTTTACGGCAACTATCGCAGCGATGGTCAGCGCTGCCCCAACGGAAACAACCTGGGCGTCAGCACCATCACCGAAATCAAACTACACAGCGATTCCGGAATCGAGTTTGACTCCGCAATCAAGGAGACCACCGTCCTCGATGGATTCAAACTGTCCCGCGGCTCGGGTCGCAGCTCGAACGCCATCACGGTGAAAGGCGCCAAGAAGGTGGTGCTATCGAATCTCCATATCGGCGACATTGCCGCAGGAAACGCGGAAGAGATGCGCGGCGTCCTGATCGACAACGGGGCGGAGGTTCTTGTAACCCGCTCGTCCATCTGGGCGGGGCAATCCGCCAAACTGTCGGTGGGCATTCACGTGAAGTCGAGCGTCCTGACACTCCTTGATGCCTGCAAGAGCTTCGACAATCGCGGACGTTGCAACGCCGTGTGTGACGGCAGCGTGGGCTACGGCGTGCGCGGTCAACTCGGCAGTGGAACTGCGGCGGCCGAGTCGTTTGCCGTGTTGCTGGAGAACGCAGAGGGGTCCCATATCGAACGTTCCTCGGTTTGCGGTGGCAACGGTCAGGCCAGCAGTGCCGTCAGGATCATTGGCAAGTCCGACGCTGTCATCTTGCGCGGTAACACGATTGGATCGAACGGTGGCGCCACAGACTCCCATGGAATTTGGGCGGGACCCTGCGAAGGAACGGCACCCCGAATCGTGGACAACGCATCCATCGAAGCGATGGGGCGAACGGCCAATTCGCGGGTTTCAGCGATACGCGTGCAGGGCGATTGCCCCGCGGTGATCGAAAACAATGCGCTCATCGCGGGCTCGCAAGAGGGCGGGATTGTGGCCACACTCGGAATTCATTGTACCGGTGCCGACAACAAACCGAACCTCTGCTCAATCCTGTCAAATGCGGATATCCGGGGCTCACGTGCGGGCTTCCCGCCAAGCGCCACGGGCATTCGATGTGACGATGGCAGCTGCAACCGCATCGATCGCAACACGATTACCGGCGGCAGCGGAAGAGTAGCACAGGGCCTTGTACTCGGTGCGACGGGACCGGTCGTGTCGAACAATCAGATCACGGCCGGATGCGCCGAGGGGGTGACCCACGGGGTACTTGCCCTCGACAGCTTCGCACGCCTCGAAAACAACATCATCGCAGGCAACACCTGCGCAGCAGACGGGATTCCGGGGATAAGCTTCGGCTTGCAGGTTGTTCCAGGACCGGATTCTCGCAACGAGATTGATGTCCATTCCAATTTGATCGAAGGTCTGTCGCGACCGGCGGCCTGTATCAGTGTGGGCATCGCGATCGGCGATGCAGCAAGCAAACCCCGGGGACCAAGTGGTACATATCGAAACAACCTGGTCCACGGCGGCAACTGTAAAAATCAAACTGCCATCCGGGAATCGAGCATCGACATGGATCCGCGCATCGTCGAGAACAACAATCTGATTCCCGCGGCAAACGGAGCCCTGTACTTCAACGAGAATCTGACTGCCATCGACCTTGCGGCCGTGAACCAGTTGACGGGCAGCAAGAACAACCTGTCGGTGGTGCCACAGTTTGTACAATACCGGGCCAACCTGCGACTCGCCGCAGGCTCGATGTGCATCGATGCAGGGACGTCGTTGGGTGCCCCATCAGGAGATCTCGCCGGCACGGCCCGCGATACCAAGCCCGACATCGGGCCTTACGAATTCCACTAGTAGCCCTAGTAGATCGACACGCCGGCACCGACGGCGAACCCATCGTTGTCCCAACCACCGGCCTCTGGATTGGTAAATGTCCATCCCGCGCGCGCCGTGAAGGCCATGCGGGTCGTAATTTCGAGCTCGATGAGCGCACCTGCCCCGACCGCGGGACGACTTTGTTCGACGCCGCCAAACTGAACAAATCGGTTGCCGGCGTTCAGGTAGGTACCGAAATGAATGAAAGAAACGCCCGGCAAAAAAGCCTGCGCTTCCACGCCGAAAAAGTTCCGGAAGAAGTCACTGTTCTCAAAATCGCTCGAACCGAAGCCGAGAGACATTGTGCCGAGAAGGCCGAGGTTCTGAAAAGGGAAATAACCAACCTGGATATTCGATGCAAAGCCCGACATGAGGTACTTCTCGAACGCGACCTCACTTGAACCAAAGTCGAGCTTGAAGGCAAAGCCATTTCGATCTAGCGGCGCGCGACCCAGCAAATAGAGTCCGGACCCTTCGTCGTCCATCACCCGCGCTTCCTTCACTGAACCAAGGTACTCTGGACGCAGATCTCGCAACGACAACACGCGTTCTTGACCATTGAGCAAGTGTAAATACACCGGCTGCTCGGGCGACATCGCCACCGCACCGTCATACCTTTGCCCTTCGGTGACCATGAGACCAATCGCTGCGAAAGCGGCAATGGCAATGGCGACGATTGCAAAAACCACCAAGGCATCACCCGCATCACCACCGCCGCTACCAAACGATGATCCACCGCCGCCACCCGATGACGGTGCCCGCACGGCCGCCTTGCCTGGCACCGCGCCGCCCGCTGCGCTGCGACCGGGTGCAGGCGTGCCCTGAACCGTTCGAACGGGCGCTGCACCACCGCCACCGCCCCCCACAAAACCGGATCCAACCCCGCCACTTGAGGGCGGCCGACTGCCAACCGGGATATCCACGGAGACAACGCCGTGAATCATCACATTCGGTCCATCGACGTAGCCGGGGCCGTATTGCGGAGCCGATTGAGGCATCACCTGCGCGGCCACGGCGGGACCCCGACGGTCGCCGATGGATTGCACGACCACAACGCGCTGACCGCGTGCCTCTGGTGGCAAGTTCGCAAGACGCGTCAGCTCGGCGTCGGGAATACGATGTTCATTCGACAGACATCCGGTGCCCACAACCAAGGCCGCCCAAAAGCCCATCGCCCACGCGAGTCTGAATACACAGTTCGTCACACGGATTAGACCTTGATCGGATGGGTATCATTCACCGACGCGGTAACCAACCCGGAAGTTCCGGGTCGAGCCAGGAACTTCCAGGCCGAGTTCTTCGAAGGACACGTCCGGAAATTTCGATAGTTGCTGGCGCGCGGCGTCGGTCAGGAGGATCTCGTCCGATTTCGCCGTGTCCTCGCCGAGCTTGCTGGCGGCATTGACCTCGCGACCAAAAATCTCATCGTCTCCGATGCGCAAAATTCGCCCATGACCAATGCCCAGGCAAAGCAGTATTTTGTCTTCCGGATTTCTGTCCTGGTTGTATTCCAAACACTTGGCCTGCATCGCGATGCCGGCGCGCAACGCACTTTCGGTGCGCCGGAAAATAATCAGCAGACTATCCGCATCGGACTTGATGAGGATGCCGTCGTGCGCACCAACGATGGGCAGCAACAGCCGATTTTGCTCGTGGATGATCTGCAAGAAGTGAATGATTCCAAAGGCTGCCACCTGGCGCGAGAAACCCGACAAATCGGTGAACATCACCGCCCACTCCTCGCCAAACAAATCCCAGATGCGCCGATCGATGGATTCCTTGTTGGCATCGGGCAGCGCGCGCGCCGCGACGAGTTCCCACAAACGTGTTTGTCCACCCCTGGGACCCGAAGGTGTTCCCGTGGAATCGTATCGTGCCATGTGCGCGATTGTAACTCAGGCTTGCAGAGCCATGCGGCCGAATTCGAGGTAAAACCCTCGACATGGCAACCATTTCAGATTTTCAAAAACAATACGAAAAGCAGCTCGACGCCTTTGTCGCCCCGACCGCCGGTCAAGGCCGCGACTCCGACTGGGCGATGGTTCGCGCCCTCATCCACAAGGCGGTGCACCTTGCGGCGGATCGCAAGGCCGGCGAATTCTGTGCGGTCGCCACCGTGCTAGCCGAAATGATCGGACATGCCCACGGCATCATGCACGCATCCGAAGCACAAGATGGCGCCCGCGGCTGGCACTAGCGCCGGGCAGATCTTTTAACCTGCGCGTGGACTCACATTCCACATCAGGTTTCAAAATCGGTTTCCTGTTTGCGAGACGCCTCGAATTGGTTTCGGACTTTCCGTAGTATCTTTGCCCAAACAGAACACACGGTTGATTCGACGAACGGCGTCAACCGGGGTAGATTCCGAATTGCTGCTCATCTAAAGTAGGCAGCTCCGGCAGATGAGACCTTGCAGGTTAACGGTTATAACGTTAACCTTGTTAACAACATGAACGTTAACCCGCTAAACCAAGCGCTGGCACTGGGGGAGATCGACCGGCCCGGACTTTGGCCACGACTAGAAGCGCTCGAGCAGAGGCCGTTTGCTTTCGACATCGACTTTGGGTTGGGAGAACTGCCGGTGGCGCCGGGAATCATCGTGATTCGCGGTGCCCGACAATTCGGCAAAAGCACCTGGTTGGACACGGAACTCAAGGGAACCATCGAGGCGTTCGGAAAGGGCTCAGCTTTTTACCTCAATGGAGATGACTGTGCAGATGTGAATGATCTGTGGAATGGCCTGCGCGATCTGGACAACAGTTTCGCGGCCGATGCCAAGATACGTCGCATCTTTGTCGACGAGATTACCGCCGTAAAGGGATGGGAAAAGGCTGTCAAGCGGCTGTGGGACGCAGGCGGGATAAGAAAAGTGCTCCTTGTGACGACAGGCTCCAATGCCAGGGATCTGCGCCGTGGCTCCGAGCGCCTGCCAGGTCGAAAAGGGCAGTTGTTGCGCACAGACTTTGTTTTCTTGCCATTGTCCTACGCTTCATTCGCTTCGCACGCACGCAAGCGATTCAAAGAAAAAACGTGGCTTGCATACATGCTGAGTGGCGGCTCTCCCGCGCTTGCGCTGGATTTGGTTCAATTCGGAAGCATCGCCCCCGCCTCGCTGCAAGTGATTCGCGATTGGATCATGGGCGACGTCGTTGGCACGGGTCGATCGCGCATCTTTCTAACGCATCTCATGCGGGCATTTTTTCGATTCGGCGGCACGTCTGTCGGCTACAACAAGCTGGCACGTGAGTCTGGATTTGCGAACAACACCGTGGCCGCGGGCTATGTTGAACAGTTGTCGGACCTGTTGGCTGTTCTGCCGGCATGGGCATACGAAGCTGAAAAGAAGGCTTTTAACTTGAAGAAGCCCGCGCGCTTTCATTTCGTAAATCTTGCGGTTGCGCTCGCGTTTTCGCCGTTGGCCATTCGTTCTGTTGGCGAATTTGAAGCGCTCCCCAACTCAGACCAATCGATTTGGCTTGAGTGGTTTGTCGCGTTTCATCTGTGGCGAGAAGCCAACCTTCAAAACGTCGAGAATCCAGAAAAACTGGGGTTTTGGCAATCGCGTGACAACGAGATCGACTTCGTTGACGCTGAAGGAAACTTTGTGGAAGTAAAACGCGGACGTGCCGGGCCACTCGACTTTGGCTGGTTCCCCCGCGTGTTCCCGGGTGGGACGCTTACTGTGATTTCCAACAGTCGATTCACCACGAACTCGGTAACCGGTTTGACGTTTGAGGACTTCATTTCGGCGGGCAAGGTGAGTGGCTCGTCCGGCCGATACCCAACGTAGGTCTCCAGTGCCTGGTCACCCGGGCACCCCATCTCCCTGTGAATTCCGATTTGGGAAGTGCAATACGAATGTGCCTCCAGGCGCTTAGCCGGGATTTCCTCCACGACACTGCGTGCATGATGCCGTGAGCATGCCCGATCATTTCGGGCCCTCATCCACAAAGCGGTGCACCTTGCGGCGGATCGCAAGACTGGCGAGTTCTGGTGCCACATCACGTTTCCACCATGCATACCACCTGTTTCTGCTTCGTTCTGTATCACGAGACAAACGCGATGTTCCCGCCGCCACGATCGGTGGTCCAAGTCTGTCAGGACGTGGGATGGCCATTGGCGACGGACTCAACGCCGATCACAATCGGAGGAGGCATCAATACCGACAGTGTCGCGGATCAAATCGACGGCCTTGTTGATGAGGTTCAACTGTATGACGTTCAATTGACCCCAGAGGAGGTTGCGAAGCTGGCTGCTCCGTGACCCCGAGTCTGTGGCCTCTCCACGAGGTGCCGTGGGCGCCCGCAGCACGCACTAGGCTAGCGTTGCACTGGCGTCCGGCCTACTTCAACAGACGTCCCAAAATTTCACTGACGGCCTTGGGATTGGCCTTGCCACCGGTCTGCTTCATGATCTGACCGACAAAAAATCCCTGCAGCTTTTTGTCACCGGCGCGGAAGCGGGCAACCTCGTCCGGATTGGCCGCCACAACCTGCACGCAGATGCCTTCAAGCTCTCCCGAATCGGAGACCTGCGCGAGGCCATCGCGCTCCACAATGGCAGAGGCCGTCAGGCGCTCGTCCCACATCTTGGCAAAGACTTCTTTGCCGAGCTTTCCTGACACGGTGCCCTTTTCGACCAACGTCACGAGCTCGGCGAGGTTCGCGGGTGGGATGGGTAAGTTCGCATCGACCAGTTCACGTGGATCCGTCACACGGGCGAGCAGTTCGTTCATCACCCAGTTCGCAAGCCGCTTGCCGAGGTCTTTCATCCCCGGGTGTGCAAGGGCGGCGTCAAAGTAACCGCCGATCTCGCGTTCTGCTGACAGGACGACGGCATCTTGCTCGGGAAGACCCAGCGTTTGTTGATAGCGTGCCATGCGCGCCATCGGAAGTTCAGGCAACCGCGAACGTGCATCGGCAAGCCAGGCCTCGTCGACATGAATCGGCGGCAGATCCGGCTCCGGGAAATATCGGTAGTCGTGTGCGTCCTCTTTCGATCGCATGGACTGCGACACACCTCGGTTCGCATCCCAAAGGCGTGTCTCCTGCACAATCTTTTCACCGCGCTCTAGCAACGCGGCCTGGCGGAAAATTTCGTGGGTGACAGCGTCCTTGACGTTCTTGAACGAGTTGATGTTTTTCAGCTCGGCACGCGTGCCGTAGGGGACCGTACCCCGGGGACGAATGGACACGTTGGCATCACAACGCAACGATCCTTCTTCCATGTTGCCATCGCAAATGCCCAGCGTTCGCACGAGAACGCGCAACGCCCGCACGTATTCTGCTGCCTCTTCCGCCGATCGCAGATCCGGCTCGCTCACCACTTCGCAAAGCGGCACCCCGGCACGGTTGTAGTCGACAAGGCTCCGCCCATCGGAGGCGTGGATGTTCTTGCCCGCGTCCTCTTCCATGTGAATCCGGGTTAACGCGACCCGGTGCGGCTTGCCCTCGAATAAAAACTCGATCCCGCCCCCTTCTACGATCGGTTCGTCAAACTGCGAGATCTGGTAGCCCTTCGGCAAGTCCGGATAGAAATAGTGTTTGCGCGAAAATCGACATTCGGGTCGAACGCGCCCACCAACCGCAAGGCCAAGTCGTATGGCCATGTCAACCGCAGCACGATTGAGCCGTGGCAACGTACCTGGTAACGCCAGCACCAGCGGATCGGTTGCACCATTGGGCGCGATCCCAAACGCAGCACTCGATGGTGAAAAAATCTTGGTTTTCGTTGCCAGTTGAACGTGAACCTCAAGGCCTATCACCGGCTCCCAGCGGGACAAAACATCTGCGATGCTCATGCCACCACCTCCGTCCCAAAGAGGGCCCGGGGTCGACGTTGGTGCCACGACGTGGCCGCCTCGTACGCGCCACCCACCCGGAACAGGGTTTCTTCGCCAAGCGGAGGCGCGATCAATTGCCAACCGAT
Source organism: Deltaproteobacteria bacterium (assembly GCA_034439895.1). GTDB lineage: Bacteria > Myxococcota_A > Polyangia > Fen-1088 > Fen-1088 > JAWXBF01. Next base: position 33,909 of record JAWXBF010000214.1, read on the forward strand.
GGGCAACCCCGCCGATGAGAAACCGCAGGGCTGCGACAGGGCAGGCAGGCCTGCCAGCGATGGGCCCACGGTGTAGACATCGGCTAGATAAAGGGCCAGTGGATCTGAAATTTTTTCACCGATCTTAAACGCGCTGATGGGCGAGGTCGGGGTTGCGATGACATCGCAATCTGCAAATGCAGCCTGGAAATCGTTGGTAATCAGACGCCGCACCCGCTGCGCCTTTCCGTAATACGCATCGTAGTAACCCGAACGCAGGACATAGGTTCCCAGCATGATGCGGCGCTTGGGCTCACTGCCGAATCCTTCGCCACGGGTGCGGGCATACAGCTCTTCCAGGCTGCCAACGTTGGTGGCGCGGTGGCCATAGCGAATGCCGTCGTAGCGGGCCAGGTTGGAGGCTGCCTCGGCGGTGGAAATCAAATAGTATGCCGCAACCGCATACCGGGTATGCGGCAAGGAAACCGGAACCACCGTGGCGCCCGCTTGCCGGATCGTTTCAACCGCAGCACGAACTGCCGATTCGATCTCCGGTTCGAGTCCTACTGAAAAATATTCTTCGGGCACGCCCACCCGCAACCCGCTCACGCCACCTGCACAGGCCTGCACATAATTGCCCACCGGGGCTGCAATGCTCGTCGAATCGTTGGGATCGTACCCCGCGATGGCGGAAAGCATCCACGCGGCATCGCGAATGGTTCTACCGAAAGGGCCGGGGTGATCGAGCGACGACGCGAACGCAATGACACCCCAGCGCGACACGCGACCATAGGTTGCTTTGACACCCGTCACACCACACAAGGCTGCAGGTTGACGAATCGAACCACCGGTATCGGTACCAAGGCTTGCCGCGCACAACCCTGCGGCCACCGCTGCGGCCGAGCCTCCGGACGATCCACCGGGCACGCGCGCGGGATCCCAGGGGTTGCGCACAGGACCGAAGGCGCTGTTCTCGTTGGAAGAACCCATCGCAAACTCATCCATGTTGAGCTTGCCAAGGCCTATCGCACCGGCCGCGGAAAGACGCGCGGTGACGGTGCTTTCGTAGGGCGGAATGAAGCCCTTCAGGATTTTGGAGGCGCAGGTTGTCTCGATGCCTTCGGTGCAAAAAATATCCTTGATCCCGATCGGCACACCGGCGAGCGGACCAACCGTAGCACCAGATGCCAGCGCGGCGTCCACGCCATCGCCCCGACGGCGCGCACCGTCGGCATCGACGCGCAAGTAGCACCCGAGTGTGCCGTCGTGCTTCGCAATTCGGTCGAGATAACACTCGACCACCTCCCGCGCCCGCACCTGCCCGCCGCGAACCGCCGTCGCAATTTCGGCAACGTGACCCGAGGCGACCAGGCTTTCCACCCGTGAAGACATCAGCGCGTGCCTCCCGTTTTTTCGGTCCGACCATCGCTCTTTGGAACAATGCGAGGCACCTCGAAGAATCGGTCGTCCTTGCGAGGCGCGTTGGCCAGCACCGCCTCGATCGGCAGCGAGGGCTCGAGCTCGTCCTCGCGCAAGGGGCAGGGAAACCCAACCGCATGGGTCAAAGGTTCAACGCCCGTGGTATCGAGGGCCTGAATCGCGTCGATGTACGACAGCACGGCCTCGAGCTCGCCGCGCATGCGCTCGGCCTCGTCTCCTTCAAGTTGCAAGCGGCTCAAGGTCGCGAGCTCTTCGACTTCTTTTATGGTGATGCGTGACATGGCTGTTCCCGGAGACTCGTAAAATGCCCCTGGTGCGCACTTTTTACCAATCTTTCTGCGGCAATGGCGGCGCAACTGGCTGGCTTTCGAAAGCCGCCGTATAATAAGGTTCTTGAATCGTCCGCGCTTGCGGTCGTATCCACGAGTGGTAAAAACCTTTCCCCCATGCGAACCCTGATGAACCTCGGCAAGACGACCTTCGCGGCCGTATTTTGTCTGTTGTTCACAGCCTGCGATGGTGCAGAGCGACCCGCCGATGCGTCGTCGCCGGCCACCGCAGAGTCCGTATCCGTGGCAGTTCGCATCGATGGTCGGGCTGGCGCCACCCCCTCGGCTTCTTTCCTGGCCTTTCGCGGCGCCACCGCGACCATGACCGAGGCCGAAGTTCTGGCTTCGGTCGATCCGCTATTCGCTGCCCCTCCAACTGCGGGTTGCGTGGTTCGGGCCCTCGACGCCAACTCGGCCACCCTGCTCGCACGTTCGGCCAGCGTGGAACTGTCGGCTTTGACCCAACTCACGCTCACGATCGATGGGGGCGCCCCGATTCGACCGGTCCCCTCGGTTTATCCCGATCTGGCTGGCATCGCCTCGGGCATCGTGGCCGAAGCGGGACCCTTCATCCTGCAAAACGCGCCGAAGACACTCGCGATGCGCTTCGATACCGATTCCTCCGCGACCTCAACCGAGCTGCCGGCCTTGCCAACGGCAACCGGCGCAGACGGTGAAACGCTGACCGAGGGCAGCCGGCTCGACGTATCAAAGGACCACCTTTTGCAGATCGTGGGTCCGTCCGGTGCGTTTGTCGAAATCCGACCCTTTGGCACCACCGAATGGCTGGCCTGTACGGCCAACGCCGACGGGAAAGTGCTGTTGCCAGGCGCAGCCCTCCAACGACTTGCCCGCTTTGCAGGCGCTATCCCGGTTTCACTTGATGTCGTTTGGCGCGATCAGCGCGTGACCACCGTCGAGGGCATTGCCAACCGCATCAACGTCTCCGTCGAATTGCGTTCGTCGGCCCTGGTCGGGCTTTCGCTGTGACCAATGGCAGCGACATGCGGCGACACGATCGCCGCCGCGCCGGATTTGAGGTGATGGTCGGAACCCCGAACGGTCCCCGAGTCGCCGGGGACATTCAGCTCGATGCAGCCGACCTTTCCGAGGGCGGTGCGTTCCTGCGGTCGGACCTCTTGTTCGAAGAGGGCGAAACGTTGATGCTCGACATCCCTTTGCCCTCGGGCAAGAACATTTCCGCCGAAGGTCGGGTCGTTCGAGTGGACCGCACCGAAGCTGGAAAAGCTGGCATGGGCATCGCTTTTACCCGCCTCGATGAAACCGATCGGCGGATCCTGTCGGCCAATCTCAAAATGCTTATGGCCTCGACAGCCAAAGCTCGCCCTGGCAAAAAGCCCTGAGCGAACCGTTCCCTTCCCCCTTTAACCACGAAGAGCCATGGCTGAAACACTCGACGAACTCACCTACGACTATGAAGATCAGGGCGTCCTCGTCCGCAAGCAGCTTGCCAAAGAGGTCCTCACCAAGGGCACCTGGGCAACGATGATGTTTCTCTATCAAGAGCTCGACAAGACCAAGAACGTCATGCGATCGCCGAAGATGGCCATCGTCCGGTTCAAGAAGTTCAAGGGCGCTTACCGCAAGCAATCCTCGTTCAACGTTTCAAGCGAGAAGCAGGCTCGCCAGATTACCGAGATCTTTGAGAAGTGGTACCCGATGATGACCGAGTCCGCGGACGCGCCGGCTGATAGCGGCGACGAAGCCGAGTAGGCGGTTGAGGGCTGTCTCACAGCCCCGCCACGTTTCTATCGGCCACTTTCCGGCACGCTATCGGCCATGTCGCGGAGAGTGGCCAATAGAAATCCACAGTATTTTCAGTGACTTGGACCATATGCTGAAGGCATTCTATTGGCCACCGCTGTCCCCGTGGCCGATAGAACCCTTGATGCGGACAGCTCGGATATCAGCTTTAATGCGATGTCGATTCGAGCCCTCGGGGCATTCAGCTCTAGGACTTGACGAACAGGACGAGGCGATTGATCCTACGCGCGTCAGCCTCCCGGAGCGCCGCGATGTATTCATCACGTGCAACGCTTGCTGTCTCGTGGGGTACGTGCGCGGCAAGGGTGGCTCCCCAGGTGAACGAATTTTGCCCGTGGCCCTTCCGTAGGACGTCCGTCATGAGCCGGGCGTGTCGGCCATTGCCGTTCGAAAAGGCGTGGATCGAGACCAGACGATGGTGGAAGCGAGCGCCCAGCTCGTCCCACTCGTAGGTTCCGTTGTTGATCCAGAAGTTCGTGTCAGCCAAGAGCTTGTTCAGCTCGGTTGGAACTTGCTGCCAAGGTACTCCGATCGACTTATCCGAAAGACGGGTTTTTCCCGCCCATTTCCATACGTTTTTAAACATGCGCTTGTGGAGGTCGCGGGCGAACGTGTCGGTCAGTAAATTTTTGTGGTCTTTGCCGGATGCCCACGCCGTTGCGTCCAAAATGTTCGCCTGCTCAAGCTGGTTCAACTCGCCCTGCGTGCAGATGTAGTCCGCGATCAGACCCTGTATCTCGTTGGGATCGAGCGGCGTGGCGCCCGGTGCGTATGCAAAGGGGAATGACTTCTTCGTCATCGGTTATTTCGCCCAGAGTCTGGGATCGAGTTTGGATTTGAGTTCTTGGGCCAGACATTCGATCTGCGCTTCCGTGTCTGCAATATCAACACCTTGACTCTCAAGCTTCATACTGTGAGCTACGTCCTTTGCTAGATCGCGAGCAAGAACACGCGCACGATGGTCTACGATGGCTTCGAGGCTTCCGTACTGAGATTCGGGTATGATGGCGTAGACGAGCCGGCAGCCCATGGCGCGGGCCGTTCGCTCAAGGGTCTCGAGGGTCATGGTTCCCCTGGTTTCACGCTCCTCCTGGCGCACGATCACCTGGTGGGTGGTACCGACACGGGTCCCCAGTTGGCGGCTGGTCATGCCCAAGGCACCCCGGATCGCCTTCAGCCAGCCGGAGCGTGGCCGGGACAGATCTGCAAATGATTTTAAGCTGTTAAGCCTTGAATCCAGAATCTTCCGCTGGGTGAGGGCGGCATGTTTGGCGACTTTCATGACCTTTATGATGCTCCAAATAACGCCATGATTCAAATTATTGGCGTCTTATAAAGCGACAAAGTGTACATTTATGGCGTCTTATATGACGCCATATACTTCGTCCCCGTTCGCAAACATTCACCTGCGCTTCTTCTGCCGCTCGTGGAATTGGTCGACGAGTGACAAACTCCATTGCCATTCGTCGTGGAAAAATGCGCACAATCGTTCGACGGAGGTGTTGAGCGGCACCAACTTTTGCCCTGGCACGGGTGCCCCACGGCCTATCGAAAAGTCGCCGATCAACTGCAGGTAGTGTCGACGACTTTCTTTCGCGATCATCAAAGGCGGATATCCCGCGTGTAACAAAGGAAGGTTCGCAAGCAAACGTGCTACGCGCCCATTGCCATCGGCGTACGGATGAATCGCCGTAAAGCCGAGGTGCAATTGTGCATATACCGAAACGAGCGTACTGCGATTCAAACTGGCACTGTCACGCAAAGCGCCCGATGCCGATTTCAACCATTGTTGCATCAATGCCGGAACGTGTTCAGGCGCCGCATAGTCGTGCCACACCACGCCGCCCGTACTGGATATCGCTTGGGTGCCATTGGGTTGCACCTTCCACTTGCCAATGGGCGCAAGCGCGTCCGTGTGAACACCTGTTTGAACCATGCGATGAACCTCGTGACACAAACGGGCGTTCAAATGCGGCGCATGTGCGAGCGCGCGATCGATAAGGGCAACGGCCTGGGCATGGCCGTGAATCTCTTCGTGTTCGCGCAAACTGTGGCCGCTGACCGTCAGGCCTTCACGAAGCACGAAAAGCGTATCACCCTGGGATAGGGTATTGCCCTCCAACGCAGTCGAGGTATGCGTCCAAGCGGTCACCAACGCTTCGACCAACCCAAGGCGAAGATCCTGATCCAGGCCCGTTAGAAATCGCCACGTCTTGCCAATCGCATTTTTCTGTCCCGGCGACGGCGCAGCGGTGTGCCGTGTCGCCCAAGTGGCACGCCACGCCGCTGCCACGTCCTGCTGCCCGCAAGCCAATGCTTTCGCCAGGACCCCAATCGTTGCGGCCTGCGGTTGAACTTGCCCACGCTCGATCGCACTGATCGTGGCTTGCCGAAGCCCAGACAGCCGCCCCAACGCTACTTGGGAAAGCGCCTTTTTGCGCCGAAGATCCCGAAACGTCGTCACCGAACGATTATACGGTTATAAAAACGTATAATCAACAGCTCGGAGTTCGGCTTTCGCCGTTCAGCGCTTCAACAGTTTGCTGAGAAAGCCGCCGCTCTTCTCTTCTTTCTTTGCTTCTGGCGGGTGCGCCGTCTTGCGACGCATCTCAATGAGGCGAAGCTCGCGCTCGGCTTCGATGAACCGCGGATCCTTTTGCAAGCAGCTCCGATACGACTTTTCGGCCGCATCGAGGTTGCCCACGTGTTTGTGGATCTCGCCTTGCCAGAATACGCCGCGAACAAAATGGGGGCGATCTTTGCAGGCCTCGGTGATCAAACGCTGTGTTTCACCCGACAGTGCCGATCGGCGCGCAGGCGTCTCCAGGTAACGAGCCCAGGCCAGATACGCTCGATACTCTGTCTCCGAGTGATTTAGCTGCACGGCCTGATTGAAAAGCACAAGCGCACTTTTCACATCGCCCCGTGACAACGCCGATTCACCCTCCTTGAATACCCGTTCTGCGTCGAGAATATCGCGCGCGTTTTCGGAATCACTTTTTTCGCCACGCAACTTGCGGACATAGTCCCTGCGGCGCTGCGGATCGGTCAGGACGTGTTTGCCCTCGCCGAATCTGGCCATGATCGCCTCGGCCTTGTGAACCAGGTCAAGGAGCCCCATGCCGCCCAGTCGGTCGGGATGGAAGGTCTTCACCGAACGCATGTACGCGGCTTCGACCTGATCCGGCGTTGCCGACTCGGATAACTCCAGCAGCTGAAAATGTGTCGCGATACCAAGCGAGGCATGCATCTCCTCGATCCGCTTTCGCAACACAACGCCCCCCGATGCAATCGCAGTAGAAGGTATCGATTCCACGACGCGCAGGGGCGCGCCGTCGTCGTGGGCCTGAGGCAAAGGTGACATCCGTGGCGCGCGATCATTGCGATCAGACGACAGCGTCGCAAGCCCCTGCGTCGAGTGTAACGGATGCTTGGTTCCGTCCGGCAGCTCACGTTCGGTCTGCAGCAAGTCGGCGTACAAGAGGGCCAACACGGCGGCCCTTGCCTCGGCAGGTCGAGACGCAGCGTCCGCGATATCGGCAACGTGCAGGGGACCCGCGGCCAGTCGGCGCAGGATCGGATCGGTGGACGACATGCCCATGGATTCGATGAATCCGGGGGGCAGTTTGATGAGCTTGAAGGTGTAACCATCGAGTGGCGCAAGTTCGGCCACCAGGCGCGCGTCATCGTAGGCAGTACGAATGCCCTGGTAGAGCAGGCTGCGCGGATCGACCCGGGTGCGCTCAAAATCGTCGCCACGGCCAAAATCGTGTTCCGTGACCGTGACCGTAAACGTGCCCTTGCGCATGAAAAACATACGCTTCAGCTTGCGTCGCAATTGCGCCCGGACCGATTCGTGTAGCACCCGGGGATCGACGGCACCAAGTTCGATGAGTACCTCGCCAAGCCGCTTTCCGGTTTGCTCCATCGCTTGTTCGGCGCGCGCGATGACCGCCTTCGATACGAGTCCCGTATCGACGAGGATCCGGTCGAGACGGTCGAGATCATTCGACCCGTCAATATGTACTGCGCAACCCTCACGAAGGTAAAGCAGGCTCGTATCGTGGGATTCGTCGGTGAGAGAGGCCGTTCCCGTAACGCGCTTGCGATACAGCTGTAGTATCAGCCGCGGGAACGGCCTTCGTTCAATATCGCCGTGGGCGGAAGGCCCTGGAGTCGGAGGGAGCATCGTTTGCGTGGAGTATAATGGCTAGCCCAGACGCGCCGTTCGCGCAAGAACAGGCGTGCGGGGCTCTGGGATCCCATCGGCGGGATAACATTGGAAATTAACTGCGGAATCCGTTTCGAGGGTATCTTCGGCGCCGTGGGCATCGCGCTCTTTTGTAACCCGCGTTCTTTGCGCAACCGGAAGAACCCGGAAGGGATCGAGGCGCTGCGTCGCGCGCTTGGCGATACCGGCGAGGTTCTGACCCCCACGGCAGACGAACTGCCGTCCTCGGCGCGCCGACTGGCCGAAAATCCGCCCTCGGTGCTCGCCATCCACGGGGGCGATGGGACGGTTCACGCCACCCTTTCCCAGCTTTTGCCCGCATTCGGGGACAAGCCCCTGCCCCCCCTCGCGTTGCTCACCGGGGGCACCATGAACGTGGTGCCCCACTCGCTTGGTTTGGTGGATGATCCCGCGCGGTTCGCCAGCAAGCTGGCCGATGGGTTCAGACAGGGACGGGCGCCCGTCACGATTCCGCGCCGCTGCCTTCAGATCGGGCCTCATTTTGGCTTCGTCTTTGCGAACGGCGTCTTTGCGACCTTCCTGGAGGAGTACTACAGACCCGGATCCTATGGCCACGCCCGGGCCACTTGGCTGGTGGCGAGGATCGCGCTTTCAACCCTGGTTGGCGGCCACTACCGCAAGCAGATTCTTCGCCCGTTCCGAGGTCGGGCGACCATCGACGGGGAGCTTCTAGACCCCGAAACTTTCACGGCCATCAGCGCGGCAACCGTCGCCCAGGTCGGAATGGGGTTCAAGCTCAACCACCGGGCCGACGAGGATCTGGACCGTATGAGTGTCGTTGCCGCCCGAGCCCTACCCAATCTCTGGGACATTGTTTCCGTTGCCCGGGGCAAGGGCCTGTCGCCGAGGCGCGCCAGCACCCACGTGGCGGCACACCTGCGACTTTTGCCAGAGAACGAAACCATGATCTACACAATCGACGGCGATATGTACCGAACCGAGAATGAGCTCGTCGTTTCGACGGGGCCGCTGCTGCAGCTGATTTGCCCGAATCCTCCGCCGGCATTAGCATCGAAGTCCACACCATGAGTACGTCGTTCCCGCTGGATGGTATGAGGGTCCGCTTTGCCGGTGAGACCCATGTCGGCATGAAGCGCGCCCACAACGAGGACGCCTATTTCCTGCCGAGTGACGAGCGGCTGTGCCTGGTGGCCGATGGCATGGGCGGACACGCCTCGGGTGAGGTGGCAAGCAAAATGGCCATCGACGCCATCTCGGGATTTTACCGCGATACCTTCGACGAGCAGGAGCTGACCTGGCCTTATAAGATGGACCGGGGATTTCGTCACCACGTGAACCGGCTGACCACCTCGGTGAAGCTGGCCAACCTCGGCATCCACGAGGAAGCGCAGTCCAATCCCAACTGCAAGGGCATGGGCACGACGCTTGTGGCCTGTTACTTCCTCGACGACGCGCTCATCATGGCGCACGTCGGTGACAGCCGCATTTACCGACTCCGCGAGGGCCTCTTCGATCAGCTCACCGAAGATCACTCGCTGCTCAACGATTACATCAAGATGAAACACCTCTCGCCGGAGGAGATCGCGGCGTTTCCCCACAAAAACGTTATCGTTCGCGCGCTGGGCATGAAGGCGACCGTCCAGGTCGATACGCTCACCGAGCATCCGCGCCTCGGCGACATCTACCTGCTTTGTTCGGATGGTCTTTCGGGCATGTTACCGGATACCGAAATCGCCGAAATCGTCGCCAGCGAAGAGGACATGGACCAACTTTGTGAGCGGCTGATTTCGGGCGCGAATGCACGCGGTGGCGTGGACAACACGACCTGCGTCGTCGCCCGCATCGAGCGCGAATAACGCGGTGGGCTCCCGGGTCGGGGGATCACCCCGGCGGGGCATTTTGAGGTAATATCCGCGGCCATGCACGCACTGCGAAATGCTTTTGTCCTGTCCGCCACGGTATCCCTCCTTGGAAGCCTGGGATGCGCCACCTCGGGGCCGAGTCCCGAAGAGCTTGCCGCCATGGAGGAGCAAAGCCCCGCGCGCCGAACCGAGGAGAAGATCACCAATGCCCTCATGTCGCGCATTCGCACGAAAAAGGAAAAGGCGCGGGGTCGCGATCGCCATCCCCTCATCACGATGACTTTCTTTGGACTCGAAGACACGATGAAGGTCATCGAGCTTCAGCCGGGCTGGGGTTGGTACACGAAGGTGTTGGCACCGGTCCTCGCCGACACCGGCAAGTTGACCGTGGCGATGGGCGATGCGGCTGGTCCCGCCGACGATTATTCGGCCCGTCAGGCTCGTTACATCCTGAAACAAAAAGAAAACCATTCGGCCGAGCTCGGCAAGACGGAGACCGTCGTATTGTCGACCGATGGTGACATCAACCTCGGCCCTGCGGGCTCGGCGGACATGGTGCTCAGCATCCGCTGTCTGCATACCTGGATGGCCAACGGCTACGCAGACAAGATGCTGGCGGCAGTCAAGAATGTCTTGCGCGCCGGTGGTACGTTTGGTGTGGTAGGACACCGCGCCGCACCTGGCAAGACGGATCCGGTCAAGGGCTATGTCGCCGAAGCGGATGCGATCAAGTTGATTGAAAGTGCAGGTTTCAAACTTGATGCCAAGACCGAGTTCAACGCCAACGCAAAAGACACCAAGGATCACCCGAAGGGCGTGTATTCGTTGCCCCCGACGTTGACGCCGGCGGATGCACCCGAAGGTGCGGTGGCCGATGTCGATGCCGCCGAGGACAGCGGCGACGATGGCTCGGCGGGTGTGAGCGGTACGGGTGGTGCCGCCTCTGACCGCGCAAAGTTCATCGCGATAGGCGAGAGCGATCGCTTTACCCTCCGATTCAAGAAGCCGGAGTAGCGCCCACGCTCCTTGCCGAACGCATCGCCGCGGGTCCCGATCCGGAACACGCGGCGATCCGGTTGCAACGCTTCGCCGAAGAGGGAGGCACGCTGCCGCAAGACGAAGGAGACGTGCGCCTTCTGTCTGCACTGTTGTCGAGCGGCAGCTATCTGCCACGCCTGCTCGAGGCGGAGCCGAGTCGATTCGACCGGTTGCGCACAGATCCCTTCTTGCGGAATCAGAAACCCCGCGCACGGTTCCTGGAAGAAGCCGCCCGGGCAGTTGGTGACGTTGCCGAATTCGCTGGCCTACAAAAAGCGCTGCGGCTTTTCGCGCAAACCGAGATGCTGCGCCTCGGGGCGCGTCAGCTTGGATGGGGCACGACCGAAGAAGTGGCCGCAGAACTATCCTGGCTTGCGGATGCGTGTTTGATCGAAGCCATTCGTTTTTGCGACGCCACCCTTGGCCGAACCCACGGGCGACCCGAAAGCCCCGAAGGACCGCCGAGTTTTGTGGTTATCGCGATGGGCAAGATGGGCGGAGAAGAGCTGAATTTCAGCTCGGACATCGATCTTATCTATTTTTATTCGACCGACGAGGGCCATGCCGGGGGGCTTTCCCTGCATGAGTATTACGCCAAGCTGTCGCAGCTTGTGACGCGCGCGATCGATGAATCCACGGAAGAAGGCTTTATATTTCGAGTGGATCTGCGCCTGCGACCCGAAGGCCGCAGCGGGCCGATGTGCAACTCGGTGAGAGCCGCGGAACAGTACTACGAAACCTTCGGTCGAACCTGGGAACGTCAGGCCCTTTTGCGCGCCCGCCCGTGCGCCGGTGACGAGGCGCTTGGCCACAGGGTATTGACCACCCTCTTACCGTTCGTCCATCGACGCTCGCTCGATCCCGAGATCATCGCCGAGGTGCTGTCCCTCCGGGATATGTTTCGCGAGGGCATCCCACCCGAAATTTTCGATGTGAAGTTGTCGCCCGGTGGCATTCGCGATTGTGAGCTGGTGGCGCAGCTGTTGCAGCTCCTGCACGGAGGTCAACGCCCGGATCTGCGCACGCGCGAAACGCCGGGAGGATTGCAGCGGCTTTTTGTCTCCGGATTGCTGACCGATCGAGAACGCACCAGCTTGCTGAGTGCGTATCGTTTTTTACGAACGCTTGAGCACCACATCCAGCTTGAAAACGGGGCGCAGACGCAAAAACTGCCAACCGACGAAGCCACACAGTTCCGCCTGGCGCTGCAAATGGGGTTTCCGGATCGCACAGCCCTTCTGTCTGAAATCGAAAAGCATCGCAGCGCCGTGCGCAACATTGCGGACACGATGGGCACCCCCTCCGAAGGCCCTTCGGGAGAAGTGCTGCGTTTACTTGATCCGGCGCGCGAACCGGAGCAAATCGAGGCCGAACTGGCAAAACTTGGATTCGTATCACTCGTTGAAAGTCGCCGTGCGATCGAGTCGGCGCGCGCGCGGTTGCCCGTGCAGTGGCTTGCGGAGGCGATAGCGAGCCCCAATCCGGATCGGGCGTTACTTGGCTTTCGCGATCTGGTTTTGCGCGGCTCACAGGGATTGATGTCGCTTGTCTCCAACTATCCGCAGCTCACCCGCATGCTTGCGGGCCTTTTCGGAACGAGTGCGCGCCTCTCTCGCCTGCTCATCGCAAACCCCGATCTCTGGGAGCCCTTGCTGGTAGGCATCGGCAGACCACACCCACCCGAATCATTTTGGCAAACCGGCTTGCAAGGACGGCTGTCAACTTTGCCAACCGGTGACGAGGAAGGCCGTTTGCGCGAGATCCGTCGCTATCAGACCGAGGAGATCTTGCGCATTGCTTTGCACGATGTGGCCGGAACGCTTTTGCCCGCGGAAATATCGTTGCAGCTGACGCGGGTTGCAGAGAGTTGTCTGCGCGCGTCCATCCATGAAGCCGCCCAGGCGATCTCACTGCGGTACGGCGTTCCGGACACCGAATTGACGGTACTTGGCATGGGCAGCGTTGGCGCCCACGAAACGCGTTACGGTTCCGATCTGGATCTGGTTTTTCTTTTTGCCCACAAGGGTACAACCGAAAAAGGCATGGACTATCAGGAGTGGTTCGTGCGCCTCACGCAGCGCTTGATAGCGCAGATGGCGGCGTGGATGCCCGAAGGTCGATTGTACGAAATCGACACGCGCCTTCGTCCTTCGGGTCAACAAGGGTTGCTGGTCACAACCTATGCGGCATTTGCGCGCTATCACGATCACGATGCAGCCCCGTGGGAACGCGGCGCGCTTTTGCGAGCCCGTCCGGTCTATTGCGGGAATCTTTCTCAGAAACAGGAGGCGGATCGGTTTTCGGAAACGCTTGCGACGATTGCGTACAGCCCCATCGCCAATCCCGAAGACCTGCGAATTGAACTGCGCCGCATTCGCACGAAGGTGGAAGAAGAGCGGGGCAACCAACGCAAACATGCGCGACACCTGCGGTTGTCACCGGGAGGTCTGACCGACGCCGAGTTTATCGCTGCATTCGGTCAGCTGTCTTTCGGACGGCAACACCCGAGCTTGCAAACCACGTCGCCCTTTGCTGCGCTAACGTCGTTGCACGAGTTGCAACTCTTGCCGATCGCACCGCCGCTTTTTGCCGAGGTGTTGCAAGATTACGCCTGGCTTCGGCGCGTGGGATTGCGCATTCGACTCTTGCATGACGACGATGCCTGCGAGGAATGGCTGAACGACGAGGGCGATCCGGTGCTCGCACGCACGCTGGACATCGATCCGATGGAGCTTTTGCCCAAAACCCACGCAGCGATGGCCCGCATCCGGCTGGCCTACGACCAGGTTTTCGGCACGAAGGACTGACCATGGCCGACGAAAAGAATTACATGACGGTGGCAGGCCATCGCAAGATGACCACCGAGTTCGATTTTTTGCGTGCCAAGAAACGGCCGGAGGTGGTGTCGGCTCTCGCAGATGCTGCGGCCGAGGGTGATCGTTCAGAGAACGCGGAGTACATCTATCGCAAGAAACAACTGCGTGAGATCGATCGGCGTTTGCGCTTTCTCGCGAAGCGGCTCGACATCGCGATCGTGGTGGATCCGCGCGAGCAGAAAAGCCGCGATCGGGTTTTCTTTGGTGCAAAGGTATCCGTCGAGGACGAAGAGGGCGTCATACACAACTGGCGCATCGTTGGCGCAGACGAGATCGGAGAAGATCGCAACGACATCTCCTGGCAGTCTCCCGTGGGACGCGCCTTGATCGGAAAGTCGGTGGGACAAACCGTCGTCGCCCGGCTTCTCGAAAGCACCCGCGAGCTGACGATTACCAGTGTTGACTATGTTTAGCGTCGGCGCGACATGGCGCGTGCGATTTCGCGATCGGCCTCGCGCTTCTTTTCGGTATCGCGCTTGTCCCAGTCTTGCTTGCCATGGACGAGTGCCAGTTCGACCTTGATCTTTCCACCCTTGTCATACACTTGCAGGGGAACGATGGTGTACCCCTTGGCCTGTAGCTTCTGGGCAAGCCTGTCGATCTCACGACGGTGCAGGAGCAGTTTGCGACGGCGACGGGCCTCGTGGTTGCGCGCGTGGGCGAATCCGTAACCGGTGATGTCCATCTGGTGCAACCAGCACTCGTGGTTGTTCACGTCCGCAAATGCGTCGACGAGGGTCGCCTTGCCAGCGCGGATCGACTTGACCTCGGAGCCCCCGAGGGACAGGCCCGCTTCGATGGTTTCATCGATATGGTATTCGTGTCGGGCCTTCCGGTTGCGCGCCAAAACGATGATGGCGGCAGCTTTCTTGCCACCGCCTGCCGGCTTTTCCCTCTGGCTTTTGAGCCCTGACACGGCCGCTAGGGTGGGCTCGACTGGGAGCCCCGTCAAGGTCCAGTCTTGTATCTATATGATATTTAACATATTTTTGGATTTCTTGCGCGTTGTTCCAGGGCACGGCAAGATCGAGGGTCACATCCGTCTTGTCAGGCAGTCCGAATACCGCTCCCTGGGGGTGCAAAAACCACCCGCTCGACCCCCTCAGGTCGGGTTCATGCCTGCCGATATTAGCTGCCTGCGCCATGGCTTATTTCAACGCGCCTGAACCACTTTTTTAAAGAGCCCGTGATCGGACGAAACAACAATGGCCAGTGATATCGGTGGTCGAAAACGAAACAAGAGCCGCATTCCGTCGGACACCCCGGCACTCGATCCACGTTTGGCCGAGGCCCTGCGTCGGACCGAAGCCGATCCGGGCGACACGAGCCGCTGGAACGACCTCGAAGAGATTTCAGGTGAATTGCAGCTGCCCGAGAGCGTTGCCGCGTTATTTCTGACGGTGCTCGAAGGACCACGCGGCACCGAGCTTGCGGACGATCTCGGTCAACGGGCCGTCCGTTTCCACGAAGAGTGGTTTGGTGACGATCCCGCGCCCCTAATCGAGCTTTTGCACGTCTTGCTCAAGCTCGACCCATCGCTTGACTGGGCCTTTGAGCGGCTGACGCTTTTGCTTTCGGTTGGCCAGCGTTGGCCCGAACTGCTCGAACTGTACGACGAAACGCTCGCCCGGCTGAAAGATGGTCAGCAG